>DAHUZH010000086.1 GCA_027306695.1 Acidobacteriaceae bacterium
TATTGAAGACTATTCCATCTTTGGGCTGGAAACGACGCCTCGTGCGTCGCTGGCCTATTACATCGTAAAACCTGATAATACTCGATTCCTGAGCGGTACGAAGCTCCGATTTAGTTTTGGGAAGGGAGTCAAGGAACCAAGCATCTACTATCAGTTCAATTCTCTATATCAGGTACTTTCGGAAGATCCGAATGGGGCCCAACTGATCCAGCAATATGGCGTTCAGCCGATCGGAGCCGAACGGTCTCGCAGCTATGACGGTGGCGTCGATCAGGTGTTTTTATCTGGTCGAGGCCGAATCGGCGTTACCTACTTCCATGATGAATTTACGAATGGCATTGAGTTTGTACCGGAACAGGCCCTCATCAACGATTTAGGAATCCCGCCTGCTCTTGCTCAACAGTTTCTCTTTGGAGCAGCAGTGAACAGCCAGGCATTTCGTTCACAGGGATTTGAAATTGAGACCGAATATCAGTTGGGGAATCACTTCTTCGCTCGTGGAGGTTATACCTATCTGGACCAGATCGTACAGCGCTCCTTCTCCAGCGATGCGCTGGCTCCGACATACAACCCGAGTTTCCCTACGATACCCATTGGTGTATTTACACCGCTGGTTGGAGCGCGGCCATTTCGTCGCGCACCTCATTCCGGTTATTTCGGACTTAACTACAGCAGGGCGAAGTGGACTGGGTTGTTAACGGGGACATTGGTTGGCAGGCGCGATGATAGCGATTTTCTATTTGATCAAAATGGCGGACCAACGCTCTTGTTGCCCAATCGCAATCTCGATGCGGCTTACCAAAGGCTCGATCTGGCGGGTAGCTATCAGGTAAACCATATTCTCAACGTATACAGCAGCTTTCAGAACTTGCTGAGCGAACACTACAGCGAAGCCTTCGGATATCCATCTCTCCCGTTCACTTTCCGTTCCGGCATTCAGATCACACTCGGAGGGGAATCGTGGAAGCTCAACTAACCGACTCTGTGCAAATGTCAAGCGTACATGGGAAAACCGGGAAGACGCACTTGGGTCGGGTACTTTCCTTGCTGCTTGGTGCGCTATTCATCGCGATTCTGTACTCTACCGTGATTGGGGCGGTGCGGGTGCCGGTGCAGGCATTACTTCAAACCATGCTGGGACACCAGGCTCTTTCTCAAGAGCAAGAGGTAATTCTGTTCCAGATTCGCCTGCCACGAATTCTCGCCTCGGCTCTCGTGGGTGCCGCGCTGTCCGTGGCCGGGGTCCTCTTCCAAGGACTGTTTCGCAATCCGCTGGCTGATCCCTATGTAATAGGCTCTTCCGGGGGTGCTGTTTTGGGCGCCTCTATCGGCATGTTTGTCCTGCCTCAGCTGTCCCTGCTGGGTTTCAGCGGTACAGCGCTTCTGGCCTTTGCCGGTTCCTTGGCAACCATCGTCCTCGTCTACTGGATCGCCAGAGTTGGCGGGCGGACCCCGGTTGTTAATCTTTTGCTTGCCGGTTTCGCCGTCAGCATAATGTTGAGCTATTCCTCCTATTTCATCGAAGTTCTCGACGAAGACTACGGACTGGGAATGCGCGTGCTCGCATCCTGGCTTCACGGCGTGATTGGCGTTCCGCGCTGGACACAGTTGGCTGTCGTGGCTGTGATGTTCGTTCTGGCGCTTGCCCTTTCCTTTCCACTCGCGCGCAGGCTGAACACGCTTGCCCTGGGCGATGAATATGCCCAGCAATTGGGAATCCATGTGGAATATGTACGCATCGCCATCATTGTGGTGGGATCTCTGTTGACAGCGGCCGCTGTTGCGCTGGGTGGTTTGATCGGTTTCGTTGGATTGATCGTCCCGCATGTTGCCCGCATGATCATGGGGCCAGATCATGTTCGCCTGCTTCCAGTCACCGCACTTGCTGGCGCTATCTTTTTGGTGGTTATGGATACTCTGGCCCGCACTCTTCTCGCGCCGTCGGAAATGCCTGTTGGGGTCTTGATGGCATTTGTCGGAGGGCCATTTTTCCTGTACTTACTGCGCCGTACAAAAAAGGAGTATGCAGTATGATTCCACTGCTCAAATTTTCGCAAGCCTGTTTTTCATACGCAGGTCGCTCCATCTTTGAGGATCTCAGCTTCACCTTGGCTAAAGGCGAATGCGCCGCATTGATCGGTCAAAATGGCATCGGCAAAACTACGCTGCTGCGACTGGCTGCGGGCATCGTTCGGTGTTCAGCAGGCTCCGTTTCACTTGAGGGTCGCGAAGTACAGCGCTTATCCCGGACAGAAGCGGCGCGGCTGGTTGCGATTATTCCGCAGCAGGTCGATGTGCCGTTTGCATTCACTGTCGAACAGATCATCGAGCAGGGGAGAACTCCTCATCTTGGCTTTTGGGGCGGCCTGACAGTCGCAGACCGGAAGGCGGTCGAGCGCGCAATAGAACTCACCGATATCGGATATCTTCGTGGCCGCATTTTTAATGAACTGAGCGGCGGAGAGCGCCAGCGAGTCAAGATTGCCCTGGGTCTGGCTCAGGAGCCGCAGCTTCTGCTGCTGGATGAGCCGACGCAGAGCCTCGACATCGGGCGGCAGCTTGAACTGCTGGATCTGATTCGTTTCCTCAATCAGACGGGCGTCACCATCCTCGCTGCGATGCATGATCTTCAGTTGATACAAGGCACTTTCTCCTCCGTTCTTCTGCTTAGCCCCGATCAGGGTCTCCTGCAAGGCCGACCATCGGATGTCCTGAAACCGAAGATTCTGGAAAGAGCTTTTAACTGCCCACCACGACAACATCCTGTTCTGATTGCAGAAAACCGATTTCAAGAGGGCACAGCGGTATGACCCGATTCGACAATCCGGCCTTAGCTGAAACCATCGCATCCATCTCGGTGCCTGACCCGCGGCATCATGCACAGGCCCGCAGTCGGCTCGACAGTCTAACAAAACCGCTTGGAAGTCTCGGGCGTCTCGAATCGATTGCCGCGCAGGTCGTCGCAATTCGATCAGGCTCTGTCGACCTGCCTCTGAAGAAGGCAGTCTACGTTTTCGCTGCCGATCACGGCATCGTGAGTGAGGGGGTAAGCACGTATCCAAAAGAAGTGACGGCGCAGATGGTCATGAATTTTCTGAGTGAAGGTGCAGCCATCAATGTGCTGGCGCGATTGCATCACGCGGAACTCACAGTGATCGATGTCGGTGTAGACGCAACCTTCGGCGACTTGCCAGGACTGATGCATTGCAAGGTATGCCCTGGCAGCCAAAATATGCTGAATGAGAAGGCAATGGCAGATTCACAGTTGATGACAGCTATTGATGTGGGACTGGAACTGGCGCGGAGCGCGCACGAAAAACAACAAACACTCATTGCGGTTGGGGAAATGGGCATTGGCAATACAACGGCTGCCAGCGCCATTACCGCGCTTCTTACGAAACAGCCTGTGGCGGCAGTGACCGGCAAGGGAACTGGCCTGGACGATGCATCGACGAAGCGAAAAATCAATGTGATTGAAGCGGTTCTTCAAAGGCATTTTGGAGATTCACACAGCAAGCCAGACGCGTTGAATATCCTGCAATGCGTCGGCGGACTGGAGATTGCCGCGATGACAGGATTTTTCCTTGGCGCTGCGAGACATCGGATACCCATGATTGCGGACGGCTTCATCTCAACTGCAGCAGCAGCCCTGGCGTATGCAATCGAACCGAAGGTCAAGGAATACATCCTTGCTGGTCACTGCTCGGAAGAACCGGGGCACCGTTTTCTGCTCCAGTATCTCGGGCTTAATCCCATCCTCAGCCTCGAAATGCGGCTCGGTGAAGGAACCGGAGCGGTTCTTGCCATGCCCATCGTTGAGTCTGCTCTGCGACTCTATACGGAAATGGCCACGTTTGCGTCGGCTGGAGTGAGCGAGGCGAAAGCATGAGGCGATGGCTTCAGGAATTGCTGGCCGCGTTCCAATTTCTGACTCGGCTGCCTCTGCCATCCGGGGTTGATTTTCAGCCCGACGCCTTGTCGCGCTCTGCAAAGTTTTTTCCTGTGGTCGGTTTAGTGGTTGGCGTAGGCGCTTCCCTTCTGTTCCACCTGCTCACGCCACACTTGAGCAGGGCGATCACTGCATTGTTGATCGTGACATATCTGGTGCTCGTCACGGGAGGCATTCACGAGGATGGTCTGGCCGATGCTGCGGATGGTTTTGGCGGAGGATGGAAACGCGAGCAGATTCTTACCATCATGCGCGATAGCCGCATTGGAAGTTTCGGGGCGATTGCGCTGGTGCTCTCCCTGCTCGCTCGATGCCTATTGCTTTCGGCTCTTCCCGCAACTCATTTCATGGCGTTCGCAGTCTCTGCCCAGGTTCTATGTCGATGGACGACTTTACCCTTGAGTTACTTCCTTCGCCCTGCACGGGAGAATGACGGACAGGGAGCGCGGATTGCTCAAAAGGTATCGCGCACGTCTCTTGCTATCGGCACGCTGCTGACCCTCGTAATCGTCTCCTATGCATTGCGCAAAGCTTTCTGGATTCCCCTCCTGGTGTCATCTGTGATTAGTTGTCTCAGCGCGATCTATTACTCCCGCAGGATCGGCGGAGTTACCGGAGACTGCTTCGGAGCTACCAATCAACTGACTGAGATTGCCGTATATCTTTGCGGGGTGTGGAGCGTATGACAAAGCTGATTTTCATCCGCCATGCAGAAACCGATATGGCAGGCACATTTTGCGGTCACTCCGATCCAGAACTCAATGCAAATGGATTCAGCCAGTTGCCGGATCTAATCGATGAGCTGAGGTGCTGGCCGATACAAGAGGTCTATTCGAGCGACCTTCGACGCGCGAAACAGACGGCCCAGGCGATAGCCGCACACTTCCATGTCGAATGCCATATACGTAAAGAATTGCGTGAAATTCATTTTGGCAGATGGGAAGGTCTTCGATGGAGTGAGGTCGAAACGAGAGAACCTGAAGAAGCCCAGCGTTGGATTCAAGAATATCCGAACCGCAGTTTTCCCGATGGAGAAGCCACCCAGGCCTTTGCAGCGCGCATCTCGAAAGAGGTTCGATTTTACTTGGAGGAAGGAAAAGGAGGAACGCTCGCTGTTGTGACGCACGCAGGTTTCATTCGAGTTGCGCTCATGCAAATGTTCGGGGTGTCTGAAGAAAAAGCCTGGGATTGCACCAGGAAATATGGATCAGTCATACTCGTCAATCCCAACCTAGCGATGGAACGCCGACCAGTCGAGGAATCCGCGTGATCTCCACGCAGGTACAAATCCGCGAACTGATTGCATGGGGACTAGACTCCGGTGTTGATCGAGGCAGCGCTTCTTTGTCGGCGAGTGAAGCGATCCACCTCGTCGCCGAAAAAGCACGACATGCGCTTCAGATACGCAGCCCAATACAGCAAAGCTGTCCACTGCTGCAGCGAGAGACAAAAGAGATTGCCACGTTGCTACAAGGGCAACGGAAGCGAGCCGACTTGATGCGGGAATTTGAACGGCTCGACTGGGAATTGTACGTCGTCGATCTTCAAAAACTTCTGGCCTTCCAGAGAAGACTGATCTTCCATGAGGGAAGAGTCTTCCATGCTGTCGAGTCTGCGGATTGGCAGCAGCTGGTTGCGCTGGCTTTCCCGGAGCAACGTCTGGGAGATGTCGTGTGGTCGGCGAACGCTGCCGGTTCCGAAATTATCATTCGCTCTGGCAATCCCGATCTTCAAGTGAAGATTGGCCCTCCTGCATCTCCCGACACGCTGTGCATACCCGTGTGGATCGATCATGGTAGTCCATTTCTTGAAGTTGCAGAGTACAACGGACGATGGTTCCTGCGGGATGGCTATCACCGAGCCTATGCTCTGCTGGCTGCCGAAATCTTCCGCGTGCCTGCTGTTGTCATTCGAGCGCGAACGCTCGACGAACTCGGTGCTGTGCATCCGTGGTTCTTTGACGAGAAGGCCCTTTTCTCTGAGCGGCCTCCACAACTGATTGACTTTCACGACCACAATCTTGCGGTTTCCTATAAGAGACCGACTCAGGAAAAAGTCATACGCATCAGTATCGAAGAGTCTTTTCACGCAAGCACCTAAACACCGAAGGAGCAGAAGGATGAGTATTGCAACGAAACGTGGAGATGGAGGCGAAACCAGCCTCGCAGGTGGCATTCGGGTCTCGAAGACGGATCTTCGAGTGGAGGCTTATGGAACCGTAGATGAACTGAATACAGTATTGGGATTCGCGCGCAGCATCTGCCAGAACGCGGAGATTCGTGGTTGGACGGAAGAAATTCAGAAAACTCTGTTTCGGCTCGGATCGGCCTTGGCGACTCCGCCAGAAAGTAAAAAACCTGCGCCCGTTATTACATCTGAGGACGTAGATCGCTTGACCGCCTTGGTCCATTCCATCGAAGCAATAGAGGGTATTCTTTCCGACTGGTCTTTGCCAGGCGGACACATTGAGGCGGCAGCGTTTGAAATGGCGAGGACGGTCTGCCGTCGTGCAGAACGAAACGCGATACGCCTGGCAGAAAGCAATGCGTTTGTAGCTCCGCAGATCATCCCTTATCTCAACCGACTTTCGGATGTGGTCTGGCTTTTTGGAAGATTGCTCGAGTTCCACGCCGGTGTCGATTCGCGGCTGCGTGACGAGCAGCACTCCGGCGCTCGCTGGTCGAGGGCATGGTAATGTCGAGAGCCGGGGAATTTTGCGAAACCGATAAAGGAGGCGTCTACCGCGCAATTGCGGAACGCCGCGATGTTCGTTCCGGTTTTTTGCCGGAACCGTTGAGCGAACCCGTGCTGCTGCGCCTCCTGGAAGCGGCGCATCATGCCCCATCGGTAGGTTTCATGCAGCCGTGGCGCTTCCTAGTCATTCGTTCCCGGCCCGTGCGAATGCGCGTGCATGAAATCTTTATCGAAACAAATCGCGCGGCTACGAAGACCTATGCGGGAGCGCAAGCTGCGCAATACGCCAGCCTGAAGCTGGAGGGCATTCTCGAAGCGCCGCAGAATCTTTGTATTCTCTGCGACCCGGAAAATGAACGAGGCCATGGCCTGGGTCGACAGTCGATGCCAGAAACCGCGATCTACTCGGCTGTCTGCGCGGTCCAAAATCTCTGGCTTGCGGCCCGTGCGGAAGGGGTTGGTGTGGGCTGGGTGAGCATTCTCGATCCAGACGCTTTGAAGCAAATGCTCGGCGTTCCATCCAATATGGTTGTGGTTGCGTATTTGTGCCTCGGCTATGTTGACTCGTTTGACGTAAAACCGGAACTCGAACGCTTGGGATGGGAACAGAGAATACCTCTTGAAAATGTCCTGCGCCTGGACCACTTCGATCAGCCGTATTTCCCGGAAGAGACCACAAAATGACTACTCCAGCAGTCATGGTCCTTGGGACAAGTTCGCATGTGGGTAAGTCTCTTTTGACGACGGCGCTATGCCGCATTTTTGCCCAACGGAGCTACCGTGTGGCTCCGTTCAAGTCACAGAACATGTCGCTCAATTCGGCTGCGACGGTGGAAGGTCTTGAGATCGGGCGAGCGCAAGCGCTTCAAGCGGAGGCCGCCGGGATTTCGCCTTCTGTCCACATGAACCCTATCCTGATGAAACCGACCGGGGATGCTACGTCACAAATCGTGGTTCTGGGCAAGATCTGGGGTCGTCTCAGCGCCGCGGAATATCACCAATGTCGCGTGGAAGAGTTGATGCCCATCGTGCAAGAGAGCTATGAACTGCTGAGTGCGAAGAACGATGTGATCGTCCTTGAAGGCGCGGGGTCCCCGGCTGAAATCAATCTCAAGGAACATGACATCGTCAACATGCGGATGGCGAAACTCGCCAATGCGCACTGTCTTTTGGTCGGGGATATTGATCGCGGCGGTGTTTTCGCTTCACTGCTCGGCACCTTCGAGTTGCTAGACCCTGATGAGCGAGCGCGCATTCGAGGGTTCGTCATCAATAAATTTCGCGGCGATATAGCGCTGCTTCTGCCCGGTATCCGTCAAATCGAGCAACGTTTAGGGAAGCCATGCCTGGGGGTTGTGCCTTATATCGAAGGTCTGCTGTTGGAGGAAGAGGACAGCGTAGGCTTGTCTACCAAGGTACGGGCCGACTGGGGTGACGACGGCTCACTCTCTCGCAAATTGCGCGTCGCGGTCATCAGTTTTCCATCTCTGGCTAACTTCACCGATTTCGATCCCCTCCTGGCCGAGCCGTCCGTTTCCTTGCGATTCTGCCGCGCGACGAAAGAGCTTCTCGGCGCAGACGTTGTCATCCTTCCTGGAAGCAAGCAAACAGTCGATGATTTGCACTGGCTTCGTGAGCGAGGTATTGGGAACTTCCTGCATAGCCATGCTGCCACCGGCCTGACGGTTGGTATTTGCGGTGGCATGCAGATGCTCGGGAAAGAAATCGTGGACCCAGCCGGTATCGAGGCCAACGGCGCGTCCGCAGGACTAGGTCTGCTTGCAATTCGCACGGAGATGCAGCCTGAGAAAATTACGGCGAATGTTAGAGGGGAACTCCTGCAGTCACGACTCTTCGGCCATGAGGTATCCATTGAGATGCTGCAAGGCTATGAGATTCACATTGGCCGGACAACGTATCTTCCCGGCGCTGCTCCCTTTGCCAGGCTCACTCGCGCTTCTCAATCTGATAGGACCACTACCGATGGTTGCGTCAGCGATGACCGTCGCACATGGGGTACCTATCTCCACGGAATATTTACAGAAGATCGCTTCCGTCATGAATTTATCAGGGCCGCTCGCGCTTTCCATCATTTAGCGCCACCCTGCGATCTTTTCCGCTGGAAAGAACAAAGAGAGATACAGCTAGACGATCTGGCGCGAGTGGTAAGCAGCGCTCTCGATCTCGCAACCATTTTTGGCTGGCTCGGTCTGCCTTTGCACGGGCAAGAATCCTCGCGTTCCGCAACGAGCGAGGTACGCGGTTGATGCGCCCACGAGTCCTTGCCGCTGCGTATCTGCTGGATTGTCTTGCGGGAGACCCTCAGTGGTTTCCACATCCGGTTCGGCTCATCGGCAAATGTATCCATCAAGGCGAAAAGTCTTTGCGCCGAATTGGCTCGGGTCCGTGGTACGACTTCACAGCGGGAAGTTTGCTTGCGGGAGGGTTGACTGTTTCATCCGGTCTCTTCACCTATTGGGTGCTCCGGCAAGCGTATCGGAAGCACAGATCGCTCGGTATGTGCGTTGACATTTTCCTGGCGTGGACCTGTCTTGCTACACGCAGCTTGCTCGAAGAAACTTCAAACGTTATTGATGTTCTGGAAGCAGGAGATTTGACTCAGGCCAGGTCGAGAGTTTCTAGAATTGTGGGCAGAGATACTCACAATCTGGACGCCACTGAGATTAGTCGCGCAGTCATTGAAACCCTGGCAGAGAGCCTTTGTGACGGAATTGTTGCACCGCTGTTCTATCTTGCAGTGGGCGGCGTGCCCACCGCGATGGCATACAAGACAATCAATACGCTCGATTCCATGATTGGACATCGAGATGATAGATACATCTATTTTGGCAGGGCAGCGGCACGCCTCGATGACATCGCCAATTTTCTTCCATCGCGTTTCACGGCGCTTTTGATAGGGGTCGCTGCGCTCCTCATGCGGCCCCGGACATTGCATAGCAGCCTGACCACATGGCTGAGGGATGGAGGCAAGCACGCCAGTCCGAATGCAGGCCAGCCAGAAAGCGCAATGGCAGGGGCCCTTCAGGTGCGCCTCGGAGGAACCAATATCTACGGTGGAGAAGCTACCTCGACCCCTTATCTCGGAGACGAATTCAAGCCGCCGTCGATTGCAGCCGCACGTTCTGCGATGAGGCTGACGGCCATCGTGTCTCTGCTTGGCATCGCCGCCACATGTCTCTTTCTCCATGCGAGCAACCGTGATTGAATCGACGTCTTCCATCCCGATTCCGGCTCACGGCGGCCAGTTGCGGCAGATTGCTGCGCAGTTCGACATCCCACAAGAACAACTCATAGACTTCAGCGCCAACATCCATCCAAATGGACCGCCACCAAGCATGCTACAGGCGCTTAGGGAGGCTGTGTCCCGTCCTGAGATCGTTCGTGACTATCCGGACATTGAATTCACTGATCTGCGAAATGCCTTGGCAGCCTACGTCCAGGTAGAACCCTCCAATGTCGTCATCGGCAACGGCGTGGTGCCGCTGTTAGAAGCAACACTGCGGGCCTTTTCTGTTCAAAGCTGCCTCTTACCTGTTCCTGCATTCAGTGAATATCGGAAAACACTGGCACGATGCGCGGTTGAGATACATGCATTCCAAATATCTTCTGACAAGGACTTCTCCATCGATGCGGAACAGTTGATGAGTGAAGCAAGTTTGCGCGACTGTGATGCGATGCTCCTAGCGAACCCGCAGAATCCATCCGGCATCTCATGGATGCAAAAAGACCTGCGCAAGCTGGTGCGATATGCCAGCGAACATAACATTCTCGTATTGCTGGATGAAGCCTTCATCGACTATTTACCGGAGGAAAGCCTGGCCTTCTTGTCGCCGAGCATTTCAAGCCTGGTCGTCTTTCGTTCCTTGACCAAATTTTTCGCGATCGCTGGACTGCGCGTCGCTTACGCGGTGGCGCATGCCCAGGCTTCGTCGAGGATACAAGGGAATGTTGCCACTTGGCCTGTAAGCACACTCGCATGTGTGGCTGCCTGTCACGCGGTCAAGGATGTGGAATACAGTTCCCATGCACGCACCGCTAACCAGGAGGAGCTTGCCTGGCTCAGAGATCGTCTTATTGGCATCGGGTTATATGTGTATCCGGGAGTTGCTAATTACTTGCTGATCAGATTGCCTGCGGGCATCTCAGCAGTTGCTTTGTGGAGGCAGCTTATTACTCGACACTGTATTGTTGTGCGGTGTTGCGATAACTTTGAGGGCCTGGATGGGCAGTTCATACGGGTTTGCGTGCGCCGCCGCGAAGACAATTTGAAATTTCTTGGAGCATTGCGGTCTCTACTCTAAACAAAGCATCTGGCGGCAGGGTTTCCGCACGACTCATAGCTCTAATCTATCAATCCGCGCCAAGGAAGTCTTGGACGAACCGCCGAAGCCTCGCTACGCTGCCAAGCAGATAGGAGGCTTATGGTTTCCTCTACTTTTGTTCCAACCAATAAAGCAGAGCACATTTTGCACGAACGCTTCGTGGATGCGGACGAAGCCTCGACTGTGCTCGGCGTCCATCCGAAAACCCTGCAACGTTGGTCCCGGCAGGGAATTGTGCCCGCTCACCCAATCGGTGAAGGACGGCGCAAATACTGGCGCTATCTCGTTTCCGAGTTGGAAGCGTGGCTGGGAAATCGGACAGTCCAGGTCCGCCACGAGGCTCGTTGACGGCTCCTTTAGCCCAACTTTCGGCACTGTAAATCCATCGACTACTTGATCGTTTCCGAGTAGTGTGTGGAGTAGCCACCGGTGCCGCTGAACAGGAGATTTTCATGTTTAAGCGGACACGTTATCAGCAAGGAAGCCTGCAACGCATTGCACGCAAGCGCGGTTCCGACTGCTGGGTTTTTCGATGGTACGAAATCCAGACAGACGGCACCAAGCGGTATCGCCAGGCCATGCTCGGATCGGTAGAAGAGTACAAGACCGAGACGGAAGCACAGCGAGTGGCGGATGCGCTACGGTTAAACATCAACGAGAAAACCCCGCGAGAAAAGCTGCGGGCCATCAATCTGAAAATTTTGGTCGAGCATTATCGCCAATACGAGTTGCCGGAC
Source organism: Acidobacteriaceae bacterium (assembly GCA_027306695.1). GTDB lineage: Bacteria > Acidobacteriota > Terriglobia > Terriglobales > Acidobacteriaceae > JAKAAZ01. The sequence continues at coordinate 11,724 of DAHUZH010000086.1, forward strand.
ATTGTTCATGGGACACGTCCGGTCGGCAGTGAGCCTATTGAATCGGAAGGGCGCAAGTCCTTCTCGACTCAATTTACCTATGAAGGCTATCTCAACAAGTGGATCCTTCCGCGCTGGCAATCGTATCTGCTCAGCGAGGTGAAATCCGTCAAGGTTGAAGAATGGCTCAGGTCCTTGCCGCTGGCACGCGGAAGCAAGGCCAAAATTCGGAATATTATGAGCGCACTCTACAGCCACGCGATTCGATGGGAATGGGCAACCACCAACCCCATCACGCATGTCCGGCAGAGCGCTAAGCGCTCGCATATTCCGACCGTACTGACTCCCACTCAGTTGCAGGCGTTTTTGACGCACCTGACGGAACCGGCCCGAACGGCGGTCCTGCTCGGAGCATCGACAGGGCTGCGCGTCGGGGAATTGCTCGGCTTGAAATGGGGAGACATCGACTTCGAGCAACTTGTTCTCAATGTCACCCGCGACGTGGTGAAGCAGCGGATTGAACACTGCAAGACCGAAGCTTCGCAAAAGCCCCTCCCGCTGGACGCGGAGTTGGCGGAAGGCTTGTGGGCCTGGCGCTTACGCTCTGGATACAGCCAGCCTGCGGATTGGGTCTTCGCCAGTCCGCAGTGCAAAGGCAAGCAACCCTACTGGCCGGGGTCACTCTATCGGGTGTACCTGAAACCCGCCCTTGAAAAGGCTGGAATCACAGAGCCGGTCGGATGGCACACGTTGCGGCATACTTTCGGCACGCTGATGAAGGCCAACGGAGAAGACCTGAAGACGATTCAGGAGCTTCTGCGCCATGCCAACTTCAAGGTGACGATGGACGTGTATACCCAGGCCATCACGGAGACAAAGCGGAAAGCGCAAAGCCGAGTCGTGCGCCAAATCTTGCGGACGAAAACAGAGGAAGGAGAGGACGATGAAGACTGACTTCTGTTATCGAACGTTAGCGAACGTCGATTTTGTGGAGGCAATCACCGTAAGTCTATGATTTATTTGGCGTCCCCGACGGGATTTGAACCCGTGTTATCGCCGTGAAAGGGCGGTGTCCTAGGCCGGGCTAGACGACGGGGACGCGATGGAAAGGGCTTATGAATGGCCGCCTTGCGCAGTTAGGCCCATTGCTGTTAGGCACATTACTGAGACTAACAACGCTCACTCGTGCTGTCAAAGCAGTCTCGGGATCAAGGTTTCACAATGAATTCCTGATGAAGGCGCTGCGACTGGTTCCGAAATGACTTCGCCAGATTGGAGTTTACATTCGGGGTGCGAAGGACAAATGCAGATCTGTAGAATTTTTTCATTGCGCTATTCGTAAAATTGGCATTGTCAAAGCCCACCACGCACAAAAAATGGAAACAAGGGATGGAAGGAGCAGATGAATCGGTGCAACGATTCTCATGCTTTTTTGCGACTGTTCGCGTACCTTGAAAAGCATCATGCGCGAACAGACGGCACTTTCAGGCCGCACATATAAGCACCTCGACACGCTCACCATCATCTTTGTTGTCGTTTTGCTGGTTTCAAATCTGGTGGCGCAGAAGATTTGCAGGATTGGGCCGCTCACGCTCAGCGGCGCCCAGCTCCTGTTTCCAATCACATATATTTTTGGCGATGTCTTTACCGAGGTCTATGGTTACGCGGCCTCGCGCCGGGCGATCTGGATGGGATTTTTCGCCTCTGCACTGCTGTCGGTGATGGGTGCAATTGCGGTTGCTCTTCCATCTGCGCCCGGATGGCGCAATCAAGCGGCTTTTGCGACGGTCTTCGGGTTCATTCCACGGCTGGTCGCGGCCAGCCTGATTGCATACTGGGCTGGCGAATTCACCAACTCCTACACCATGGCAAAGATGAAATTGCTGACGCGCGGACGCTGGTTGTGGACGAGAACTGTGGGTTCGACGGTTACTGGCCAGGCCGTCGATACAGTGATCGTCGTGCTGATTGCTTTTTGGGGGCAGGCACCGGGACGCACCCTTTTTGCCCTGATTCTTTCCGCATATTTTGGCAAGGTCGTGTACGAAGTTCTAGCCACGCCACTCACTTATGCGGTCGTCGGCTGGCTGAAAAAAACCGAGCACACCGATGCTTTCGATCGGCATGAGAGCTTCAATCCCTTTGTACTCTTCCGGCGTGCGTGAAATTGTCGAAACGTAAATAGGAATTTGTTGCATCCACTGCGTTTGCCGACGCATCTTGAAATAAGAGTGACCAAGGTTTTGACCAGATGCCTGTTTTCGGGCATGGCAGAGGTTTAGAGAGAACAAATTTCCCGCGCGGTGCGTATTATGCAATATCGTCCCGTAAGAACATTCCGACGGCATTGGGTCAGCGCTAAAAAACATTGCGTGAATTGACTTCACGAACGGAGCTATTGCGTTGAAATTGAGTTTAGAAAAAATTTTCTTGGCCGCAACATGGATGGGGCTTGCGGTATTCCTGACGGCGTGCGGACGTGTTCCGGCAAAACCCGCGGCGCAAGGCCCCATGGCCATGCCAGTCCAGGTTGAAACAGTGGCGTTGAAGTCTGTACCCGTCAGCGATAGCTATGTCGCGACGATCAAGTCGCGGCGATCGGCAACCATCCAGCCGCAGGTCAGTGGAAATCTGACGCAGATTTTCGTCCATTCCGGGGACCATGTGCGGACAGGCCAACACCTGATGGAGATCGATCCGCGCCAGCAGCAGGCCGTGGTTGCGCAACAAAAAGCGACCGAACAGCAGAATCTCGCCATCTACGAATACAACCAGAAAAACATTGCTCGTCAGCGGGACCTCTATTCTTCCGGGATCGTCAGCAAAGAGGCTTTTCAGCAGGCCGACCAGACCTACACCAGTTCCAAGGCAACGTATGAGTCGTCGGTGAACGCGCGGAAGTCCGCCGAGCAGCAGCTTGCCTACTACCACATCCTGGCGCCTTTCGAGGGTATTGTCGGCGACGTTCCGGTCCATGTGGGCGATTATGTTTCACCGACGACAATGTTGACGACGGTCGATGACAACACGGAGTTGGAGGCCTACATCTATGTACCTGCCGAACGCGCGAGAGAAATCCATACCGGTCTGCCGGTGAACATTACGGATGGAGCGGGAAATGTCCTGGATCGTTCCAGCATTTATTTTGTTTCTCCCCAGGTGGATGATCAGTTGCAGAGCATTCTGGCGAAGGCGAAGGTCAATGCTTCCTCCGGCTTACGAAATTCGCAGCAGGTGCGTGCGCAGGTGGTTTGGAGCAGTGCTACGGCGCCGACTGTTCCCGTGCTGGGCGTGACCCATGTGGGCGGCCAGACCTTCGTCTATGTGGCAGAGAAACAGGCGGCGGGCTTCGTCGCGCAGCAGCGTCCCGTCATGCTGGGCGATGCAACCGGCAATGCCTATGTGGTGAAGAGCGGCTTGCAGGCGGGGGACCAGGTGATTGTTTCCGGGTTGCAGTTTTTGGTAAACGGCGCTCCGGTGCAGCCCATGCCGGCACATTGATCGCAATGAAAGCGGCCCTTTTCACACTATTCGGCAGTCGAGGTACTCATTTTGTTTGTTGATTTTTTCATTAAACGGCCTGTGTTCGCGACGGTCTCCGCGCTGCTGATCATTCTTGCCGGCCTGGTGGTCATCCCCAGTTTGCCCATCTCTTTATATCCGCAGCTTGCGCCTCCGCAGGTGGTGGTGTCGGCAAATTATGTGGGCGCGAACGCGCAAGTGGTGGAGTCGGCGGTCACGATTCCGCTGGAAGAGTCGATCAACGGCGTAGAGGGCATGCGCTATATGACCTCGACCAGCGGCAATGATGGGACCAGCCAGATTACCGTCACTTTCCAGACAGGATACGACCTGAACATCGCAGCCGTAGACGTGCAAAATCGCGTCTCTGCCGCGCAGGGCAGGCTGCCAGCGGAAGTCAACAATACCGGCATCACCATTACAAAAGCGAACAGCAATTTTGTTCTTGCCGCAGGATTTTATTCCGAGCATGGGGAATACAGCAACCAGTTCATCAGCAACTACGTGGATGTATATGTTGCCGATGCATTGAAGCGAGTGCCCGGCGTGGGCGGTACGATCATCTTCGGCGAACGCAAATACGCAATGCGTATC
>DAHUZH010000087.1 GCA_027306695.1 Acidobacteriaceae bacterium
TCCATCATGTGGCCGAACATCTTCGCGCTGGGACTGGCGGAATTGGGGCGACTGACCAATCGAGGGTCGAGCATGCTGGTCGCGGCCGTCATTGGCGGAGCAGTGCTGCCACTATTGCAGGGCTTGGTTGCGGACCATATCGGAATTCACCATGCATTTTTCGTGCCCGCACTGTGCTATGTCTATCTCTGCTTCTTTGGCTTCAAGGGATCGAAGGTAAGGTTGGCGAGATAATGTCGGCATTCTCCATCCCACGCTTTGCGGTGAAGCTGGTAAGGATGGGGCACCCGGCACAATGTAAATCTCAACGTTACGCAGGCGTTGTAGGCTAAGGTGCATGGCAACGCAGAGCGACCAAAGAGCCACAGACGTACACTCCACTGTTTATAGCGCGCCAAAAATGGAACATCTTTCTTTTTTTGACGAAGAGCAGGTGCAGGCCGCGCTCCATTATTCCGATCTCATCCCGGCGATTGCCACCGCGTTGAAGGATTTTTCCGCGTGCCGGGTACAACAACCGCCGCGGATGATCGTACGTCTGGATACAAACCAAAGTATCGGCTGGTTCGGCTGCATGCCAGCTGTTTATCAGGATGTGATGGGGGCCAAACTGGTCACTTTCTTTCCCGGCAACGCGCGGCCCGGCGAAAACAATGGGAGCACAACAGGCCACGCGCTGCCCACCCACATGGCCACCATCCAGCTCTTCAGTCCCACGACCGGCCAGCCGCTGGCCGTGTTGGATGGCCGCTGCATCACCGAGATGCGCACCGCTGCCGTTTCTGCCGTCGCACTGCAATTGCTGGCCGCGCCCGAGGCCCGCGTGCTCGCGATTCTGGGCAGCGGCGTGCAGGCCCGCGCACATCTTGAGGCGTTGTGCCTCGTCCGTCAATTTGCAGAGGTCCGCATCGCCAGCCGCACGCTGGAGAGCGCCCAGGCTTTCGTGGATGCAGTAGTGCAGGAGGCTGGCAGCGGCTACGCCGGAATCGACATGCGCGCCGTCTCTGCGGAGCAAGCTGTGCGCGGGGCGGATGTCATCGTCACGGCGACCAGCGCGGCCCAGCCCGTGCTGCGGGGAGCATGGCTGGAGCCGCGCATTGGTGCTCGCCATTGGCGCGGTTGCGCACGACCGCCGCGAACTGGACGAGGAGGCCATGCAACGCGGTGCTGTCCTGGTCGAGTCGCGCGAGACAGCCATGCGCGAGTCGGGTGACATTTTGCTTTCCGGCGCGGTCATTTACGCGGAACTCGGAGAGATGCTCGCTGGGACGCGGCCGCTTCCACCAGAGGGCATTCGCGTCTTCAAGTCTTTAGGACTCGCGGTGGCCGACCTGGCCGCCGCGCGCCTGGTCTATTTCGCAGCAAAGCATGGAGCAGGTCTCCATGCTGACGGGCAGGGGATCTCTGAAGCGCTTCGGTAGCGAAGACCGTTAGCTGTCCTTGCGGTAGAGCAGGTCGCGGATGGCTTTTCTGCGGGCGGCGTTGGCCTCGCTGGCGGTTTTACGCTCGTCGGCGTCCATGTGGGGTTGGGTACTTGGATCGGACGCTTCTTCCGGTGCGCTGCACTGGGGGCAACGGTTGGCGAAGCCGGGTTTGTCCGGCTTCAATTCAAACTCTTCATGGCAGACGACGCAGGTTTTGACGGGGAAAGACATGCCAGTTTTATGATACTTCGCCGATTCATCCCATCCTGGGCAAAGAACGCGAAGGATGAGCGGCCATAGTAAAAGATATTGACAAACGTACCGATTATCGGTACGCCTTCTTATATTATCGCCAACTTCAAAAACCGGCATACGGAGCAGTTCTGGAGAGATGGCAAGGGCCAACGGCTTCCAGCCAACCTTCGGCGCGTGGCGATGAGAAAGCTGAAAATGCTTCACGATGCACAGGTGCTGGATGATTTACAGACGCCGCCTGGAAACAGATTGGAAGCATTAAACGCAGATCGAGCGGGTCAGCACAACATCCGGATTAACAACCAATTTCGTGTGTGCTTTCGCTGGATAGAAGGCAAAGCATACGATGTGGAGATTGTGGATTACCACTAGCTCGCATCCAGCACAGGAGGGAGAGGTAGATATGACACGAGTGGCGAAGAAAACAAAACCCGTCTGGGAATGGAACATCCATCCCGGAGAGATTCTGCGCGAAGAGTACATGAAGCCGCTTGGCCTCAGCGTCTATGCGCTGGCGAAGGAGTTGAAGCTGACCCGCCCGCGCCTGAATGATATTGTTCTGGAGCGCCGGGGTATTACAGCCGACACTGCTGTTCGCCTTGCCAGATACTTTGGGACCACCGCGCAGTTCTGGATGAACATGCAGTCTTCCTACGAGCTACGCGAGGCGGAGAATGCGAATCGGGAAATTGTGGAGAGCATCGCGTCTTGTCGCAAGGACGTAGCGTAGGGATTCAGAACAACCACGTCTCAAAAACGAGACGGAGGGCACCCGGTTAGCCAGGATGGGCATGCTATGGAATTTGTGCATCTTGCCAATCTTTCAAGGTTTGATCCGTATTCTTAATCTTCCAGGTTATCCGGCCGTTAGTATTTCTATTGAAGATTACGGATGAGGCCGCACTTGGACTTCCGAATCTAACGTCTTCCGTAAACTCAAGCAATGTACTCCCATCATCCAGTGGCTTGAGTCGACCATCAGCTATTAATTGTTGGCGCAATGATTTATAACTGTTCATTGCAAAGTCTTCGCACAAGCCCTTCGAGCCCGCCAGCACTGTAATCTCGCCACCCAATTCTACCGCTTTGGCGTCCAAGCCGTGCTTCTTGCTCGTTATAGTTAGCTCTAGAGGCTTTGAGGATGAACTTGTGGAAAGCGCAGTGGCAGCTTTCACTTCAGCCAACGGTCTCGCGCGCAGGAAATCAAAACCTACAACTGGGAGTATCAGCTGTATTTGTTCAAGAAAAAATTCCATATCAGCCACATCCGATTCGGGGAGAGACTTAGCGCTCGGGTCATTGCCGTTCGCAAGGTTCGCCCTATCGCTCAATTTGGTCAGTTCAATAAGTCGGCTCTCTAAATACCGAACATGAGCTTTCGTGATGTTGGGATCTTTTGAGGTTACGAAACATGCTCTTGTCCAAAAATCCTTGGAATCATCTTTAGCATGACTTCTGATGCGATCTGAGACGATATCGCCCTCACCAATGTAGACCTTATTTTTCGTAGGTTGATCGGGGTCTTCACCCACGAGGAAGTAAACGCCAGTGCGACCGGCCTCGTCTCTTTTCAGAGCGTCCCCGATCGCCTGTCTAGGAGCGACCAATGCGTGTCCTGTCCAATTGATAATTTCAGCAGTGATCAGTCCAGAGGAAGAGCCGTCCACAAGGAACAGCCGCACAGTTCGTCCACTACTCATGAGGTGAGCTTTTCACTCCTTCCGTAATCTTCCCACGAAAGGCTCCAATTCGCCTCAACCCCGCCCATCCCGTAAAATCATCTGTTTGGTTCGAGGGCATTTCCTCGGGCATCTAATATCCACACTTGGAACGGAACGGAGCATCCCTTGGCAGAGACAATTTATGACGTGGCCATCATTGGTGGCGGGCCGGCTGGTTATACGGCGGCGATTCGCGCCGGGCAGTACGGCCTGAAGGTCGCGCTGATTGAGAAGGAAAGCAAGCTGGGCGGGACCTGCCTGCACTGGGGCTGCGTGCCGACCAAGTCTCTGCTGTTTAACGCCGAGGTGTATGACCACCTGAAACATGCCGTTGAGTATGGCATCGAAGGCCTCGGCGAGGGCAAGCTGAACTGGGGAACGATCCAGAAGCGCAAGCAGGGCATCATCGACAAGCATGCCAAGGGCCTGGTGTTCCTGATGAAGAAGAACAAAGTGACGACGTTTGAAGGGCACGGACGCCTGACCGATCCGGCCAAGGACGGCGTGCATTCGGTCGAGGTGTACACGGAGGGCGGAGGCGGCGCGGATGGTGAACGCAGCTTCATCAAAGCGAAGAATGTCATCGTCGCGACCGGTTCGGACGCCAAGATGCTGCCGGGGCTGGAGCCGGACTCGCGTGTGCTGACGAACATGGAGATTCTGGCGCTGAAAGAGATTCCGAAGTCGATGGTGGTGATTGGCTCCGGCGCGGTGGGCGTGGAATTTGGCTCAATCTTCAAGAGTTTTGGAGCGGAGATCACCATTGTGGAGATGCTGCCTCGGCTGGTACCGAATGAAGATGAAGATGTCAGCAAGGAGTTGGCTCGGGCGTTTCGCAAGCGCGGGATCGATTCGTTCGTGGGCGCGAAGTTCGAGAAGCTGGAGAAGACCAAGGACGGCGTGAAGGTGACGATTACGGCCGCTGATGGCAAGCAGATGGTGAAGGAAGCCGAGAAGGTGCTGGTGGCGGTGGGTCGCGCGCCACGCACCGAGCATGTCGGCCTGGAGAAGACGAAGATCAAGCCGGAGCGCGGCTTTATCAAAGTGAACGAGTGGATGCAGACCGAGGAGCCGGGCGTCTACGCAATTGGCGATATTGTGGCCGGGCTGCCGCAGTTGGCGCATGTGGGCGCGATGTGCGGCATGGTGGTCGCGGCGAAGATCGCCGGGAAGTATGCGCGTCCGGTGAAGCGAGAGCGCATTCCCGCCTGCACGTATTGTGAGCCGCAGATTGGCAGCGTCGGGCTGACGGAAGCGGCGGCGAAGGAAAAAGGACTGACGGTGAAGGTCGGCAAGTTCCCATTTACGGCGAACTCAAAGGCGTCGATTGTGGACTCTCACGATGGCTTTGTGAAGATTGTGGCGGACGCGAAGTATGGCGAGATTTTGGGTGTACACATTATTGGGCCGCAGGCCACGGAACTGATTGCCGAAGCAGTGACGGCGATCGAGTTGGAAGCGACGGTCGAGGAGATGATGTTTACCATCCACGCGCACCCGACGCTGGCCGAGGCGATGCTGGATGGTTTTAGTTCGGTCGAAAATATGGCGATCAACGCTTAGGGGTTAGGACTAAGATTGAGAGTGTGATGACCTATCGCGTTGTATTGCAGCAATCCGAAGAAGGTTATAGTGTTTCCTGCCCGGGCCTGCCGGGTTGTTGGTCGCATGGCGCGACCGAAGTGGAAGCACTGGACAATATCCGCAGCGCAATCCAAGAGTATTTTGTCATCGCATCCCGCGCCTCCGAAGCATAATCCGGTGAACGCATACACCATGGCCGGAATCGTTCGCGATGCAGGGTTAAGTCTCGATCGATTCCGCGATCTGCTCTGATGCTGCATGTGGTTCATCTCGGACGTATTGATTACGCGGAGGCGTTGACGCTGCAACAGCGGCTGGTCGCGCTGCGCAAGCAGCAGCGCATTGGCGACGTGTTGTTGCTGCTGGAGCATCCGCCGGTGCTGACGCTGGGCAGAAACGCGCATCGCGCAAACATTCTGGCCAGCGACGAAGAGTTGGCGCGACGCGGCGTCGCCATCCATGAGATCAATCGCGGCGGCGATGTGACGTATCACGGGCCTGGGCAGATTGTCGGCTATCCAATCCTGGATTTGCGCGGGGACTTTCCGCAGAAGCGCGGGCCGCACTTGGGCGCCGTTGAGTATGTTCGAAGCCTGGAAGAGGCGCTGATTCGTACCTGCGCGGAATATGGGGTGCTGACCCAGCGCATTGCTGGACGGACGGGCGTGTGGACGCTGCCGGGAGGGAGTGTTCCAGCAAAGAAGATTGCGGCGATTGGGGTGCATATTTCGCAGGGGGTCACGTCGCACGGTTTCGCGTGGAATATGACGACCGATCTGCGGGACTTCCATCTCATTGTTCCCTGCGGAATCGCCGATTGCGCGGTCACGAGCCTGGAAGAGGAGATCGACGAGGCGCGCTATGCAATGCCGACGATAGAGCAGGCGATGCACGCGATTGCGAGAAATTTTGGGCGAATGTTCGGCAGGCAAGTGCTGTGGGTGGAATCGGTGGAGGCGCTTGTGCAGAATTCTGTGTGACGCCTTCATCCCACGTTAGCTTCGCGAACCCTTTGACAGGCTCAGGGCGGCCGTGGGACACCCGGAAAAAATTACGTGGTGCAGCGGGAATCGCCGTTCCCGATCTTGTCATATAGAATAATGAGTTTGGTGAATGAGCAGGAAAAACCGTTCTATGGCGACCAGTAAAATCGAAGCACCATCCCCAGCTCCCATAGAGTCGAAACCCAAGTCTGCGCTGAATCCCCAGTCTGCCAACGAAGCCGAGGCCACGGCTGCTGCAGGCAAAGAAGCCAGCCAGCCTCCTGTCGGCACAAATCCGCACGGCATTCCAGACTGGCGGCTGGAACAGTCGCCTTTTCATATTGAGAGCGAGTGGGCCAATGGGGAATATCGGTACAAGGTAACTGGCGACACGAACACGCCTGTCCCGCCGATGCGCCCTTCAAAATACCTGACCAAAGAACAATCCATCGAAATGCTTCGCTACATGATTATCAATCGGCGCATGGAAGCGACGCTGGAGAGCATGTATAAGCAGTCGCAGGTGATCGGTGGTCTCTATCTGAGCCTGGGGCAGGAGGCCTGCTCGGTGGCCTCGGCGTATGCGCTGGACAAGGACGACTGGCTGGGACCAATGATTCGCAATCAGGGCTCGATGATTGTGAAGGGCTATCAACCGTCCGCCACCATGATGCAGTACATGGGTAAAGGGGCCTCGCCGACGAAAGGGCGCGATTCCGGTTCGCATTATGGCGACCTGAAAAAGCTGAATGTCGTCGCGCCGATTTCACATCTGGGCGATTCTATTGGAGTGTTGGCGGGCGTCGCACTGGGCGCTCGGCTGCAGGGCAAGAACATTGCATGCCTTGCGTACATCGGGGATGGCGGCCAGTCCACAGGCCCGACCTACGAGGGATTCAATTTTGCCGCAGTGCAGCGCCTGGGCGTGGTGCTGGTGGTCGAGCATAACTCCTGGGCCTATTCGACGCCGGTTGAGCTGCAATTTGCGTGCAAGGACCTGGCGGACCGCGCCATCGGATATGGGGTGCCGGGCGTGATCGTCGATGGCACGGATGCCAACCAGGTGTACGACGCAACGCATGAAGCTGTAGCGCGTGCGCACCGGGGTGAAGGAGCATCTATCATCGAGGCCAAGTTGATGCGCATGAAGGGCCACGCCATGCACGATCCGGCGCAGTACATTCCCATGGCTGTCAAAGAATATTGGAAGCGCCGCGACCCCATCGCGAGGATGGAGCAGTACCTCAAGGAAACCGACTGGATGAATGAGGGCCAAATTGCCGAGATGCACGCGGAAGTGGAACGCTTCATCGACGAGGAACGGGCGGTGGCGGAAGCCGCGCCCATGCCGGAACCGGAGGAGGCTGGAACGGACGTCTACTTCGACAATGCGACCGACATCCCAGTGAAATATGGCGAGGTAAGGGTCAAGCACGCCAACCCGAACCGCAAACTGACGGAGCCGAGCGTCCATGCCCATTACAAATAGACGGATAGACAGATTGGTCAATGGAGTCATTCTGAATGGAGGCCGCTCGTCGCGGCGAAGCGACCGTAGTGAAGAATCCAGAGAATATTCACCTCGTAAATGCCGCTCCCACTCCCAGGATACTGCCCCTGCGGCAAGCTTAGGGGCAGAATGACAAACGGTTTTTTTGATTTGAAACAGCTGTCGTTACATTTACGCGAGAAACGGGTAGGATGGCGCCGGTAACGTATTTAGAAGCAATTCGGCAGGGAATCTGGGAAGAGATGGAACGCGACAGCCGCGTCTTCGTGATGGGCGAGGATGTGGGCGCATATGGTGGCGCGTTCAAAGTGACCGAGGGGTTTGTTCATAAATTCGGCATGGAGCGTGTGATCGATACGCCCATCTCGGAGATGGCCATCGCAAGTGCGGCATACGGCGCATCGCTGACAGGCCTTCGTCCGGTTGGGGAATTCCAGTTTATGGATTTCATCAGTTCAGCGCACTCCCAAATTGTGCAGATGCTTGCCAAGTCGAACTGGCGATGGGGCGCACCGGCCCCGCTGGTGTTGCGCGGTCCTTCCGGCGGTGGAGTGAGCGGCGGCCCCTTTCATTCGCAAAACCCTGAGATGTTTTATGTGCATACCCCAGGGCTGAAAGTGATTGCACCGGCGACGGCGCGCGATGCCAAAGGACTCATTAAATCGGCGATCCGCGACAACAACCCAGTGCTGTTTTTTGAACATAAATTTCTCTATCGCCGCGTGAAAGAGGAATTGCCCGAGGAAGATTACACGGTCGAGATCGGGAAGGCGCGCGTGCACCGCGAGGGTCGCCACATTTCCGTCATCACGTATGCCTCAATGGTTTACGTGGCGCAGGAAGCAGCGGAGATTCTGGAGAAGGAAGGCATCGAGCTAGAGATTCTCGATCTGCGAACGCTGCTGCCTCTGGACCGGGATGCGATCCGCCGCACCGTCGAGAAGACGAACCACGTGATCGTGCTCCACGAAGACACGAAAACCGGCGGCATCGCCGGCGAAGTGGCTGCGATCATCAATGAAGAGGCGTTCGATTCACTCGACGCGCCGATTGTGCGCATCACATCCATGGATGCTCCGGTTCCGTTTTCGCCGCCGCTGGAGAGGGCCTTTCTGCCGAAGGTGGAAGATGTAGTCCGCGAAGCGCGCCGATTGATGAAGTATTAAGCGTTACATAATTGAGTAGTGCGGGATGTTTAAGGGAGTCATTCTGAACGGAGTTTATCCTGAGCGAAGCTGAAGGGCCAGAATGACGGACATTGATTTAGAAGTTTGAAACATATTGGGAAGGAAATCCATGCCAACGAACGTAGTGATGCCCCAGATGGGCGAGTCGATCTTCGAGGGAACGATCACCAAATGGTTGAAGAAGCCGGGCGACACGGTACAGCGGGATGAGCCTTTGTTCGAGATTTCTACAGACAAAGTCGATGCGGAAATTCCGGCGCCGGCGTCGGGCGTATTGACGGAAATCAAAGTTGCCGAAGGCGCGACGGTAGAAATCAATACCGTTGTTGCAGTCATTGGCGATGGTTCCGGCGTTTTCAGCTCCAGCGCTACAGCAGACGCGACTGCGGGTGCGAAGAAATCGGCTGTTGCGACGGCCCCGGAAAAAGCGAAGGAGCCAGTTGCTGCGCCAGCACCCACATCGGCAAGCAAAAAGGGGGAACCAACACCCGCGCCAGCGGATGGCGACCCCGCGAACGCGCCGAGGGGTACGAAGGGCGCGAAAACGGGGACTGCTCCGGCGGTCAGCACAGTCGGCACGAATGTCGTGATGCCCCAGATGGGCGAGTCGATCTTTGAAGGCACGATTACGAAGTGGCTGAAAAAGGTTGGCGATACGGTGCAGCGCGACGAGCCTTTGTTTGAAATTTCGACGGACAAAGTCGATGCGGAGATTCCCGCGCCCGCGTCCGGCGTGCTGACAGAAATCAAGGTCGCGGAGGGCGCGACGGTGGAAATCAACACGGTGGTTGCGGTCATCGGCGGCAGCGGTTCCGGCAGTGCGAATCCTGCCGCGAGCGCTCCAGCTTCGGCAGCACCGACGGCTGCTCCCACGGAAAAGAAGCAAACTGTTTCCAGTCCGAGTGCGGATGCAGAGGCTTCGACAAGTGCAGCGACGGGCGAAAGGATTCGTTCTTCGCCGCTGGTGCGCCGCATCGCAAAAGACAACAATTTAGACCTGTCGAAAATCAGCGGGACTGGAATGGGTGGACGCATCACGAAGGACGATGCGCTCGGCTATCTTGGACAACACGGCAAAGGCTCGGAAGCTCAGGCAACAACGAAGCAGGCTGCTTCCGCTGCGCCCGGAAAACCGGCTGCAACAGCGCCAGCTTCCGTAAGCACGCCTATGCTGGACGAACTGGTTCCGCTTACTAAAATGCGTTCCATCATCGCGCAGCGCATGGTGGACTCCAAACACACCAGCGCGCATGTCCACTCTGTTTTCAAAGTCGATATGACGCGCATCGTGCGCATTCGCGAGAAAGAGAAGTCGAAGTATGAGCAGCGCAACGGCGTCAAGCTGACGTACATGCCATTCATCACGCGTGCTGTGGTGAACTGCCTGCGCAAGATGCCGATTATCAACGCATCGATGGAAGGCAGCGCAATCCGCTATCACAAGAACATCAATATCGGGATCGCGGTCGCGTTGGAATGGGGCCTGATTGTGCCAGTCGTGAAGCAGGCCGAAGAGAAGAGCTTCCTTGGGATTGCGCGCGCGATTGCCGACCTGGCCGAGCGAGCCCGCGGTAAAAAGTTGAAACCCGATGAAGTTTCCGGCGGCACATTTACGATTACGAATCCGGGAATCTTCGGCGAGCAGTTCGGCACGCCGGTGATCAACCAGCCGGAGTCGGCCATCCTCGGAGTGGGTGGCATGTTCAAGGAGCCGACCGTTATGACCGATGCGGAAGGAAACGATACAATTGCCATTCGCAGCATGATGTGCCTGACGCTGGGCTTCGATCATCGCATCATCGACGGCGCGGACGCTGGGAAATTTATGGCGGAGTTGAAGAAGACGCTGGAGAACTGGAGCGAGGACATCGGGTAAAACGTGATTTACAGGGTCAGTTCTTGAATTTCTTCAGGAGCCATTTTAAGACTTCACGTTGCTCTTCCTGTCCTGCCCGCCGAATTTGCAAGAGGAGCCAACGAGCTGTGGGCTTCTCACTTGTAATGTTTTTTGAGCCTTGAATGCATATCGAACAAGCCGCCCAGAGGTTGGAAGGATTGTCTTTTCCGCCGAGGCTTTTATCTATGAGGTACCCAACACGGAGGCGGGACCTTCGGCCTGTGGCCGAATCGATCTCTCCCGGGCCCAGTCCGCACATATGGCAAGTGAATTCAATATTGTTAAGCGCCTCAATGCGAAGTGTGGGTGGTATCCTACGGGAAAACTCGATGTCGTTTCGACCGATTGAGCTAAGCGCATGCATAAACTTTCATCCTTTCATTGTTGGGTTTGAATTCGTATTTCGCGTGGATGGGCTTTCACGCAAATCAAAAGGATGCTCGCCAGGTTTCAGGCCGGAGTATGACAGCACCCTCCAAGGGGGGCGATATGGTGAAAATGCGGGGATCCTTGGCGAACAGGTGAACTCTGTAAATGCGCCAGTCTTCGGGTCGCTCTGTCGCAAACGCATGTTCATTACGAGTCAAGAAAAATGGAGTCCGCGCAGCACCGTTAGTTGTCTTTACTTCAATCAGACGTTCGCATCCGGTCTGGCTAAAAGAAAGAACATCGTAACCTGCGCCGTCTCCGTCTTCGGCGGCCACCCATCGCACCTTGCGCGCTAAATCCGCACGATCGACCTCCTGAAGTCGCTTTCGTTCAACCTCAAGCACGAAGGCTTCTCCCGCCTTACCTAAACTACGATTACGGTGGTCCCGCTCGACAGGATCGAACTTCCGCACAAGCCGTTGGAGGCGCGCTGGCATTTGTCGATCCGCTTCCGTGAGTATCGGCTGCGGAACAAAAACAGTCGATGGCGCGGGCGTCGGCGTCGGCAATGTTGGAGCTATCTCAAAAATTGCTTGATGTCGAGTCAGATAACGGTCAATTGCATCGAAAATGGAGTTTTGGTAGTTGTTCTTAGGTACGTAGCCAGGAATCCATGGAAGTCCGAGTTCATCCAGCACAGCAGAAATGTTCTGGTGTTTGAACTCAACTGAGCGATGTGAGCGGCCGATCTGCGCCATAAGCGCCGCGCTATGTCGGGATTTCACGTACGGCTGTCCCGAAAGATCGGCAGCGAGCATCGTGAAATAATCCGCTATGATGGCGTCGAGTTCATCCTCTCGCCAAGCGGTTCCGTACTTCTCGTCGTCTGCCATGCGACTTGCAATCACCCGCCGTCAACATTCTCGATAATGCAAGGGATCCCTGAACGCACTAAAACATCCCTGATGGGGTCGATGAGGCGCGGCCATGCGTCAGCGTTGCCATTTCGCTTTGCGAGATCGGAATAGGACTGGCACGGCGGCGATGCATGGATAGCATCAAAGGTCGAGATAAACTTCGGGTCGAGGGTCAGCGCGTCGGTTTGGACAAACGGAAAAGGATAGTTCGGCTGCGACTTGATGTCCACTCCAACAACATCAAAGCCCGCCATACTGTATCCTGTGCCAGCGCCACCGGCACAGCAGAACAAATCAAGCAGCCTCGGCTTCCGTCCAAATGCAACGAAAGCATCAGCCTCAGGACGTCTTGTGGGCACGGATCGAATCCCTTGGTTCAAAATCACACTCAGAGTTGCAGCGCCGTCGTTCATTTCTTCGATTCCTTCATATCACTTTATATTCGCTCTATGCCTTTTGGAAAACATGATTCTTCTCTCCAGCAGTCGGGCGTTGCCGAAAAAGGAACTACACGTCTGCCGAGCTATAAAAAGGAACAATGCATATAAATTCCCCCTTTTAGTGCCAATCTTTTTTGCTGTCGACAAAGTTACAATTTCGATTTTGCGTCCAAAACCTGCCGCACGGCCTCTTCCGCTGTTTTTCCGACCGCCGATAGATGGCCCATTTTACGTCCGGGCCGCGGCAAATGTTTCTCATACAGATGCAGCCGCACGCCGGGTACGGCCAGCGCGAGATCGAAGCGCGGGCCAGTCTCCGAAGTGGCATTGAGCCACACATCGCCCAGCAGATTGACAATGGCGGCGGGTTGAATCAACTCCACATCTCCCAACGGCAGGTTGCAGACGGCGCGCACGGCCTGCTCGAACTGGCTGGTGGTGCATGCCCGTTCGCTCGCGTGATAGCTGTTGTGCGGGCGCGGCGCGAGTTCGTTCACCAGCAGGCGGCCATCGCTGGCGACGAACATTTCCACCGCCAGCAATCCTTCCAGTCCAAAATCCTCCGCAATCGAAAGCGCGAGGTCGCGGGCCTGCATCGCGGTCCTCGGTGGGATGTCGGCGGGGAGCGCGCTCCAGACGAGGATCTGCCGCTCGTGATGATTGACAGCGGCGGGGTATGCCTTCATTTCTCCGCGCGGCGAACGGGCGACCATGACGGAGATTTCGAGCGCGAGATCGATGGCCTGCTCGACAACCACAGGGCGTTTGCCCAGCGAGGCCCAAGCAGCCTCGATGGCGCTTTCGCTCGGAGATCCTTCAAATCCCAGCTTGGCCTGGCTGCGGCCATCGTAGCCGCCATGCGCGCTCTTTACAAAGCAGCGGCCACCCTGATCATGAACGGCGGCTGTGAGTTGGGCAGCGTCGTACACGGCACGGTGGTTGCCGATCGGCAGGCCATGCGCGGTCAGCCAGTCCTTTTGCAGGATGCGGTCCTGAATAATGGCCAGCATTTTCGGGCCGGGACGCACCGGAGCGTAATGCTCGGCGGCCTCCAGCGCGGCCACAGAAATCTGTTCGATTTCCAGCGTGACCACGTCGCAGCCACGGGCCAGGTCGGCTGCGGCGTGGGCGTCATTCCAGGCCGCTTCAAAGCACGCATCGACGACAAAGCGGGCCGGGCAAGAGGGATCGGGATCGAGCACCTGAATGCGATAGCCAAGCGAGCGGGCCGCCATCGCCATCATGCGGCCCAACTGGCCGCCGCCGAGAATGCCAAGGGTCGCGCCGGGAAGGATGACCTTTTGCGTAGATGGCCCCGTCACTCGGAAGTCTCCGCTGCCGGAAGTGTTTGCGTCAGCACCTCCTCTTTGCGCGCTTCCCGCCACGCGCAGAGGCGATCTCGTAACGCGCGGTCATGCAGAGCGAGGATGGAGATGGCGAGCAGAGCAGCATTGGCCGCGCCGGGCTTGCCAATGGCGAGCGTGCCGACGGGGACGCCTTTGGGCATCTGCACAATGGAGAGCAGCGAGTCTACACCTGCGAGCATGGTCGCCGGGATGGGCACGCCAAGAACGGGCAGATGCGTTTTCGCCGCCAACATTCCGGGCAGGTGCGCCGCGCCGCCGGCCCCGGCAATCAACACGCGCAGGCCGCGTTCTTCGGCGGTGGTTGCGTACTCGAAGAGCCAGTCCGGCGTGCGGTGCGCCGACACCACGCGCGCCTCATGCGGAACGGAGAATTCGCGCAAAATTTCAATGGCTGGCTGAAGTGTCTCATAATCGCTTCGGCTACCCATCACCACGCCGACCAGCGGAGCTTGTTTCATGCCGTGATTATACGGGCGGTCTTCAAAAAAATAGCGCTGATGGCGGGTGGGCATCCTGACACGGAAAAGCTTTCGTGGTCGAATAGAGGCAGCCCGCATAATCCACGAAAAAAGTGAGACAAGCAGTGAAAAGTCCCGAGAAAATCTATAACGCCGGACGCAGCGATCCGCGCATCGACATTTATGCGCACCTTCCGTTCTTTCGCGAGATTGCAAAGGGAAACATTTTAGAGATCGGCACGCGCGGAGGGCTTTCCACGGCGGCTTTTCTGCTGGGCGTGGAGAAAAATGGCGGCCGCGTTTACAGCGTGGACATCGATTCCTCGTGCAGAAAGCTGTTTCGGGGTCATCCACAATGGACGTTCCTCCATTGCGATAGCATGAACCCCGCAGGGCTGATGTCGAAGGCAGGATTTGAACCCGGCTCGACACCGCTCGACATTCTGTTTATCGATGGCAATCACGAGGAAAAGTTCGTCAAAAACGATTTGGCGGCGTACTCCAAGCTGGTTCGGAGCGGCGGTCTGATTCTGATGCACGACGTACAGGAGCCGGAGGACAAAGAGCTGATGGTCTCATATTACAAGTGGCAGCCGGGGCAGCTTGTCGGCCCGCGCCGCGCGTTCGACGAGTTTACAGAACGCACGGGCTGGAGGCATGAAATTCGCCCCGATAGCTGGGGCCTCGGCGTGATCCATGTTCCGTAAGCAGTTCGCTGAGTGGTGAGCCATGAATTCGCAACTCATCCCACCCTTCGCAAAGGGCGCGAAGGATGGGGCACCCAGGCTAATCTTCTCTAAAAGAAGCCCATCAGCGTGGTTGATTTAGCGGCGGATTGTGTTGTCAGCGGGCGATTAAGAAATTCGATCAGTGGAGCGGCGGCGCGGAAGCGGGCAATAATTTCGCGCCGCAGGGTGAGCTTCAACGCGGTCTCTGCAGGCAGCGTGGTGGAGACTCCCCACTGACGGCAGGCGATCAGGTCGCTTGCGGGGTGGTCTTTCGGAAAGCCTTTGGGTGGGCGCGAAAGACGTTGGCCGTCGAATTCCCCCATAAGCCGCTGGAGTTTGCGCGCTTTGAATAGCCGCCGAAATTCTTCGTGATGTTCGAGCAGGTGGGTGCGGATGGCGAGCAATTGCTCCCGCTCTGGCATGTAAACGCCCGCCGCGATGATGAGTTCTTTCGCTGAAATGTGGAAGTAGAAGCCGCCGCCGGATTTATTTTCCAGCCCCTGGCGCGACCACCAGGCAGAGATGTGTTTTTTATACGGCGTCTTGTCGGGAGAAAAGCGCGTGTCGCGATAGATGCGGAACATGCATTTCTGTGCCGGGCGAATGTACTCGGGAGCAAAGTCTACGAACTCGCCGTTGATCTCTTCAATGAGGGCAAGCATCGGGGCCTTCAATTCGCGCTCGTAGACGGGCTTGCGGGCGTCAAACCAGTCGCGGCGGTTGTTGCGCGCCAGGCCACGTAGGAATTGGAGTGCTTCGGGCGAGAAGTGCGTCGGCATACTTGTATTTTAGTGTGCCGAGTCGTTCATTTCGCGGAAAGCGCGAGGTCCTTCCACTACGTCCGCCACAGCGGACTCCGGTCGGGATGACAGATCATCTTTTCATGGCCGACCGATACAATCAAACTAGAACGAT
>DAHUZH010000088.1 GCA_027306695.1 Acidobacteriaceae bacterium
GTACATGCCCCTACCCTATCGACCGAAAGCCTCTCCGCATATTCCTTCCCAGGTTCCTTGCGTTAGTTTCTGGACAGTTTCTTACAGGTATGTGTGTGTTTATTTCTTGGCATCTTCAGTCGGAACGGCGAGAAATACGAAAATTCTTTTTGTTACATTGAACGTACACGATGCATACGAGTGCCTTACATTCTCTGGTTCATCTGTTCGAGTTCTTTCCAATCGCTTTCAGCGCACTTTTGCCGCTGATTAACCCGCTCGGATCGGCGATCATTTTTCTGGGCCTTGTTGGCCCCGCTGATAGCGTGGTCTATAAGCGGCTGGCACGCAGGATTGCTGTGCTCACCGTATTGTTTCTGATGACGGTCGATCTGGTGGGTTCACTCGTCCTGACCTTTTTTGGAATTTCTCTACCCGTTGTCGAAGTTGCGGGCGGACTGGTCTTGGCGTCGATGGGCTGGCGGCTTTTGAATGAACCGGATAGGTCGGTTCAGGAACCGGCAACGGAGGCGCCCCATTCCTTGGCGGATCTCGATTCGCGCATCTTCTATCCATTCACCTTTCCGATAACAGCTGGGCCGGGCACTGTGGTGGTCACGTTGACTCTTGCGGCACATGCCGAACAGCCTGTTTTATTGGATGGGGTTTTCAACCAGATAGGGCTGTTCCTGGCCATAGCTGTTCTGTGCCTTTTTGTATATTTTGCATACGCTTATGCCCCGACCCTGACGCGCAAAGTTTCCCAGCAAACCGTGCATGGCGTGCTACGCATTATTTCCTTCCTGCTGCTTGCGATCGGCGTACAGATTTTCTGGCGGGGAGCCGAGGCATTGCTTCTGGAGGCGTTCCCGCGTTGAGCGGACAATGAACATTCAGCCATATTTTTAATAGGTGACGTAAATTCGATTGTGTAAAAGGCGAGAGGGAGTGAGTTGGCTTTGGCCTGACAAGCTGAAAGCCATCTCTGAAAAAGGAGACTTACACCCATGGCGAAGATTACACCGATCACCAAGCAGTTCCAACATTTCCTGGCGGAGATGAAGGAGAGTTTCTGGGGCGACCTGTATGGAAGGACGCAGCAGGCGTGGAAGCAGTATTTCGAGCTGGAATCGGAGCGGCTGCGCGACCGCTACAGCGGTCTGGAGGCCTATGAGCGCCGTCCGCGAACTCAGCCGGACTACCGCAACGGCTACTATGAGCGGGATTTCGTGACCCGGTTCGGGACCATCCGGTTGCGCATTGCGCGCACCCGCAAGCGGAACTTTCTGCCGCCGGGCCTGGAGAAGTTTCAGCGGCGTGCGCCGCGAAGGAACGCGCCAGTTGCTGGCCTTTCCGCGCAGCCAGGGCGAGGGCCAGATGGCCTGGGAAGGGCTGCTCGAAGACCTGTACCGGCGCGGGTTGCAGGGTGAGCGGTTGCGCATGATCGTCACCGATGGATGCCCCGGGCTGGCCGCTGCCATCCAGACCGTCTATCCCCGCGCCCTGCACCAGCGCTGCTGGGTGCACAAGATGAGGAACATCCTGGAGAAAGTACGCAAGCGCGACTACGACCAGGTCAGGACCGACGCTCAGGCCATCTATCTGGCCGACAGCCGCCGCCAGGCCGAGGCCGCCTTTCGCAACTTCCGCCGACGCTGGCGCGAAGCATGCCCGGCCATGGTGCGGCACCTGGAGCGCGACCTGCCGGAGTTGCTGAGCTTCTTCAGCCTGCCCCGCCATCTGTGGCGAAAGTTGCGCACCACCAACATCATCGAGCGCTGCTTCGCCGAAGTCAGACGCCGCCCCCGCCCCATGGTTTGCTTTGTCAACGTAGCCAGTGTGGATCGAATCATCTTTTCGATCTTCCACCGGTTCAACCTCGAATGGAAAACCCGCACCCTCCGCGTTTTTACACAAACCGCTTGACGTCACCCTTTTGAAGGGACTCTATTGATAAATGGATAAAAAATTCGTAAAATAATAAGTGAGTTACGCCTTGGCATTCCTCCTGCCGCCGGGTGTTATGTAGCTTCTTTTGAGCTAATTTCTGCACATTATCTTGCAGGCAAAGGAAAATCGAATCAATGGCAAAACGTCGTGGAAATCCAAATTGGGGTAAACCGGAACCGATCGGTCCGGTAGTGCCTACAGTTACTTCTTTTGAACAGGTTGTGAAGGAATATAAGCTGACCCCAGACCAGTACATTCGCTCCACTCGCTTGCGGGAATGGGCGCGCAGGAATAAGAACTCGAAATATATTCCTGAGGCATTGCTGGAAGCCTGGGGCTTTGAGATCGAATCGTCGCTATAAGAAGTTTTTCGGTTTTAAGAAAACGCCCTCCGCATGGAGGGCGTTTTCTTTCGCGTAAGCCGGTCCCACACGCAATTCAGAGTCTGGATACAATGAGAACGATGACTGCCGCAAATGCATTTGTCGACGTGCCGACGGCCCTGGAGGAAATCCGGGCTGGCCGCATGATCGTGGTCGTAGACGATGAAGACCGCGAGAATGAAGGCGACCTGACGCTGGCTGCGGAGTTTGTCACGCCGGAGGCGATCAATTTCATGGCGCGCTTTGGCCGCGGGCTGGTCTGCCTGACACTGACCGAAGACCGCGCGGACCATCTACGTCTGCGGCCCATGACAGAAGACAATACTTCGCGCTTCGGCACTGCATTTACTGAGAGCGTGGAAGCGCGCGAAGGCGTGACCACGGGAATTTCCGCGCATGATCGCGCCCATACGATCCGCGTGGCCATCGATCCAAAATCCGGTGCGGCGGATCTGGCGCGGCCCGGCCACGTCTTTCCGCTGCGCGCGCGCCGTGGCGGAGTGCTTGTGCGCGCCGGTCAAACGGAAGCGTCGGTCGATCTGGCCCGCATGGCTGGACTGGTTCCTGCCGGGGTCATCTGCGAAATCATGAAGGACGATGGGACCATGGCGCGGGTCCCGGATTTGATGGAGTTTTGTCAGACGCACGGCCTGAAGATGTTGACTGTCGCCGAATTGATCCGGTATCGCATGCAGCATGAGCGCTACATTCATCGCGTGGCGGAATCGATGCTGCCCACGCCCTTCGGCGAGTTCCGCATGATCGCGTATGAGAGTGAAGTGGATGGCGGCGAAAGCCACATCGCGCTGGTGCGCGGGGACATCGATCGTGCGGAGACTGGCGCTGCCACGGACGAGCCGGTGCTGGTACGGGTGCATACGCATTGCCTGGCCGGCGATGTGTTTGGAACGCCGCTCTGCGACTGCCAGCAGGTCGTTCGCCGTTCTCTACAGATGATTGCGGAGGCCGGGTGCGGCGCGTTGATCTACCTGCATAACAACACCAAGGGATTTGGCGTCGACAAGAGCGGTCCGCAGCCTCGGCTGGTGTTCCATCGTGATTTGCGCGCGCGGGAGCAGAGCGACGACCGCCAGCAACGGACCTTGCGCCAGGTCGGCCTGGGCGGCCAGATTTTGTCCGATCTAAAAATCCACAAGATTCGCCTGTTGACAAACACGCCCACCCACGTCCCGGCGCTCCAGGGATTCAATGTTGAAATCGTCGAGCAGGTCCCCATCCCGCTGGAAAAATCTTCTCAGCGAACGCGCAGTAGCATGTAGCATTCCCACCGCAGGACCCCTCCAGGCCGCGCTGGACGCCTATTGGCCAATCGACGCAAATGGCGCCGAAGAACAGGTGACAATTCACTGCCCCGGGGCGTATCTTGCGTTGTGGTTGGAGGTGCACTCCTATGGACTCCGTCGTCGCTTCCTCAACCGGCACGCAGGCAAAAGGAAAAAATTCAAGCCGTTTCCACACACCAGGGTTTTGTTTATTGGCGCTGATGTGCGTTGCGATTGGATGCAGTTCAATTCTGGCGCAGCAAACGACGCTGAAACGCTACGATGTCTACACAGGCTTTACCGATCTCAACAGTCCTGCGCTGGGGTTGAACCAGCGGGGTTTTCACACGCAGGCGGGTGTGAATATGCGGAGCTGGTATGTGCTCGGCGTGGATTACAGCGTCAGCAGCGGTTCGACCGTGCTCAAGCCGGACCTGCTGCCCACGGCCTTGCAGCAGCAACTTGGCGCGGTCATTCTTCAGTACATCCAGGCTGGCGTCATTCCACCTACCTATCAATTGACGCTACCCGCCCACATCGTCACGCAGTCCTTTGCAGGCGGGCCGCAATTCTCCTACCGGCGCTTCGCGAAAGTTACATTGTTCGTGCGGCCATCGGTCGGCGCCTTCCGGCTGGCGGCGACTCCGCATCCAGGTGATCAGGTTGCCGCTGCAATCTCGCAGGCGCTTGTCCCTTCCGGCCACAAAGTGGACTGGACGGGCTTCTACGGAGTTGGAGGAGGGGACGAGATCATTCTCGCTCCATACATCGGAATTCGTACCCAAATGGACGTCGTTCACAACCATCCGTTCAACGACATACTGGCCAACGGTTTTTGGACGCTGCGATACTCGGCTGGCCTGAACTTTCATTTTGGACGGAATATTTGGAAATAGATTTCGGCGGAAAGCGCCCTGCGGGCCACGCTCTAAACCACGGGCGGCAGTTGCTCCGCCAGACCTTCGCTCGCGAGGTCCACCTGCAAAGTTTCCGCGTCTCTAAATAAAAGTGCGTGCAGTCCGGCCTGTTTCGCACCTTCGATATTTTCGTTGCGATCGTCGATGAAGAGCGCTTCGTTCGGATGAACGCCCAACTTTTTGAGCGTGTGCCGATAGATCGCGGCTTCGGGCTTAATCATGTCCAACTCGCACGACCAGGTGTGATGGTCGAAGCTGTCGAGCCAGCGAAAATTCTGGCGCATGTGGGCCAGCAACTCTTCGCCCATGTTGGAGAGGATGGCCGTTTTGAAACCAGCCGCCTGCACGCGCACCACCCAGTCCAGCATGACCGGATTCAAACTGGACCAGAGTAAAACATCCTGTTCAATCAGTGCGCTGATTTGTTCGGCAGTAAGCGACAGCCCGGTGTCGCGCCCAATGGTCTGCCAGTAGGTACGGCCATTCAAGGTGCCGCGATCGTAATCCAGACGATATTTCCAGTAGTGCGTGTCGAATACTTCTGGCGCGAGTCCTGTAAGTTGCAATAGACGCGCGTGCGCTGCCGGGTTTGCAGGACCAGAGAGCACAAGGCCGTAATCGAAAATCACTGCGCGTAGAGGCATGAAAGCTTTCGGTCGAGAGAGTGGTTTATAGCAAATTCACAGATACTGTAATTAAAAATAGAGTGAGTCATTCTGAGAGAAGCGAAGAATCCAGAGGGTGATCGCGACACAACCCAGGCGAATGTTCTCTGGATTCTTCACTCCACTACGCTGAGCCTGCCCGGAGCGGAGTCGAAGGGTTCAGAATGACTCTTCTTGTCATCCAGCTACGCTAACCATCAATCCGCTTTAGAACAATGTGTACTGGACGATTTTCGCGAAGGACTGCGCATCGAGACTGGCCCCTCCCACGAGTGCGCCGTCGATCTCCGGCTGATTCAAGAGGGTGGTGGCGTTTTCCGGCTTTACGCTGCCGCCGTAGAGGATGCGCATATTGTCGGCAATTTCACGCCCCAATGAGCGGGCGACCTGGCTGCGAATGATGAGGTGCGCTTCCGCCGCCATCTCCGGCGTGGCTGTCTTGCCAGTGCCAATGGCCCATACCGGCTCATACGCGATGACGATGTGGCGCGCCAGATCAGGCGCAACGTTAACCAGAGCACGCGCCACTTGCCGCAGCAGGACTTCTTCAGTCTTGCCAGCTCCGCGTTCGGCCAGCAGTTCGCCCACGCAGACGATAGGAACCAGCTTATGTTTGAGCGCGTTGTGAAGTTTCTGGTTCACTGTGTCGTCGGTCTCGCCAAAGAGCTGGCGACGCTCCGAGTGACCGAGGATGACGTGCGTGCAACCGGCGGCGGCCAGCATGCCCGCAGAGATTTCGCCCGTGAACGCGCCTTCTTCCTGCCAGTGCATGTTTTGACCGCCTACATGAATCTTGCTGCCATGTGTTGTAGCAACGACGGCCACAATGTCCACGAATGGCGGGCAAAGAACGATCTCGTCGCGCGTGTGGCCGTGGACGAGCGGCAAAAATGCGGCGACAAATTCCTTCGACTGGGCAGGTGTTTTGTACATCTTCCAATTGGCTGCAATCAGGGGTTTGCGAGTGCTCAAGCGGTCTTCTCCGTCAGGGCTTCGACGCCCGGTAGTTTTTTCCCTTCAAGAAATTCAAGCGATGCGCCGCCGCCGGTTGAGATGTGCGTGATTTTATCTGCCACGCCAGCTTTGTGGACGGCTGCGACAGAATCTCCTCCGCCGACTATCGAGGTTGCCAGCGCGTTATCAGCGACGGCCTGCGCAACCAGCATGGTCCCATGCGCGAAGGCGGCCATCTCGAAAACACCCATCGGTCCATTCCATACGATGGTGCGCGCGCGAGAAATTTCATCCACAAACAGCGAGATCGTTTTTGGGCCAATGTCGAGCGCCATCCAGTCGGCAGGGAAGGCTTCGTTGCCCGAGAATATCTGCGTGTGTGCATCGGTGGAAAATTTGTCGGCCAGAATGTGATCGACAGGTAGCAGAAAACGCACGCCGCGCTTCGCTGCGGTTTCCATGGCTTCCCGCGCTACATCGAGCTTGTCGGCTTCGAGCAGCGACTTGCCGACATCCTGACCCTTGGCTTTCAGAAATGTGTATGTCATGCCTCCGCCGATCAGCAACGCATCGACCTTGCCAAGCAGGTTCTGGATGACCTCAATCTTGTCGGAGACCTTCGCGCCGCCAAGAATGGCGACGAACGGCTTGTTGGGTTCGAGCAGCGCTTTGCCCAGATAGTTCAGTTCCTTTTCCATCAGCAGTCCAGCGGCGGACTGGGCCACAAAATGCGTGATGCCTTCCGTCGAAGCATGCGCGCGATGGGCGCTGCCGAAGGCGTCATTCACATATAGGTCGCAAAGATTTGCCAGCTTCTTCGCGAAGGCAGCCTCGTTCCTTTCCTCTTCTGCATGGAAGCGCAGATTTTCAAGCAGCAGCACCTGGCCAGATTCCAACATGCGTGCGGTCTCTTCGGCGGTCTCTCCGACGCAGTCGGGTGAGAAACCAACATTTACCGACTGGCCAAGATGCTGATCCAGCAACTGCCGCAGGCGATCGACCACAGGCCGCAGGCTCATCGTGGGATTTGGCTTGCCCTTGGGGCGGCCCAGGTGGGAGGCAAGAATCACCTTGGCGCGATGCCGCAGGGCATATTCGAGCGTCGGAAGGGTCTCGCGGATGCGCGTGTCGTCCATGATCTGGGCGCCGTCTTCCGACAAGGGAACGTTAAAGTCCACCCGGATAAAAACGTGCTTGTGTTCCAGCGAGAGATCGCGGATCGATAGTTTTGACATAAAGGAAACCGTTAACTTTCCGTGTTGTGGAGGACAGCGTCCGCTTCGATTTCAATGCGCCAGGATGGGTTGAGCAATTTGGCGACGACGACCATGGTGGCTGCCGGACGGATAGAGCCGAATAATTCGCCGTGGACGCGGCCCACTTCCTCCCAGTCTTCGGCATGGGTCAGGTACATGCGCGTGCGCACTACATCTTCAAGTGTCGCTCCGGCCTGCGCGAGCACGCCCTGGATCAGGCCCAGAACGTGACGGGTCTGGGTGGCTGCATCCGCATCGTCGGCGCCGACCGGGCCGGTGCCGGAGACGTATACGGCATTGCGAATCCTTACCGCTCGCGAGAATCCGATGATGGGTTCATACGGGGACGAGCCTGAAATGTTCCTGCGGGTCATGACACTCCGTTCTCGTAAAACGAGGATCGCACCAACTGCATTCGATTTCCAGCACGATTTTGAAAGAAATGCAGGAATTGAAAATGTATTGTCATCCTGAGCGAAGCGAAGGATCTCGCGTTTTGCCGGCGGACAGCAGATTCCTCCGCTTCGCTCGACATGACAATTCTGTGAATGAATGAACCGGCGACTACAGGCCCTTCTTCACGAGGAAGAGAATCAGGTCTCGAACCCGGTTGGAGTAGCCCCACTCGTTGTCATACCAACTGATGACCTTGGCCATGTTGCCGCCAATCACTTTGGTGCACGGTGCATCGATGATCGACGACAGCGGGTTGCCCTTGAAGTCGGACGAGACCAGTTCCTGCGATTCGTAGCCGAGAATGCCTTTGAGCGGGCCGTCCGCTGCGGCCTTCAGCGCGGCGTTCACAGACTCAACGGTGATGGGCTTTTCCGTTACCACGGTCAAATCGACGACAGAGACGACCGGCGTCGGAACACGCAGGGAGAAGCCGTCCAGCTTACCTTTCAACTCCGGCAGCACCAGATGGAGCGCCTTGGCCGCGCCGGTTGAGGTTGGAATAATGTTGAGCGATGCGGCGCGGGCACGGCGCAGGTCTTTGTGTGGAAAGTCGAGAGTCACCTGGTCGTTGGTGAAGCTGTGGATGGTGTTCATCAGGCCGGAGACGATGCCGAAATTTTCCAATAGCACTTTTGCCAGCGGAGCCAGGCAGTTCGTCGTGCAGGAGGCGTTGGAGATGATGTTGTGCTTGGCCGGATCGTATTTATTCTCGTTCACACCGAGCACGATGGTGATGTCTTCGTTCGATGCCGGAGCGGAGATGATGACCTTCTTGACGGAGCCTTGCATGTGCGCGTTGGCTTTGGTGGCGTCGGTAAAGTGGCCGGTCGATTCCACCACCACCTGTGCGCCAACGGAAGTCCAGTCCAGCTTGGCGGGGTCGCGTTCCGCGAATACCTTGATCTTTTTTCCATCGATGGAAACGTAGTCCGGGCCAGCCTGCACATCATGGTGCAGATTGCCGAGAATCGAGTCGTACTTGAGCAGGTGCGCCAGGGTCTTGGGGTCGGTCAGGTCGTTCACTGCGACAAAATCCAGTTCGGGATTGCCAAGCGATGCCCGCAAAACATTGCGCCCGATGCGGCCAAAGCCGTTGATGCCAACCTTTACTGCCATCTTGTTTCTCTCCTGTCGAAAAATGTTTGCGTTAAGCGATATGTCCTCATTGTACGTACTAAAGTGCGGAGGGCAAGAGGCCCGATCCAGAGATGTGCAGAAAATCTGGATGGGTTTGCAGTCAACGCGGTCAATGTGTTACAAGCGCATCATGCGCGATTGGGTGCGCGAAAAACTAATGAGACGTCGTAAGAAGCCGGTGACGAACAATTCCGAGTCAACCGGAAAGATTGGTCACGAGATTCCGCAGGACCAGCCAACGCCATTGCAACCGTCCTATCCTCAAACGCCCGAGCATGAGGAAAAGGCGAAGGAGCACGCTCGGGCGGGCCATGCGGAGGGTGTTTCCACATTGGAAGCGGCCCCACAGACACAAGGGCGCAACCGGAACGAAGGCCGAAGCAGGGCCGGAGCCCGAGCGTCTGCTGTGGATGCGGGCCAGATGCTGGTGCATGAAACGCAGCCGGAGTCCCTGGCGATGCCGCCTGCGGAGCTGCAGGCTGCAAAGTCGCCCAAGGGATATGTGGTGCTGACGATCGGCTTGCCCGGTTCGGGCAAGACGACATGGTTCAAGCGTCGCGGAGTCACTCCGCTGTCGAGCGATATGCTGCGCAGCATTTTGTTCGACGACATTACCGAGCAGCGCTATCAGGGACTGGTCTTTTCGACACTGCGTTCGCTGCTGCGGGCGCGGTTGATTGCGAAAATGCCGTGGAACTATGTCGATGCCACCAACCTTTCTCCGCACGAAAGGCGGCAATGGATCAAGATGGCGAGGAGCTTTGGATATGAAGTCCACGCCGTCTTTTTCGATGTGCCGTTCGAGGTGTGTATGGAACGCAACACGCGCCGCGACTACATGGTGAATGAAGAGGCCATGCGCAAAATGCAGGAACGGCTGCGCCCTCCTTCGTTCAAGGAAGGTTTCCATAAAATCACTGTCGTTCGCGTGAAAAGCGGCCCAGGAATGCCCTCGGAAGAATTCCCTCCGCAGGGTTGAACGTCGAAACCGTAACGCAAAAAGGGCCGCTGTCATTGCGGCCTTTTTTGTTTATTTCAGAGAGATTTTTTATGACGCTGGATGCAGGAGTGAAAAAAGAACCATTGGCGGAGCCTTGGCTGCGCGGCTCGCTGGCGGAGTTGCCGCCGAGCAACGCGCGGTGTTGCATGCGTTGCAACTGGCGCGGGAAGATATCGAGCGCTGGTGCGAGGGTTGAGCCAAGAAGAATTGCTGGCGCGTCCGCAGGGGCTTCCTCCAGTGGCGTTTCACCTGCGGCACATTGCCGGGAGCCTGGATCGCCTGTTGAGTTATGCGGAGAATCAGCCTCTCAGCGAGAAACAAAAGCAGCAGTTGGCGGCGGAGATGAGCGCAGACGGCGTTAAAGAAGAAATTTTAGCCGACTTTGAACATGGAATGGCGCAGGCGGAAACACGCATTCGGGCCATCAATCCGGCGCACTGGCCGGAATTTCGCGGCGTGGGCCGCAAGCAGTTGCCGACCACGGTGGCGGGACTGCTGATCCACTGTGCCGACCACACCCAGCGCCATGTCGGCCAGACGATTACGACGGCAAAGGTATTGGTGGCATTGCGGGGGTGGCAAAGGATAACGATATGACCAAACTGCAATTTATCGAGGATGAGCTGATAGCGAGTTCCATTTATGGCGCATTTCAGAGAGCAAAGCTATACGCAGACGTAAAGTCTTACGATGATCCAAACCGAAAAAAGCTACAGGCAAAGTTGGCGTTACAGCTTCGCGAATTGAAACCTCAGTACCAAGACTCCCTCGTTGGCGATCAGCAACATTTAGAGAATATAGAAAAAATTGCCGATAGTCTGACCCAGGAATTTAAGAGATTTGGAGTTCTTCGCGAGAACCGATTCAGAATCGGTATTGCTCAAAAAGCACTCAATCTTTACCTGAAGTATTTATGGTGTCTCGGGGAAATAAAAACGCCGCCACATTGCCCGTTCGATAACCGAATCATTGCAAAACTCCCTCTTAGCGGTAGGCAAAAGCAAGAATTGCAATGGACAAAACTGGATAAGATTGAGGATTATCAAGTGCTTGTGGATGCAGCGAGAAAAATCGCAACAACCTCACAGGCGTCCTTGTCAGATTGGGAGCTTGAAGAGTGGAACAAGAATCGCAGAGTAAGTTCTTAAAGGTGGCTAAGGCTTGCTGCGCGGTAATTCGATGTCGTCCGACAGATGGCCCAATTTCTCGCGCTTGACCTGTAGATATTTTTCAAAACTTTCCTGCGTTTCGACGACCGAAGAAAGTCGTTCCACGACGCGAATGCCAGCCGCTTCCAGCGCGGCCACCTTGTCTGGATTGTTGGTCATCAGCCGGATCTGCGCGATGCCCATCAGTTTGAGCACTTCCGCTGGCAGATCGAAGGTGCGACAGTCCGCCTTGAAGCCCAGTCGCTCATTGGCTTCGACGGTATCGAGACCCTTGTCCTGCAAGGCGTAGGCTTGCAGCTTCGGCATCAGGCCAATGCCGCGGCCCTCCTGCTGCTCGTAGAGCAGGATGCCTGCGCCCGCTTCCGCGATGGTGCGCAACGCCAGTTCAAGCTGCGGCCTGCAATCGCAGCGCAGGGAAGAGAACACATCCCCGGTCAGACACTGCGAATGAATGCGGACAATGGGCGGCGTGGTGGAAACATCGCCCATGACCAGCGCCACCATCTCTTCCGGCAGTCCGTTCTGCAAAGGGCTGGTTTCACAACCCGGCTCCACAGGCGCAGTGGCGCGCTCTCCAACGAAACCGAAAATACGAAAATGACCCCACCGCGTGGGAAAGTCTGCTTCTGCAACCTTGCGGACCGTTTCAAAGGGCATACTCCAATTATAGGGACTCGCAACGTGACTGCCCGTAGATGGGGAAGAACGGAGTAGAGTGAAATCGTGGTTGACTCCAGACTCATCCTGATTACCCTGCTGATTAAGCTGGGCGTTGCGGCAGCGGTATCGAGTGCGCTGGCGCGTTCGACTGTGTTCAAGAACCTGCTGTTGAGCGAGCGCAGGACCGCCAGCCAGATGCTGGGGCTGCTTGCATTTATCTGCGTTCCGCTGACGCTGGGTGTATGGGTGCGCGTGGTCGTCCCGAATTTTTACGCCGCCGACATTTCTTTTGAGGCCGTCATCATTGTCGGCTTGCTGCTGGGGACGACGCCAGCCATTATTGCTGGCGCATTCCTCTCCATCCCGGCGGTGCTGCATCGCGAATATCTGACGCTTCCATTCAACCTGATCGTCGCCATGATCTTCGGGACCTATCGCGCATTCGTTTCGGAAGAGGATGTCTGGTCGTTCTCACCATTTGTGGACCTGAGCATCTATCGATGGATACGTCGGAACCTTACCCGGCCGCGCGTCGACCGGCAGATTCTGCTGCTGATGCTGATCTTCGGCATGCAGATGATGCGCAACTGGATCGGTGAAATGTATCCGCGCCGTCTGTTCACTCTGCGCTCCAATAGCTGGCTGCTGCTGCTGGCCATTTATATCTGTGCGCCTATCGTGGTGGGCATTCCGCTGAAGATATGGAACGCCATCCGCATTGAACGCAAGCTGGAAGAGCAGGAACGGCTGCTGCTGGAAGCGCGTCTGGATGCACTCCAGCGGCAGATCAATCCACATTTTCTCTTCAACACGCTCAACTCCATTGCATCGCTGGTGCGGTTTCGCCCGGAGCAGGCCAGGGAACTGATCGTGAAGCTCGCCAGTATTCTGCGTGTTTTGTTGCAGGACCGCGACGACCGGATGCCGTTGCGCGATGAGCTACAGTTTGCCGACGATTATCTGGACATTGAAGTGGTTCGTTTCGGTGCGGAGAAGTTGCAGGTGGTGAAGGACATTCCAGACGAAACGCTGGAGGTCCTTGTGCCCAGCATGCTGTTGCAGCCCTTGATTGAAAACAGCATCAAGCACGGCCTGGAGCCGCGTATCGGCGGCGGTACGATCACGCTGCGCAGCCGTCTGCAACACGACAAGCTGATTTTGACGGTGGAAGACGACGGAGTCGGCATGTCCGCGGAGTCGGAGTCGGGACAGCTTTCGCGCCGCATGGGGCTGATGCACGCTGGCACGGGCGTCGGAATGCGCAATGTGCGCGAACGCATGCAGGTGTTGTGCGGGCCAGACTCCGGGTTTGAAATTCTCAGCCGGCCCGGCCGGGGGACGCGCGTAGTGCTGACGATTCCTCTGATTTCCGTTCCGATCACGGGAACTCAATTGCCGGAAGTGCGGACGATCGACTCATAAAACTTCTCGTATTTAGGAACGACTTTGGATGCGCAGTAAGTCCGCTGTGCTTCGCAACGCCCAGCCTTCGACATCGTTTGCAGGCGCTCTGGATTTTGGAGCAGCTCGATGGCGGCCTGCGCCATGGCCTCGATATCGCCGACGGGAAAAAGCAGGCCAGTGACGCCGTTTTCAATCAGCTCTGGCACGCCACCTACGGCTGTGCTAATGGTCGGCACTTCGCACGCCATCGCTTCCAGCGCGGCCAGGCCAAAGGACTCCAGTTCGCTCGGCATCAACATTAAATCGGCTGCGGGGAGCAGTTCATTCACATGGTCGAGCTTTCCCAGGAAATGGATGCGGTCGTGGATTTTCAGATTTTTTGCTAGCCACTCGGCGGAGGAGCGTTCAGGCCCATCGCCGACCATGAGCAGTTTCGCCGGAACTTCCTTCGCCACGCGCGCAAAAATCTGGATCACATCCTGAATGCGCTTTACTGGGCGGAAATTCGATAGGTGGACCAGGACGCTCTCGCCCGGCTGCGCATATTGCGCGCGGATTTTTTGCGCCTCTTCTGGATTGCGCACGTAAATATCGCAATTGACGAAGTTCGAGATCACCTTAATAGGCCGCGTAGTGCCGAATGTCTCGATGGTCTTGCGGCGCAAATAATCGGAGATGGAAGTCACGCCATCGCTCTCGTCAATGGCATAACTTGTGATAGGCAGATACGCGCGGTCCGCGCCGACCAGCGTGATGTCAGTCCCATGCAGCGTAGTGACGAAGGGCAGCCTGCGGCCTGTGCGCGCCAGCATCTGCCGCGCCAGCAGCGCACTGACCGAGTGGGGAATTGCATAGTGCACATGTAGCAAGTCGAGGTCGTAGTACTCGGCGACCTCTGACATGTGCGTGGCCAGCGCAAGATCATACGGTGGAAATTCAAACAGTGGATAGTTTGAGACGGAGACCTCATGGTAGCGAATCAAGTCTTCGCGACCGGTGAGCCGGAAGGGCTGGGCATAGGAGATGAAATGAATTTCGTGGCCGCGATTGGCCATCTCAATGCCGAGCTCGGTCGCAACGACACCGCTTCCGCCGTATGTGGGATAGCAGGTTATGCCGATTTTCATGGACGAACCACTTTCTAATCTTATTGCCGTTCCGTTAATAGATGCGCCGCGTCTGCATTACGGCGCAGAATCGGCGGGCTGTATCAGTTGGCCGAAGTGGATCAGTTCCACATTGCCCAAGGAGCGCTTCAGCATTGTGGGCAGCAATTGCAATGCAGACAGTTCGATCTTGCGCGATTCCAGCAGGCGCGTGCGTGTCTGGCGAAGTTCGTCGTCAAGGATGGCGGGATGGCAAACCATCTCCCACGTCCCTTCCGGCATGCGGCCCAGAATGGAATCCAGTGCATTGGCGTCCAGCGTTCCAGTCGCCAGCACACCCAGGCAGCCATCCGTAGTGAAAAGTTTTTCGTCTTTCAGCAACTCGTAAAAACTTCTGCGAAACCTGTTCAGCAGGCGTACCTGCAACTTGCGGATGAAACCAGCGTTGGGTGTGGCGGCCACGCTCCACGCAGGTTCAAAGGGATTGCGAATGGCGCAGACTCCGCAGTTCTTTGCGGCACGCGCGACAGACTCCAGCACAGGCGGAAACATGTGGGTGTGCTTGTGCGTGTCGATGTGGGTTATGTGGATTCCAGCTTGCTGAATGCGCCGGATTTGCGCGGTTGCTTCGCGCTCGATATGCGCGGATTGGATGCGGCCAAGATAAAGATCGCGGACAAACTCGACGAGTGCATGGCGAAAGCCGGTCGGCCCTTGTGCGGAATCAAGCAAGCTAGAGATCGAAGCAGGCTCGGCAATGGGTACACCATCGACCAGCACGATATGGCAACCGACACCGAGCCTGGAATGTTGTTTTGCCAGCGCCACCGCCTCGTCAAATTGCGGCGCGGCGGCCATCAGTGTTGTTGAGGTGAGCGCGCCAGCGCGGTGCAGATCGACCACAGCGCGATTGATTCCGCCGGTGAGCCCGAAGTCGTCCGCATTCACAATGAGGTGTCGCACTCGATGAGTCTATCAAGTGCATGCACTACGCCTTAAGATGCGGCTTTCAATCCATGTAGCCCGCGCACCAGCTTGACCCGCTCCCATCCCTTCCATAGACTGAGAAAGCGCCGCAAAACAAGCCGGTATGGGCGGTTAGCTCAGTTGGTTAGAGCGCCTGCCTTACAAGCAGGAAGTCGGGGGTTCGAGTCCCTCACTGCCCACCATTTACCTATTCTAAGACGTCCAATAAAATCCAAGCAATAGAGATAAACCCCAGTAAATACTGGGGTTTATCTTCTTTTTGCGTCCAAGGCTGTACTATGGAAGCCAGATATTGCTGGGGGTACTTTTGGGGGTACTTTCTCTTTCACCTGGGGGTATTTTCTTGAATACAGCTATTTACTTGATGCCACCGACTACAACCGGTTGGGTCTCACCAGTTTCGCGAACGGAACTGG
>DAHUZH010000089.1 GCA_027306695.1 Acidobacteriaceae bacterium
CCCCATACTATGTAGCCGACCAGCAGCGGCCCCAGCCCATCCGGCATTCCGTGCGGAACACCCAGATGAGAGACGAGCGCGGCGACCAGCAGAACCAGAAGCGCCGTGCCGATACATTCTGTTAGAAAATTTGCGGCATAGCTGCGTATTGCGGGCGCGGTACAAAAGCAGGCGTGCTTCGTGTCGGCATCTTCCGTCAGCTTCCAATGCGGCAGATAAGCCAGCCACACCAGCAGCGCTCCTGCCATGGCGCCTAGGATTTGCGCGGAAACAAAGACCGGCAGACGATGATAGTTTCCACCGAGAATCGACAGCGAGAGAGAGATGGCCGGGTTCAAATTCGCATCGGGACTTCCCCAGGCGCGGGCCGTCATCACTCCTGCGAAAACGGCGATGCCCCAGCCTGTTGTAATGGAAATCCAGCCGCCACCCTCACCCTTCGAGCGTTTCAGATTGACGGCCGCAACAACGCCGTTGCCCAGCAGTATGAGAACCAGGGTGCCAAGAAATTCTCCGGCGAACGGAGAAACGATCGAAGATGGCATTCGGATGTTGAGTCTCCGGTGACGCGCTATGGATTGATTTTGCTTAAACGCAACATTACCACTCCATGTTGCGGCACGACTACCGTGTAGTTTTCGTCTAAAACACCGATGCCCCGATGACTCCACAAATCGCGCGCAGTTACAGGGCCATGCCACCCGATGTCCGCCAGGTGCAAGCTCATGCGGGTGGGTGCACTGGTTCGGTTGAACAACCCTACAGCAACATCGCCGCCCTGCAATGGCTTCGTCCATACTTCGAGCGGCCCGGCAGCATACGCGCGGTCCCCTTGCTTTCCGAGTGGGTCCTGGTCCACCGCGATCACTTCTTTATTCATCAAGATGCTCTTTGTCTCTGGAGTCATGTTGGCCAGATCGTTGCCCGCGACCAGCGGCGCAGCCAGGATCGCCCAGAGACTCATGTGCGTGCGATATTCGTCCGTAGTCATGCCACCGTTACCGACTTCCAATATGTCTGGATCGTTCCAATGGTTCGGACCAGCGTATGGAGAAAGCCCTGCCTCTCGAAAACCAATGGAACTCATGCGGCCATAGTTGTCGCTGATGTCGCCTGTTGTCCGCCAGAGGTTTCCACCCACCTGCGTACCCCATGTCCACACTTTTCCCCAACCATACTGACACATGCCGTAAACAATAGGGCGACCTGTACTGAGTAAGTCGCGATGCATCTTTTCATACGCGGCTTGCATGATCGCATCGGACTTTTGCACATTGCCGCCGGATTCCTGCTTCATAATTTCGCGAAAGCTGCATAGGTCGTACTTTAGATAATCCACTCCCCAGGCGGCAAACATTTTGGCGTCCTGCTCCTCATAGCCATAACTGGCGACAGCTCCGGCGCAGGTTTTTGGGCCCGGCCCAGTGTAAAGGCCGAATTTCAACCCTTTGGAGTGGACATAGTCGGCAAGAGCTTTCATGTCTGGAAAATTACTGTTGGGATGGAGCACGCCAGCGGCATCTCGATACCCTTCCCATCCCCCATCGATATTCACATACACGTACCCGGCATCGCGCATACCTGAGGAGACCATCGCATCGGCCTGGGCACGCACGACTGCATCCGATATGTCGTGATGAAAATGGTTCCAGGTACTCCATCCCATTGGGGGTGTGGGCGCTAGAGAATTCGTTTGCGCAGACATGGAAGCAGTCGCGAAGAAGAAGGTGCAAAGTATCGAGACGAAAAACCGCTTGTTCACAGGGATGCCTCTTATTTATTTGGAGGAACACCTTTGGATTCTATGTGGCGCAGAGGATGGAATGAAAGCAGAAAAAATTGCAGGAGCTGCGACTGTTTAATTTGGATGTACCGTTTCATGCCGAATCGGACCTTGGGCCTTCTCCAGATCGGAACTGACCGCAGACATTTCTACAATGAAGATCGCTCCCAGCGAACTTGGTTGGTAACGCACGTCTCCGCGAAATGAGCGCATCAAGGCCCGGGAAAGGTACAAACCGAGACCTGTCGCCCGAGCTTTCTCCTGAAATGGCTGGAACAAAAGTTCCGGGCTCCTGACTCCGCTCCCGCTATCCACCACATATATAAGGACGCGCTGCTGCTCGGCGTGCGCCTGGATCGTGAGCCTCCTTTGTTCCTGGAATTCCATGGAGCGTTCACTGTTCTTAATGAGATTGAGAAATACCTGCATCAATGTTTGTCGGTCCGCCCACACCTGTGGCAGGTCCGGCTCTATTTCCCAATGCACATCAATCTGCTGCTCGCGGAGCGTCGGGCCTATCACAATCCTGAGTTCCTCGAGAAACACTTGCAGGTCCACACTGGTTGCCTGATTTGTTGTCTGGCGCAGTTCCATCGATGCAATCTTCTCCAGCGCCAGGACCAGCGTGCCAAGCGCCTCAAAATCTTTGTTATGCTCCAGATGGCCGCAGCGAGCGAGGTTCTCATGCACAACGGCGATGGCCCCGCAAACATTCCGCACTTCATGCGACACAGCACCAACCAGAATGCGCGAGGCCGCCAGCAGTTGATGTAAACCAGTTTCCTCGCGATCTCTGAATTCCTCCGAGCTATCAATCACGATGGCCGCCAACCGCGGTCCGGCGCTTGTGGCATAGGTCGAAAACCACACGTCAGCAATAAAAACCTCTCCATCCTCGCGATGTCCTCTGCATTGCATCACAGTGCGAAAAGAGTGTTGGCCATGGCGCATGGCCGGCACATTCATCAACGAAGGCAGATACGAGCGAATGGACCTGTCGGGCAACGAATTCGATGAAACACCAAAAAGTCGATGGGCCGCATCGTTCGCCAGCAGGATGGAACCTTCTGCATTGGCGGTAAAGATGGCGATTGGACTGCTCTCCACCAATACCTTCAGTTGTTCCTCGGCATCCCGTCTGGCCTGAATCTCACTTTCGACCTTCTGGAGATGCAATAAGGACAAGCGACGGTTTGAAGCTAACTCATATACAAAGAGTCCGACACTGCAAAAGGCAGAGAAGTATAAAATATCGCGGGGAATACCTGATTCCAATGACCAGCGAAAGCCGTCAAACGTCTCCGCCAGCATTGTGCAAATGGCTGCGAGTAAGGCGATTTGCCATCGACTGAACAAACTACCGGCAACTACGATGGGCAGCAGATAGAGAAATCCGAGTGGAACATCCGCATCCACTTTCCAATCTATCAATGCGATCAACATGACCAACAGGCCGACCTGGATAAGAACAGCTTTGCGGTCACCGCGGTGAAGAAAAGAAAACATAAATTCCCAATGGAGAACAAAGCGTCGTTCTTAGCCTACAGCGTTTCCCATGCATAGCGCAGAAGTAGAGCGCAAAGCATAGTGAATTGACTGAAAGATAGGATGCGCTATCCGAAAGATAGGCAATCCTACCGTAGGCCAACCGATAGACTAGATGAACAGGCCAATTAAGATTTTTGCGTCTTCCGCTCCATATACAACGTCTATTTTTGCAGTCGGTCCACCAATGACGAACGGGACACTCTTTATTCAATCTTTACGAATCGTTGCGTACATTTGAAAGATGGTTCCTTTCTCTGAAAAAGCGCCTTTACCTACTTTGGAAACTTCAAAAAGAAAGAGTGCATGTTCGGAACCAACTATTTCTTTGAGGTAAACCCCTTGCATCGTCTCTTGTCTCCGCGTGGTGGACCTATGAAAATCAACTCCAGATTGCAAATTATCTGCGGCCTGACTGTGTGCCTCTTCCTGTCTGGATGTGGCAAAAAATTCAATCCTTCCTCAGGCGCTCCTCCCACAGAACAGCAGGTGATTGAAACCGGGGACGCTAGTCTGATCACCGTCAATAAGCCGGACCAATTGCCGCTCGTCGCAGCAAGCCAGATGAATGCTCCGGTGGAGTTAAATGTGACGGGTGCGGTGAATCCCGATATCGCTCGAGAGGTCCCGGCCATTTCCTTGGCGAGCGGTCGCATCGTCTCGATCAAAGCGCGCCTGGATGACAACGTTAAGAAAGGCCAACTGCTCTTACAGGTGCAGAGTACCGATGCGACGAATGCCTTCGATGCGTATCTAAAGGCGGTAAATGACGAGCAGCTTACCAACAAGACATTCCTCCGTACCAAAGAGTTGTATGAGCATGGCGCCGTGCCACTCAGCCAACTTGAACAGGCCGATGACGCTGAGAAAGATGCGAAAGCCGATTTAGCGGCTGCGGAAGAACAACTGAAAACCCTTGGCGTTGATAAAAATCATCCCTCCAGCATTGTGGATGTCTATGCGCCCATCTCGGGCGTTATTGTCGCACAGAACGTAACAAATGCAGCAGCTGCGGGCGTTACGTACTCAGGAACGTCCACGCTATTTACTATCGCTGACCTGTCCACTGTCTGGATTATTTGTGATGTTTACGAGAACGACATCCCGAAGATTCAGCTGGGGCAGGCGGCGAAAATCAGAATCGATGCGTATCCCGGCAAGGTATTGATTGGTCGCATCAGCGACATCGGCCCGGTACTCGATCCCAACCTACGCACCGCCAAAGTTCGTATTGAGGTTCGCAATCCAGGAATTCTCAAATTGGGCATGTTTGTCAACGCGACCTTTGCAAGCCGAAAGGACCAGATGTTCGCGGTCGTCCCTGCTTCCACCATTTTGCATCTCCATGACCGCGACTGGGTCTTCCTCCCGGCTGGTGGAAAGCAATTCCGGAGAGTGGAAGTGAACACGGGCAACATGCTGCCTGGGAACAAGCAGCAGATACTGTCCGGGATTGCACCCGGACAGTATCTGGTCGCAAACGCACTTGACCTGGAAGCCACGCTGGAGGCGCAATGATTCGCAGGCTTGTCGATTTTGCGCTGCAAAATCGCTTTTTAGTGCTGGCGATCGCGATTCTGCTGTTTGCGTGGGGCGCGGTTTCGTTCCATCGACTTCCCGTGGAAGCCTATCCCGACGTGGCGAACAACTATGTCGATGTCATCGCGCAGTGGCCCGGAATCTCCGCAGAACAAGTTGAGCAGCAGGTCACAATCCCACTTGAAACCGCGATGAATGGAATTCCTGGAGTTGTCCATGTCCGCTCATGGTCGATTTTCGGACTTTCGACCGTGGAAATGGTTTTTGGCGAGGACACTACGGATTTTGAGAACCGGGAACGAGTTCTGGAACGGCTTTCGCAGGCCACGTTGCCAACGGGAGTGGTCCCACAGATGGGTACAGACTGGAGTCCCGTCGGCCAGATCTATTTTTATACGCTCGAAAGCACGAACCCCGAGTACGACGCTATGAATCTGAAGTCGCTCGAAACTTGGGTGATAGAAAAAAATCTGAAGTCAGTCCCCGGGGTTGTCGATACCAACCCGTTTGGCGGCCCCACTCGCGAATATCAGGTTCGCATCGATCCAGACAAGCTGGTTTCTTACGGACTCAGTATCGCTCAGGTGGAACAGCAGCTCACAAATAACAATGGCAATGCCGGTGGCAGCTTTATTGAAGCCGGGCTGCAGCAGATCAATGTTCGCGAAGTGGGCCTCGTCAAGAACCTCCAGGACATAGAGAACACCGTCATCATAAGCAAGGGCGGGACGCCGCTCCGGGTGAAAGACATTGCAGTTGTCACGCAGGGTCCGGAGATCCGGCTTGGCCAGTTTGGCCGGACGATTCGTCGCGATGATGGGAAAATCACTGATAACGACGATGTGGTTTCGGGGATCGCACTCCTGCAAAAGGGCGCGGATGCCCAGCCGGTCCTGGAGGGCATCCACAAGAAAGTCCAGGAACTGAATGACCAGATTCTACCCAAGGGCGTAAAGATTGTCCCCTTCATCGATAGAAGCGACCTGCTGGACTTCACAACCCATACGGTCCTGCACAACCTGGGAGAAGGAATTATTCTCGTTGTCATTATTCTTTTTCTCTTTCTGGGCAATGTGCGTGGCGCACTCATCGTCGCGCTTACGATTCCGTTCTCTTTGTTGTTTGCGGCTATTTGTCTGGATTTAAGGCATATTCCCGCCAACCTGCTCTCGCTTGGCGCACTGGACTTTGGCATGGTCGTCGATGGCGCAGTGGTGATGGTGGAAAATATCGTTCGTCACCTCCATCGCGCGGGCAACGGTACGCTGACCCCGGACGAGAAAATAAGAGACGCCGCGCACGAGGTTCAGCGTCCGGTTTTCTACGCGATTCTAATTATCATCACCGCCTATTTGCCGATTTTCACATTGCAGGCCGTGGAAGGTCGGCTTTTCCGGCCAATGGCATGGACCGTTGCCTTTGCTCTGCTAGGCGCTCTGATCTTCTCCATGATCGTCGCTCCTGTCCTCGCCAGTTTTCTGTTCCACAAGGGCGCAAAGGAGTGGAAGAACCCTGTCATG
The DNA here is from genome assembly GCA_027306695.1 of Acidobacteriaceae bacterium. Classification (GTDB taxonomy): domain Bacteria; phylum Acidobacteriota; class Terriglobia; order Terriglobales; family Acidobacteriaceae; genus JAKAAZ01. The sequence continues at coordinate 6,388 of DAHUZH010000089.1, forward strand.
GAGTCTCTTACGGTGCAATACCGGAAGAGCGTCACCTGGACCATCCATCACCGCAGCCTTACTGTAGGCGTGGGTGTGGCCAGCCTATTTCTCGCAATCTACCTTGCATTCGGTGGCGTCATCGGATCGGAATTCCTCCCGCATCTGGATGAGGGCGCGCTGTGGGTGCGCGGCACGCTGGCCCAAAGCGCCGGTCCCAGTGAAGGCATCCGCATCGCCAATCAGGCGCGTGTCCTGCTTTGTTCTTTTCCTGAAGTTACCGAGTGTACCAGTCAGACCGGCCGGCCAGATGACGGAACGGACCATACCGGATTTTTCAACATTGAGTATTTTGTAGGCCTGAAGCCGAAGGAACAATGGCGTCCCGTGTTTCATCAGAACAAGGACAACGTGATTGCAGCCATGGACCTGCAACTGGAAAAACATATTCCCGGCGTGGTCTGGGGCTTCTCACAGCCGATTGAAGACAACATGGAGGAGGCGGTCAGCGGAGTCAAGGGTGAGCTTGCCACCAAAGTCTATGGCGATGACCTGCATGTGCTTGAGGATAAGGCCGACCAAGTTGCGTCCATTATGAGCCATGTCAGAGGCGTTACGGACTTGGGAGTCTTCCAGGTTACTGGCCAGCCCGATTTGGACTTTGTGGTAGATCGTCAGGCGGCTGCGCGGTATCAGATCAATGTGGCGGACGTTCAAGACGCCATCCAAACCGCTGTTGGAGGCAATGCACTGACGCAGGTTCTGCGGGGCGAGCAGGTTTATAACCTCACGATGCGCTATCTCCCCCAATATCGGGACACCGGCGAAGCGATCAAAAACATTCGCTTGCTATCGCCGTCGGGAGAGCGAGTTTCGCTTGCACAACTCTGCAAGGTGAAGGAAGCGGATGAGGGTTCCGAAATCTATCGCGAAAACAACCAGCGGTATGTCGCTATCAAGTACAGCGTACGCGGTCGCGCTCTCGGCGACACGGTGCGTGAAGCCATCCAGAAGGTAGACGCGCAGGTAAAACTTTCACGCGGTTATCACATCGCATGGGAGGGCGAATATCAGAGCGAAGTACGCGCAGAAGCCCGGATGCTCATTATTGTGCCGTTAACGGTCTTGCTGATCTTCATAATCTTGTATTCGATGTATAAGTCCTTCAAGTGGGCGATCCTGATCCTCGCGAATGTGGCCATGGCGCGTGTCGGTGGATTGCTGGCACTCTTAATTACGCATACAAACTTCAGCGTTTCGTCCAGTGTTGGGTTTCTTGCGTTGTTCGGAGTCTCTGTTCAGACCGGCGTCATCATGCTCGAATACATCAATCAGTTGCGCGTGCGTGGCCATTCGATAGAAGAATCCGCTGTGGAAGGCGCTGTGCTTCGGTTACGCCCCATCATGATGACAATGCTTGTCGCTACATTGGGATTGCTTCCCGCCGCGATGTCTCACGGGATCGGATCCGATTCACAACGCCCCTTTGCCATCGTGATTGTAGGCGGACTGATTACTGATCTCGTGATGAGCATCTTCCTGCTACCAACCCTATATGTTTGGTTCGCAGGAGATAGAGATGTTCTTCCTGTGCCGGAATCAGAGTTTGAGAACTGAGTGCAACACGATAGAACACGGTAGATATTTCATGGCATTGAATGACTACCGGCGAGGTTGAATTGAAGAAATGACTCGAAATAAAAGATCGGCTGTTGACGCGCATCTCCACGGCTCGGCGCTTGTGTTTCTCATTTTTCTGCTGAGTGGAATACACGCGCACGGACAGACCAACGCAGCTATTCCGCTGACGCTGCAGCAGGTGGTGGAGATCGCGCGGGCAAAGAACCCGACGCTGCTTGCAGCCGAACAAAACCTGCTCGGCATCAAGGCACAGGAAATTCAGGCCGGCTTGCGCCAAAATCCATACTTCACCCTTTATGGAAGTAACCTTACGAATCCAGCCACTTCCACCACGCCTTATGCATACAGCGCTCAAGTATCGCGGCTCTTTGAGCGTGGTCAAAAAAGACGTTGGCGACTGGATAGCGCCAGGTCAACGACAGGACAAACGTCTGACCTATACCAAGACCAGGAACGGCAAATTATTCTGCAGGTCAAGCAGTCTTTCACGGGGATGCTGCTCGCAAAGGCCGCCTTGAAAGTCGCGCAGGACAACCTGACGGATTTCAAACATGAGTTAGACATTAGCGCGACCCGTTACAAAGCAGGAGACATTGGCAAGCTGGACTACGAACGCCTGGACTTGCAACTCGCTCAGTTTGAAACGGATGAATCGAATGCGGAGCAGAACCTTGCCCAGGCAAGCGATCAATTGCAGACATTGCTCGGCTATGAGAAGCCTAGTAAGTATTTCGACATTGCCGGAGATATTGTCCCTCCTCCGTTCGCTGTCACACTTTCAGAACTGGAACAAAGAGCATTAGCCGCACGTCCCGACTATCGAGCTGCACAGGCTGCAATCCTTGTAGCGGATGCTAACGTAAAACTCGCCTACGCCAATGGAACCGCCGATCCAACGCTGGAGGGTGAGTATGACCACAGTGGCAATCTGAGCAGTTGGGGATTTTATGTCAACATTCCCATTCGGATCTTTGACCGCAATCAGGGAAACAAAGCGACAGCGAAATACCAAGCGCAGTCCAGCCGCTTTTTTGAAGTAGCCGCTCGCAACCAGGTTTACTCCGATGTAGACCAAGCCTGGGTTGGATACACAACCTCAAAAGTATTGTCTGATCGATATCGCGGTCATTATCTGGACGAGGCAAAAGATGTACTCTCCATCGCACAATTCGCCTATGAACATGGCGGCATCGCGTTAATTGATTATCTGAATGCACTTCAGGACGATCGCTCCACAACCTTGGCGGCGCTCAATGCCTATGCGCAGACGTGGCTGGCCATCCATCAGCTTAGCTATGTAACTGCGACAGAGACTGTGCCGTAAAGAGCTTGGAATGGCACGATGCGATTTACACCGCTGGCGCAGGCTCAGCAGATTTTAACCAGTTCTCCATCTGCTCGTGTCCCACAAGCCCGGCCTCCTGCCTCACAGGCCTGCCCGCGTAGAAGACAACGAAGTTTGGAATTCCGCGAACATTGAATCGTATTGCGAGCTCCGGATATTTTTCTGTATCGACTTTCATCACGATGGCTTTTCCCGCCATGTCCGCTGCGGTACGAGCAACTTCCGGCGCGGCCGCGCGGCATGGCCCACACCACGCAGCCCAGAAGTCGGCCAGCACGGGAACGCGCGCGCTGGTTACAATTTCTTCAAAGAGTGAGGTGTCGACCTGGATCGGCTCATCGATTGGAGACAAAGTAGCCTTGCACGCACCGCAGCGGCCTGTGTCTGCAAGGTGCATCCCAGCAATACGATTCTTTTGTCCGCAGTTTTTACAAGTCCGAATCACAGGCATAAAATCCTCCACGAAACAGAATACAACTGTCCGGCAAACGTGAAACTGGCCGTGCTCGGCAGAATCGACACGCACTTCGACTGGAGACCAAAATGAAGCCGACCGTACGCGTGGAACACTTCGACCACCGCAGAATGCGTGAGCGCAACAAGGTGGGTTATCGGCTGGCCCACTGGCCGATTTGGATATGGGTATTTTTTCTTGCGCCAGGGCCACTCGTATTCAACCTGTTTGCACATGGCGGCGACAAACGCAATTTGGTTTGGCTGGCCTTAGTAATTATGGCGACTGGATGGGCTGGATGGAAAGGTCAGCTACCAGGTGTGGAACCACGTCCTTACATTCTGCGCTTTACTGAGGACAAGCCGAACCCGCTTTACCGGCGCATCTGCTACACATTCGCTTGGAACGCGCTATTGAGTTTTGCACTGCTCAACCTTGCGGGACTTATCGTGGCAGTTGTCATGGGCCGTTGGTATATGCACCAGATCTACTGGCGCGGGTACTTCCCGTTATCGGCGATCATTCTGCTGCTTGGAATGCTGGGCCTGCTACCGCGCGTATGCGCCTCCACACAGGGCGAAGGCACGGAGCGGCGCTATTTTTATGGAACTGTGTGGGCCGTGACCGCGGCGCAGACAGTGCTGCTGGTGCTATGGAAGGCATTGCCGAAGACACCTGCGACCGGCATCATAAAACTTGTCTCCTTTGTAGGTGTGCTCGTGGTCATGGGTGTGGCCGCCGCGCGTGGATTATTACCCCGCACGTGCCGCATCGTGCCAGGCGAGTGGGCGGTCTCCGACTAGACCGGGTTCTTATGCGGGTATCAAGCGCATAAAAAATTTTTGCATGCACATTTGCCGACCAATAATAAAACCGTTAGGCTGGATTATTTTTTATCGACACCGCAGGTATGTTTTCGTCGCGCACCAGCTTATTGAAGCCAGCAATGCCCTGCTTGATGATCTGGTCCAGCTTTCCCATTTGCACCTGAAGCTCGGAGTTTAGGGCCTGATAGACCTCATACGATTGCGCGGTAGGAGCAGTATCCGTGGAGTTGATCGTCGATAAAAGAGATGCGAATTTGTTGTTCAGCTTGATGGGATAATTCAATGCGTCTTCATCGGCGCGTAGCTTGGTCTGGTAAATTGCGCCTTCAACTTCACTTAGCTTGTCGGAAATCTGCTTCGCGCGTTCCGCCACACTCTTATCCGGGCTATTGGAGTACGCTGCCAGTTGCTTCTTCGCATTGCGAATATTAAGCACAGCCTGGTTCGACTGCGCCAGTTTGCTCTGCACTTCAAGCGCAAGCGCAAGCTGTTTTTGGAAATCTGCCGGCGTAGTATGCGTGCGCGGGTCCGGTTTGATCGTGAAGGGTTCGCTTTGCGATTGACCGTCAACGACCATCTCCACTTTGTACTGTCCTGGCGTTACCACTGGGCCACGCACACTTCCATCCCACATAATAATTCCAGGAAACGTCGTGGCGTCGGGATAGCGCATGTCCCAGACAAAACGATTCATGCCAGCTTTCGCGGATGGCAATGGATGCGTATGCGAATGCTCTTCGTCGCCTGAAGGTTTTTCGTCTGCTGTGGATTTTTCCGGCGGCTTACTGGAGAATTCCCGGATCAATTTACCGGAGGCATCTTCCAGCTTGATGCTGACGTCAGACTTAGGCTTATCTTTCAGAAAATAGTAGATGACTACGCCACTCGGCGGATTTTGTCCTGCGCCTGTGGTCGCCCTTCCGCCATACCCTCCGCCGCTGTAGCGATAGGCGGCTTTCGGTTGAAATAATTCAGATGCAGTTGGATGAAATTTCGATGGATCCAATGCTTGCACCAATGGCATGTCGTCCAGAATATAAAATCCGCGGCCTTGGGTCGCGATGACCAGATCGTCTTCGCGTTTCTGAAATGCAATATCTGTAATCGGAACATGCGAAAGGTTCAACTGGAAAGGCTGCCAAGAGTCGCCATCGTTATACGAAATGTACAAGCCTGTTTCCGAACCGGCAAACAGCAATCCTTTTCTCTTAGGATCAGGCCGTATGGTCCGAGTAAAGTCCTTGTCTGGGATTCCGTTGACGATCATTTTCCAGGTCTTACCGTAGTCGCTGGTCTTGTAAAGAAATGGCCGGAAGTCATCCGACAAATACATGGTGGCCGCAACATACGCAACCGCAGGATCGAATGGAGATGCTGCGATGCAGTTCACCCGAATCCAGTCTGGAAAATCTTTCGGCGTTACGTTGGTCCAATTCTTGCCACCATCTCGTGTCAGATGAATCAATCCATCATCCGAACCTACCCAGATCAGACCCTGAGTAATGGGCGACTCATCGATGGTGAAGATAGTGTCGTAATATTCCACGGCACTGTTGTCTTTGGTAATTGGGCCGCCCACTGGACCTTGCTTCGACTTATCGTTTCGCGTCAGGTCTGGACTGATGACCTTCCAGTGCTGGCCCTCATCCGTCGTGGCCAACAAAACGTTTGAGCCTGCATACAGGAGCTTAGGATCAAAATGAGAGAACAGCAGCGGGTAGCTCCATTGGAAGCGGTATTTCATCGCTTCCACACCAGACCCCATGGGATCATCCGGCCACGCGGTCACATCTCGCTCCCCGCCGGTTCGATTGTTATATCTCGTCAGCAGCCCATCATAGGAACCTGCGTAGACGATTTGTGAATCTGTTGGATCGGGCGCGATCCATCCACTCTCACCGCCGCCTACACTGTGCCAGTCGCGTTCGGTAATCGATCCGTTATTGCCTCGGCTGGAAATTTCCACCGATGAATTGTCCTGCTGCGAGCCATATAGATGATAGGGAAAATCCTGATCCAGCGCGACGCGATAAAACTGTCCGGTTGGCTGGTTGCCCTCTGTGCTCCAGCTTTTTCCGCCATCCAGCGAGATGTTCGCTCCGCCGTCGTTGGATTCAATCATGCGATTCGGGTCGTTGTCCGCAATCCATAAGTCATGATTATCGCCGTGGTCTGTGCGTATGGCTGTGAAGTGCGCACCGCCATCGCGGGAGCGGTAGAAGCCCGTATTCAGCGCATACATGGTGTCCGCACTGACTGGGTCTGCGAAGATGCGCGAGTAATACCATGCGCGCTGCCGTATTTTTCGCTCATCGTTGACCTTCGTCCAGGTATCGCCGCCATTGTCCGAGCGGAAGACTCCGCCATCGTCCGCCTCAACGATGGCCCACACACGGCCGGCCTTCACCGGCGACACAGCAATACCAATTCTGCCAATGACACCCTTCGGCAGCCCTGTATTGCGCGTAATTTCTTTCCAGATGTCGCCGCCGTCGGTGGATTTATACAACCCGCTGTCCGGGCCGCCGCTCTCAAACGTCCACGGCTTGCGGATGACCTGCCAGATGGACGCATATAGGATGCTCGAATTTTTCGGATCGATCGCGAGATCGATAGCACCGGCCCGGTCGCTCTTATAAAGAACCTTTTGCCAGGTCTTGCCGCCGTCTTTTGACCGGAACACTCCACGATCTTCATTCGGCCCGGCCATGTGGCCAAGCGCAGCGACATACACGATGTCAGGATTTTTCGGGTCTACGCGAACAGCCCCAATCTGCTGCGTGTCCGCAAGACCGATATGCTTCCAGGTATGGCCAGCGTCGGTCGACTTATACATTCCATCGCCGTGCGCTGCATTGCCGCGGATATCGCCTTCACCCATGGCTACATAAATAATGTTCGGGTCGGAGTCGGCGACTGCAATTGCACCCACCGAGCCGGTTTTGAACTGACGGTCGGAAATGGGCAGCCAATGGTTTCCCGCATCCACCGTCTTAAAGACGCCGCCCCCGGTAGCACCCATATAAAAAGTGAGCGGATCGCTTTGTACACCGGCAACCGCAACGGATCTTCCACCACGAAATGGGCCAATCTGACGAAACTTGAGCTGGCTATACGGATCGGATGGATTGGCTGGCTTACTGTCCTGCGCTGCCGCAGTACGGGTCCATAGGCACGTAAAGACGAACAAGAAAATTCCTGCCAGAGATAGAGCTACTTTTTTCGACTGGTGGAATGGCTTTTTTTCACGATCCAACCGCATGCGAATTTCTCCTTGATTCTCAATTCTTTTTTGGCGCCAGTGCATGTTTTTCAACGGTTAGGAGGCAGTAGTTCTTTGCCGTCCTGCTTGTAGATGACGCCAGACTTCATCACGAAACTGACCTTGCTCATCACGGTGATGTCGTTAAGCGGATTTCCTGGGACTGCAACTACGTCCGCATCTTTGCCGACAGTAACGCTACCAAATTCATTGTCATGCTTCAGTAATTGTGCAGCGTTGATGGTTGCCATCTGCAATGTGTACGCGGCTGGAACCCCATCCTTCACCAAATAGATAAAGTCTTCCCAGTTCTGGCCGTGCGGATACACGCCGGCATCCGTGCCATAAGCAAACTTGATACCGGCTTTATAAGCAGCGGCCACGGTATGCATAATCTGAGGGCCGACCTTCAATGCTTTGACTGTCACAGCGGGTGGGTATTCCCCTTTTTTAGCTTGCTCTGTTACATAGACGGCAGTGTAGACGGTCGGGCAGTAAAACGTGCCATGCGCTTTCATCAGTTGAATATCTTCCGCGTCCATGAAGGTCCCATGTTCCACAGAATCCACGCCAGCCACAACAGAACGACGGATGGCCTCGGCCCCATGCGCATGTACCGCTACCGTCATGCCGTAATCATGCGCCACATCGATGATCGCTTTGATTTCATCTTCGGTCATCTGCGGGCCGTCGCCGTTTGTACCCAGATCCATTACTCCGCCGGAGGTCATGGCCTTGATCAGGTCCGCACCCTCCTTGTAATGGAGCCGCACTGCCTTTCGCGCTTGTTCCGGGCCGTCGATAATGGACTGCATCGGCCCAGGATCACCTTGTAGCTCCATACTGAGTCCGTTAGTACGGTCCGCATGACCACCCGTCGTACTGATGGCCGGCCCGGCAGTAAAGATGCGCGGTCCTTCAACATACCCAGCATTGATCTCATTGCGCAGAGCAACCGTGTCATAGTCGTCATCTCCAACGTTGCGGACGGTCGTAAAACCCGCAAGGAGAGTGCGCCGCGCATACAGCGTGGAACGAAGAACATGGTCGGCCAGATTCAAGTGCAGCGTTTCAGTATAGCGGGCTTTACTGAACTGATCGTCGAGATGAACATGGTCATCGATCAGTCCGGGGAGGCAAGTCTGATTGGTAAGATCGACGATCTTTGCGTTGGGTACGTTTTGGAACCCCGGAAGGACATGCTGAATCTTGTCTCCTGCAATCACAATGGAGGTTTCCCCCTCCCACATCTTCCCCGCCAGACTATCGAACAGTTTGGAGCAATGGAGCACTGTAGTTGCAACTGGAGCGGTAGCTGGCGTTGGAGTTTGCAAGGCAGAAACCGACGCAGTACCGATCCACAGGGCAACGCCGCATAGATACGTAAAACTCTGTACTACCCGCAAAACTTTCAACGCGATACCTCCAGTAAGACGTGAATGGAGCGGCTGTAAAAAACCCGGCGCTGCCTAACCAGAACACCCATTACGGTACAGCAGGTAGCACTGGATGGTAATTCGGATACGCAGGCTTAGGGTAGTGTTGCGGAGGCTGCTTCTTCAGCAGTTCCATCTCGACTTCAACTGCCTTTAGCAACTGAGGGTCTTGCCCTTCGCGTACAAGTTTTGGGTCCATATCCACTTCATAGTCGGGTGGAATTCCATGGTTTTCCACGACCCAATGGCCATGAAGTCCGTATAGCGCATCGCGCGGT
>DAHUZH010000008.1 GCA_027306695.1 Acidobacteriaceae bacterium
GACGAATAGATCGTATGTGTCGGCAGCTCTAGAACGCTAGCCGCGTGCATCCGCAAGGGGGCGATGCGGAATCTTGGGAAATGCTCGGTGAGATAAACGACCTGCTGGTTCTCATCCAGATAAATCAGATCGAGAGGGAACAATACCCCCCATGTATGGACGCCGCTCGAAGGCACTACCCATAGCCCTTCGTCAAACCTTAACTTGATTCTTCCAATCAAGCCCTTGAGGCGCGCGAATGGCGTATCGGCAATCGTGACACCGAAGCTGAGAAAGCATTCCCGTGTCTTGTTGTATACGCAATAAGTGATTCTTTCCATGTCTCTCCAGCCCAGGCAATCCACGAGCAACCGAGGATTTTGGTTTCAGCCAGTGCCAGCCTGAACTCGCGCCCCAATCACACCGTTTCCCCGTATTGCTATCGCGTCAGCCATACTTGCAATGGTTTTCGCAATAACTGCCTAGGCCCTCCTTTCGTGTTATGGACAAATAGGTACACTTGTGCGATTGCGAAAGAGCATTTCGCAATCGCACAACTGGAACCGGTATGCAAAATGCATGCCTGTTCCCGTCTTCATCGCACCGCAACCGCAACGCACTAGCGAACTTTTGTACGGCGGCGTTGGATCAGAATGAACAGTATGACGACGAAAAGTACGCCTGCAACTACCCGGATGATTGTGACGTTATCCACGCTATGTCTCCTTCCCTTATTGGTTGAAGTACTTGTGAAAATTCTCAGTGATTATGATGATCGCAGGACCCAGAGTTACCAGGAAGAGCGATGGAAAAATCAGGAAGACAAGAGGAAAGACCAGTTTGATTGTGGTCTTCGCCGCTTGCTCCTCCACCTTCTGGCGACGCTGGGTCCTGAGAGTGTCGGAATGAACGCGCAGGGTCTTGGCGGCGCTGGTTCCAAACTGCTCCGACTGGACCAGCACCGAAACCATATTGCGCACGCTGTCCACGCCGGTACGGTCCGCAAAGTGCCGCCATGCTTCAGTGCGAGGGCGGCCCGCGCGTTGTTCCAGCACCACGACGGACAATTCATCGCTGATCTCCGGCCGGGCCTCGCGCAGTTCCTCGGATGTGCGCATCGTCGCTTGATCCAGGCTCTGGCCTGCCTCGATGCAAATCACCAGCAGATCCAGGACATCCGGAAGTCCTTTGTTGATGGCCGCCTGACGCCGTTTAATTTTTCTTCCCAGCCAGAAATCCGGCAATAGAAATCCGATCCCGAGGCACATGGCATAAAGTATGAACGGACTGTAGCGCCCGACGCCCGTGACCGTGATCAGCACACACAACACAAGAGGAACCAGGACCTTGGCCCCGTAGAAAGTTTTGAACGCGGAATCTTTTCTGTAACCGGCAGTAGTCAGACGTTGTTGCGTCACTGAGGCTTCCGCATCGCTCTTTGGCAGCACTTTCTCTAAATGCTCCATCACGCCGCCGAGCGAGGCCCCCGTCTGCTGAATGGCGCTCAACAGGTTTCCGCGCTTGCCTTGCGGCGCGACTACTGCAGCGATCCGCTGTAGCATCGCTTCCCGATAGAACAGGAGCAGACCGCCGCTCACGAACAGTACGAAGATCGCCACAAATGTAAAGACAATAAATGCCATTGTTAACCTTCAAACTTCCATGTTGACGATCTTCCGAATGACCAGTGCTCCCGTAATCGTCAGAGCACCGGCCGCATAGAGAAGCTTGAGACCGATTGGACGCGTCCACAAGACACTCATTGTCTTGGGATTGACAAGATATAAAGCGAGGCCGAGTACCACAGGAAGAAGGGAGAGAATCCAACCGGTCAGGCGACCTTGAGCGGTGTGGACGAGGACCTGTTTCTTCAGGCGGTAGCGTTCCCGGATCACATAGGCCGTTTTGTCGAGCACCTCGGCGAGGTTTCCTCCGCTCTCTTTTTGAATCAGAACTGCGGTCACAACGATTCTCAGGTCCTGCAGGGGTGCCCGCGTAACTAGATTGTTCAATGCCGTTCTCAACTCAAGGCCGTAGTTCTGCTCATCGAAGCAGATGCGGAACTCGCCGCCTATGGGATCGGGCGACTCGCGGGCGACCAGGCCCAATGCAGAAACTAGACTGTGTCCAGCGCGAAGTGCGCTCACCATCAGATCCAGCGCCTCCGGCAACTCTTGTTCAAATCTGTTGAAGCGCTTACGGCGCATATGGAACACATATAAAATAGGCGTAGATCCCAGCACCAGACCGCCCAATAGAGCGAAGATGATCGTTCCGGTTCGCAGGTACAGAAGGTATCCGGGGACCACACAAAAGGCTATGCACATGAACAGCAGCCCTGCCGTTGTCCATTTCAAATTTGCCTGATACAGGAGGGTGCGTAAGCGTGGCGCGATCTCGATCTTCATCAGCCAGCGATTGAGCCATGGGACCGCACTGAGCAATTCCTGTTTGCGAACATCGACTGCAGAATCGCTCGTTACCGGATTGTCGACAGCGAGCGCTGATTCGAGCACAGCCAGCGTTTGTTTGGCCTGCTGCGAGGCGCCAGCGCCGCTCGCGGCCAGGAGCAGCCCGACCACCGTGAATGCGCCGATGAATACCAACACTAGCAGAAGCAACATGTTCCACTGTCCTCTGGCTTGCTTAGTTCACTTCCATAGTCCGCTCAAACAGGTCCGCAGGCAGGAAGATACCTGAAATGCGGAGCTGCTCCAGGAATTTCGGGCGAATGTGGCTGGGTTGAAATGCGCCAATCACACGGCCATCCGGTCCGATGCCTTTTTTGTTGAAACTGAAAATTTCGTGCATACTGATGACGTTTTCATCCATGCCGGTGATTTCTGAAATGCTGATCGCCTTGCGACTGCCGTCGCTGAGACGTGACACCTGGACGATAATCGCGATCGCTGAGGATATCTGCTGACGCACTGTCTTTTCTGGAATATTGAAATTGCTCATCGCGACCATCGATTCGAGTCTGGACAATGCATCGCGCGTGGTGTTGGCGTGGATCGTCGTCATGGAGCCTTCATGGCCGGTGTTCATGGCCTGAAGCATGTCGAAGGCTTCTTCACCGCGGACCTCGCCCATGATGATCCGGTCCGGGCGCATGCGCAGACTGTTAATGAGCAACTGACGCTGACGAATGGCCCCGGCCCCTTCAATATTGGGCGGACGGGTTTCCAGCCGCACGATATTTTCCTGTCCTAGCTGTAGTTCGGCTGCATCTTCGATTGTGACCAGACGTTCGCCTTTGGGAATGAACCGAGACAGAATATTGAGAAAGGTCGTTTTACCGGATCCAGTACCTCCGGAAATAAGAATGCTGATGCGTGCGCGCACCGCAGCGGCCAGCATTTCCATCATTTCAGGAGAAACTGTTTTCAGTTCCACCAACTGCTTCGCGCTGACTGGGCCGGTACCGAAACGCCGGATGGAAAGGGCTGGGCCATCCAGCGCCAACGGCGGAATGATGGCGTTGACACGGGAGCCATCCGCCAAACGCGCATCGACCATGGGGGAGGATTCGTCCACCCTGCGGCCAACGCGCGAAACAATCCGGTCGATGATCTGCAACAAGTGCCGGTCATCACGAAAAGCTGCATCGATCCGCTGTAGGATCCCTCCGCGCTCGATAAAGACGTGGTCTTTGCCGTTCACTAGGATTTCCGAGATTTTCGGATCGCGCAGCAAAGGCTCCAGCGGTCCCAGGCCGAAGACCTCATCCAGCAGGTCCGCTTGAATTTTTTCTTGTTCGACAAGGCTTAACGGCACTTTCTGGTCGGTGATAATCTGGTCCACCATGCCGGCAACCGCCTGGCGCGCCTGGGTGGAGTTGATACGCGACAGCTTTTCCAGATCGAGCCTGGAGATCAGCGTGTGGTGCGCTTCCGTTTTAAACTTTTCAAGATTCAGCTGTTCCACTTCGTGCCACCCATTCCATCGTCGGGAAAAATTTCTTCCGTATTCATCCGAATAAACTGAAAGGCTTCTTTTTCGTCTTGTTTTCCGATAAGCCGCAAGCTGTTCTTGCCATTTGCCGAATCACCCGCGAAATGGAAGAATCTTCCATCGCGATTGCGTTGGCCGCATTCTGTGCGCGCAATGCGGCCCCATAATCGTTGGGGATTTTCCAACGCGGCTTTTGATTCAACGCCTTCTCTAGTTCTTTTTCGCCGATTCCCAGTGAGCGAGGAGTGAAGCGGTTGAGCACGATCTCAGGCTTGCGGCCATAGGCCGCCTGAAACTTGGAAATCAGACGATTGGAATTGCGCAGTTCCGAGATGCTGACCTGAGTGATCAGGTAAACCATGGCAGCTTCTTCAATCAGTCGCTTGTCGAAAGTGCCGACATTGGGCCCGGCATCGACGATGACGTGGCTGAAATTCTGGCGCGCCACGGCCAGCAGCTTCTCGACGGCTTCCACTGTGGCTTGAACGTCGGTGTACTCCTCAGGAGCGGCCAGAACGAAGAGGCCGGAACTATGCTTGGTTAGAAGCTTCAGGAGGAAATTCGAGTCTAGCCGGCTGGTATTCTGTAGAGCGTTGGCCGTCGAAAATTGAGAGCGAATTCCCAGGCTGAGAGCGGCATCCCCCATCGGCAGGCTAAGGTCGATCAGTAGAGCGCTAGCGCTCTCGCCTGCCTCCTGCGCAAGGGCCACAGCAAAATTGCTGGATATGGTGGTCGTGCCCGATCCGCCCTTGGCGCCGATGAACAAAAATAATTTTCCGCCTACCTTTTTTGCGGGGCCAGGAGCCGGGCGGCGAACCATAGCGCGCACCAGCGCTTCGTCCATGGCGGCCTCGGCGATTGGTAGAGTGAGAAACTCGCGCGCCCCAGCTCGCATGCAGCGGACCAACATTGCAGAATCGGACCGCGCAGAATAGATCATTACAGTGATGGAGCTGACGGCGCAGATATTCTCCACCAGATCCAGTGCGCAGTCCGGATCGCTGTCCAGCTCAACCATGATCACGTCATAATTGGCGCCCAACAGGCTGGGAACGTCGTCGGGGCCGGGATACGAGGTGAACTCTCGGGTCACGCGTGCCTGCGAATTGGCCAGCACCCCCACAACGGCCTGTCGGCGCATTTCTTCCGGGCCAATCAAGGCAACGGACAGAGTGCTCGTGCCAAGCGTATCGCGATCCTGGGCAGTCGTCGCCATCAGCACCCCATTACTCCCTTTAGCGCGCGGACACCAGTTCGCGCTGTCTGGGTTTTACCGATAGTTGGTGACTTCGCCATCGCTGTGTACGTCCTCAGTGAGAAAAGAAGGAGAAAAGTGTTCCGATCGCAATGGCCGGAGCATAAGGCATTTTGCGCGTCAGTGGATTGTCGAGTACCAGATCGGGGTGGGGACGAAGTCCGCGCTGTTTCACGCCGAAAATCAGCTCCCCAGCACCATGGAACAATTCGCCAACAAACCCGCCGCCGATGGCCCAGCAAAGCGCCATGACGCCTCCGGCAATTCCCGTCATGACCAGTGCGATTAGCAACTGGGCCGGACCGATCCAGGCGCCGATTGCAGCACAGAGCTTCACGTCTCCCATACCCATGCCGCCCATCCAGCAAAGAAAACCGAAGACCAAGGCCCCCAGACCAATCCCTAGTAAGCTCTGCCCCAGCCCATGCCAGCCGTGTGTCCAGCCGGAAACTGCGACTCCCGCAACCAGAAAAGGCAATACCAGCCAATTCGGGATGCGGCAACTGCGCAGATCTGTGAACGTCGCAACGGCTAGAACAAAGACAGTCGGCCACCAGGCGATCGAATGCATACACAAACTTTCTCTTCCTTGTAGAGGGGAAGAGCAATCCTCCGTCCAAATCAGCTGGAGGCAAGGGCGGTATGAATTCAGAGCTTTACAGGCCGTGCTGACCAGTTGAGTGTGCACGGCTGTTTACAGGCTGAGTTTGAGAGTGACGCGATGGATATACACCCTGGCGAAACATCATCACGCCCGGAAACAACAGGCGCAGGTCAGAGATTGGCCCCATGACAAAATCGTGACCACCGGCATGGATTGTTTCAAGGTCTTGCTGCGGGAGTTTTTGCTCGACGGTCTTCAGGTAATCCCGATAGGCGGCGGACCCATTTGGGAGCGGGAACAGAACGAAGCGGGAATAAGAAGCGACGGGTAGCGCGGAAAGCAGGTGGGTGTCGCGGTCATGCATGACGAATACCCGAACGCCTCGCCTCAGCTTAACTTCAGGGTATTCCACGGTGACATATTCAGGCAGGTAATAGCCTGCGTGGCGGAAGCCGAGAAAATGAGAGTCGAAGCTGACGATCACGGTATTTTCTGCGGGCGCAACCTGGGGAAGGGCAGTCTGAACGCTGTTCATTTCTGCCTCAAACTGCCGTACGGACCGGTAGGAACAGTAGAACGGAGACAGGAGGAAGATGGCGACGTTGGCCGCCGCGCAAACACCGATTACCCCGAACTTAAGGGACCGACGCCATGAAGAATTCCCATACCACTCGGATGCCCAATGTCCCAGCCAGAGGCAGGCGGGCGCCGACAGCAGCAAAAGGTAGCCGCTGTTGACGAATTTGAGAAAAATGAAAGTGAAAAAGCATAGCGCCGGAGCAATCCAGGCGATCGTGAATGTCTTTTTTCGAGGATCGAGTGGAGTTGTGTCCTGAGTTGTCCGCCGCATTGCCTGGAGCGGAATGATGGATGCCGCACCGAAGCCTAGAAAGTAAATGAACACAATGGTGAATGCACGCGCAATCGAAGTGGCGGGAGAGGAGTTGAAGACAGTGGTTTTGCCTGGCACCATTTGCCACAGGAAGAACAACGCCCGTAAATAAGCGCCGAATCCGCCACTGGCCAAAATCATCGGCAGGAACCAGGAGATGAGCGTCAGCAGAAGTGCGGCCAAGGCCAAGAACTTCCTTTTCAGTGGTTCCTTGTGTTGGGAAAAAAGAAAGAGCGGACCGAGAAAAAGAAGAGAAGACGGGCGAATGCCGGCCGAGAGTCCCAGAATGATGGCGGCAGGCAGAAGAACACTCCTGCTCCCGCAATATACCCGCCAGCACAGATGGCCCAGAAGTGCGGAAAAGAAGGCCTCGACGATGTACGTCAAGGCCACCGTGCCATGAAACCACGCGAGAGGGGAAAGCAGGAAAAATGCCCCGGCAAATTTCGCCGTGCGCTCGTCAAACCAATCCAGCGCCATTCGGTAGATGACAATGACGGCCCCGCAACTGGAAAGAATGCTCAGCAACACGAGTGCGAGGTTCGCGTCGTGCAGAACGGCGTTCAACATTCGGCCCAGGCATTCGTACACGAAATAGCCCGGCGGGTGAGGTTGATGAACGCGAGGATCGAAGCGCTGGAGTCCGAGCGCGAAATTCACGGAATCCAGATCATAAAGGTAATGACTTCGGAACACGTAGCGGGTCACGGCAACCGAGCCTGTCAGAAGCGAGATATCCAACCAGTGCTTGGATGTCATATCCGGGATATACTGCAAGTTTAATACCAACCGCTGCTTACAGGGGATGCTTGAACCAGTCCGACGTGTGTCAATGCGCGCCTTACCCGCCAATTATAAGGGTTCCCAGATAGTTACTAAAGTTCTATGGACGGTTTTGTTCGACTTATGTTACGAATGTCTCACAACCTTTGAGTTTCCTGACACGAGTGCCTACCTCCCCCGCCCTCTGCGATAGGTAGCGATCTAAAAAGATGAAAGGCCCTCCACCTTAAAAAATATGGAGCGGTTTCGTTGATCGTATTGTGAGTTTGAGGAAATGAGAGAAGCCTATGGTTCGAATTGCGCTGTACTCGGAAGACCGAAAACTCCAGCAGCTTTTGTCCTCAGCGCTGGGAAAAGAATTTCAAATCCTTCTGGAGTCGGCGGACGGCGAAATCGCGCGCAAATTTTCGGCTGGTGAGTACGATGTCGCCCTACTTGACCTGGACACCAATCATTCATCGCTGGAACAGCGAATTGCTGGGTCCCGCAGGATCGTGACGGCGCTGTATCCCGCAGTGGTGCTTGCGGACGACGGCCTTCGATCCACTGCGGTAGAGCTAGTACGGCTCGGCGCTTTCAATTATTGCCGTAAGCCACCTTCGATGCTGGACCTGAAAGCGATGCTGCGGCGAGCGCACGAAGGTTCTCAGTTGAAGTTGAAACTGAAGGTCATGCAGCAGCAACTGGAAGCGGCCACCAGTTGCGACAAAATGATCGGGTCCAGCGCGCAAATACGCCAGGTTTACGATCTGGTGAACCGCGTCGCCAACATCAATACCTCCGTGCTCGTAACCGGTGAAAGCGGCACCGGCAAGGAATTGATCGCGCGCGCCATCCATAACCTGGGTAGTCGTTCCGGCCAGCCATTTGTCGCTGTCTCCTGTGGGGCCATCCCGGAAACCCTGATTGAAGCGGAGTTGTTCGGTCATGAGAAAGGCGCCTTTACCGGGACCGTCGGTTTACGGGAAGGCTATCTGGAGCAAGCGGGCGCCGGTACGTTGTTTCTGGATGAAATCGGCGAACTCAGCCTAAGCACGCAGGTAAAGCTTCTGCGTGTCTTGCAGCAGCGCGAATTCAGCCGTCTGGGCAGCGGCCGTCTCATCCCGTTGCGCGCGCGCCTGATTTTCGCCACCCACCAGGACTTGTCTGAAATGATTGTGCAAGGGAAGTTCCGTCAGGACCTCTATTACCGCATCAATGTCATGAGGATCGATATGCCGCCGCTCCAGGAGCGTCCGGAAGATATACCCCTCATGGCGATGTATTTCCTGCGGCTTTACTCCGAGATGCATCAGCAAACCATAGACGAGATCGATCCGGACGCAATGAAATTGCTGCAAGCCTATTCCTGGCCCGGAAATGCGCGTGAACTGGAGAATGTGATTCAGCGTGCCATCATCGTCGCACGGGACAATATCATTCGCGTGGAAGACCTGCCACAGAACATTCAGGAAGAGGGTATCGTCAATATCGACGATTATCGTCCCGACGGTTCATTCGAGCGGCAGCTTCGCGATTACAAGATAAAGCTGGCCACAAATGCAGTGCGTGAGAACAACGGAAACAAAACGCTGGCCGCGCGCAGCCTCAATATTTCCCGGGCCTACCTGCACCGGCTGATCCGGGTCGCTGTGGACGAGCATTTTCCTGAGCAGGAAGGCCATGAAGCGGGGACGGCTTGAGTACGACCCAGCATACGGTCGAGAGCGCTCCTAGTCATAAATACAGGGCTTTTTTACAAAAGATATTTTCTTTCCCCGTCATGCTGCTGGGCCTTTTGTCCGTTCTGGCTGTGCTGACGGTGCGCTCTCGGTTCGACGACCCGGACATGTGGTGGCACCTTAAGACGGGCCAAATCATTTGGACGACCCACGCTATTCCCACTACAGACGTTTTTTCTTACACGACCGGCCACCATCCCTGGGTGCCGCACGAATGGCTGGCGCAGACGCTGATTTATGGGGCCTATCGATTTGGCGGCTATTCCGGACTGATGCTCTGGCTATGTTTTTTCGCCGCCGCGCTGCTGATCGCCGGATATGCATTGTGCACACTTTATTCCGGCAATGCGAAGGTAAGTTTCGTTGGCGCGCTGACCATTTGGCTGTTCGCGACCGCCGGTCTAGCGATACGGCCCCAGATGATCGGCTATCTTCTGCTCATCGTTGAGTTGCTATTGGTGCAACTGGGACGTACCCGCAATCCGCTTTGGTTTTTCGGATTGCCACTGTTGTTTGCCGTTTGGGTAAACTGCCATGGGTCTTTTTTCTTCGGCCTGATACTGGCAAGCACATTTCTTGGCTGTTCCTTTTTTCGCTTCCGAGCAGGCTCCCTCGTGGCATTGCCGTGGGAGCCGCGCCGCCGCAAGATGCTGGCCTTGGCATTACTTTTCTCGGCGGCGGCTCTGTTCCTGAATCCTGTGGGCATAAGACAGGTCATTTATCCCTTGAATACCATGCTCCATCAGTCGATTCAGCTCAACTACGTACAAGAGTGGATGCCGCTCCAGATGAACGGCGCGCGCGGGGTTGCGCTGATGGCTTTGCTTGGAGGCGTCTTCCTTTTGGTCGCGGTCCAACGATCGGATCTGTTCCTGGATGAGATGGTGTTGCTGGCCATGGGCACATGGCTCGCCGTCGGCCATCAGCGGATGCTGTTCGTTTTCGGCATATTGGCGGCCCCTGTTTTGACGCGGCTTCTTTCTACCTCCTGGGATGGATATGACGCCGCTCGCGATCATCCATGGCCAAACGCGATATTGCTCGCGATGTCTGTCCTGATCGCCTTCTGGGGATTTCCCAGCCGTCAAAACCTGGTAAGGCAGGTGGACGAGCACAGTCCGGTGCAGGCGGTCGAATATCTCAAAACCCACTCCCTTTCAGGGAACATGCTGAACGATTACGTTTATGGCGGATATCTCATCTGGGCCGCGCCAGAGCACCCGATTTTCATCGACGGGCGCGGCGATGTTTTTGAATGGACCGGGGTCCTCGCCGAATTTGGAAAGTGGGCAATGCTTCAGAGCGATCCCAATGCGCTTCTGAACAAGTACAAAATAAATTTCTGCCTGTTGGCCCGCACCTCTCCCATGGCGTATGTCCTTCCATTGTTGCCCGACTGGAAGGCAGTCTATACCGATAATATGGCAGTGATCTTCGTGCGAACCACTGGCGCGATTTCTTCCAGATAAGTAGGAGATTGCGCCTGATACGCGAGCCCAAAGCAGGGAAGTCGAGCCTGCTGATCCACCGTCCGGCATTGCATTCGGGTGACCCATCCTCGCCGCGTTGTTTGCAGTTATGGTGGGAGAAAATTGGTTCAATTCAATCCAGCTTGAGCGGTTTTTGCCGTAGATACATTCCGCTGAACGCCTTGACGGAATTGTCCGGGTAGAACGGAATGTAGCAGCCGAAGTCGGGATTCTCCCAGCTATCCACCAGTTCATAGTTCAGGTCGAACATCGACTGTAAAAACTCCTCGCGGTTCGCAATGCGGTACGGAGCCAGCGCAGGCCCCATATTGTGCAGCGTGTAAAACGTCTTTTGCTCGGTCAGCGGCAGCTTGTTCAGCAAAATATGCGCGGGCCGCTGCGCCAGCGAACGCAGGGTCTCCGCCAGGGTCAATTCTGGAAACTGCAAAGAGCCGAAGGCGAGAAACAGCGGGCACTTCTGCGCGCGTCCCACGTCAGTGGTGAAGGAAAGCCGGCGCATGCGGTCATTCTCCTGCGCCAGTTTTTCTCCCGCGCGGACCACAGCAGGCACGTCGTAGATCAGCCATTGCAACTGCGGCGGATAGCGCAGAAGTTTCTCGAACGAATAATACGAGATCCCAAGATAGCCGCCGAAGTCGAAGACCTTAGGATGGTCTGGCAATAGCTGCGACAGCCAGAAGAGCACGGGATAATCGCTGGCGCGGATCGAGCCTTTGTAGCCGAGAAATGTGGCGGACTCGGGATTGTCATAGCTATTGTTTCGGCCTGCGGGAATGGCGGCTGCGGCAGCGGCAAAGGATGGGTAGACGCCGGAGAACATCCGTTCCCACTGCGCCACGCGCAGGAAATGTTCCTCGTACTCAAAGCGGTGCCATTTGCGCAGCAGCGGAATGGCGGCCTCGACTCGATCCACAAGCCGTTTGGTTCCAGGCGACAGCGCCAGGGCTTTCAGGTGACGTTTCACCAGCTCTCCTTTTTCAATCTGCAACGTGCAATCTCAGGATGACGCATTCTTGCTGGAACAGCCAATAAGAAAAGACAGGCTAGTTAAAAATAGAGCGACTTAACCGGAAAACATAAAGAAAGAGTCGATATATAGGTAAATTTGTTACGTCCGATAACATGTATTCTGTAAAGTAGTGACGGATGCGAATATCTGCCGGATTACCCTGTGCCTACGCTATCCTTAGCTACGCAATCCCAACAAACCACTTCCCTCCACGTATGAAGGTCGCTTTTTCAACCGGACGTCCAGCCCACGTTGCATTGCCCGCAAATCTGCTGGCACAGCGCGGCATCGATGTCACCATCTATACCGCTGCGTATCGAAGCCGTTTCCAGCAACTTGCCCCCAGTGTCCACCTGCGTTGGGTCCCTCAATTCGTGCCGACATTTCATTTTCTGACCGGCGTACAGCTTCCACGCCCATTCCAGCGCGCCGATACCACTCTTTACGACCATCTGGTGGCGCAGCGGAATCCATGGATCGCTTTAACCTTTTCTGGGGCTGGGCCTCCGGTGCGTTGGCCTCTGGACGCGCGGCGCGCCGCCGTGGCGCCTGCTTTGTGCTCGACCGCGCCTGTCCGCATGTGGACATACAGCAAGCGCTAGTGCGGACCGAGTGTGAACGACTCGGCGTACGCTTTCAGGCCGAACCATCCTGGTTCCGGGCGCGCCAGATTGCTGAGTATGAAGAGGCGGACATTATCGTGCTGCCTTCACATTACTCCCAGCGTTCGTTCCCGCAAGAGCTGCAATCCAGGATCATCGTCGCGCCTTTGTTTGGACGTGTGCCGCCGCCACAACCCACGGCGCGTTCCAATTCTCCAGTGCGGCCCTTCACCTTCGGCATGGTGGGCGGACAGCCGCTGCGAAAAGGCTTTTTATATCTGCTCCAGGCGTGGGAGCGGCTCCAGTTGCCCAGCGCCTGCCTGCTGCTGCGCACAGATGCGCATTTGAACCGCTTTCCCGCGCTGCGGGACCTGCTCCAGCGGCTGCGGAACGTCAAGATCGTCGGCTACCTCGACAATATGAGCGACTTTTATCGCCAATGTGACGCTTTCGTCTTGCCGACGCTCGATGATGGATTCGGCATGGTACTGCTGGAGGCCATGGCCCACGGAGTGCCTACGATTGCAACGACGCATTGTGGGGCCGCGGAACTTTTCACGCCGAATGAAGACCTTCTGGTTGTTCCACCTCAGGACGCCGATGCCCTGGCAACTGCAATGCAGCAGCTTCACGGCTCCGTCGATTTGCGGGCACGCCTGCGTACCCACGCTCTCCGCACACTGCAGCAGATTGAAGGGGCTGGCTCCTATGCGCTGTACTCGCAAGCGCTGGACCGCATTCTGAAAACTCTAAAAGACAGGAAGAATTAGTGGTATATACGTCATTGACTTTCCTGGGCAAGCAGTTAACATTCACTTGGATAACAGTCTGCAATTGATTTTCAAATAGAACAAGATGGCAGGCACAAATTCTTTACTGAAACAGCTACGACGTCGTGTCCACGTTTTGCTCCATCCGCGCCGCAAAATGGCCTTCATCTATTCCATCGCAAGGTCCGGAAAACTGCTGGATGTGGGATGCGGCAACGATTCTCCAGAGATCACTAAAAGAGCACGCCCCGACATTCTGTACACCGGTGTGGACGTCTCGAACTACGAGCAGGCGCATCCCGTCACCGATTATGCCGACGAATATCTTCTTGTCACTCCAGAAAACTTCGCTGCTGCCATTGAAGCTCGGCCCGAGAGCTATGATGCTGTGATTTGCTCGCATAATTTAGAGCATTGCCTGGAACCGGAAAGAGTTCTACTGGCCATGCTGCAAGCGCTCAAATCGGAGGGCATCCTTTATCTCGCATTTCCCTGCGCTGCAAGCGTCCGATTTCCCAGCCGCTCGGGGACCCTGAATTTTTATGACGACAAGACGCACGTTTATGTTCCAGAGTTTTCTCGTATCCTGAACACCATCCGGCAGCATGGATGCGAGATATCATTTGCACGCGAACGATACCGCCCATGGAGATTGTTCATGATAGGGATGGTCCTTGAGCCTGTGAGCGCGCTTCAAAAGAAAGTCATTCGTGGAACGTGGGCATTTTATGGTTTTGAATCGATAATTTGGGCGCGTATCTCCTCGGCGACCGCCTCCAGTGAGCCGCCCCGGATATAGTCTCTGGAAGTCAGGCCCGACAAACTCGCCATGTCCAGAACGATCTGCCCGCGCATGATAACCAGGCAAAAGCGTTCATACAGTAAACGCTTCAGTTTTTTCTGAAGGATTTAGAAAAACTTCGTGTCATGTACTTCTCCTGAACATAAGACGGAATGATGCGTCCTTGCATGCGAATAGTGCGCGGAATGTCAGTCCTTTGCTGCGATCAATGTAATTGAGTATTCCGGCCAGTCAAAAACTTTGAAAATCCATGGATCGAACAGAAGGGGCAGCACGCGCAACGGGAAAACAAGTGCCCACCCAAATAGAGGATGAATGGAAGATGCCGTCCTCATAAGCGCAGTTATTTTCTGGCTGAAAAATCCGCTGCAGTAGCCGACATGCAGGACATTCAATCCTGCGGCGGCGCACAATCTCTCCAAACCTTCCGCCGTATATCCTCGCCGCACATGTCCACCCGTCTCTACCTGCAGGAATGGCCCATCGTCGTGCCTGGTCATCGGCCTGTAATTGAAGTTCGGGGCCGTCAGCAGCAGAGTTCCTCCTGACTTCAAACAGCGGCCCATGTCCATCATCAGTTTTTGGTCGTTGAGAATATGTTCGATATTTTCGCAGCATACGACAATCTCGAACTTTTCGCGTAGGTCGGGACGCTGGTCAAGATACCGAACATCTTGCACCTCAAAATCTGCCAAGGTGGTCTTGCAGATTGCCGCTCTGTGCCGGGCCACGTTTTGGTTGCGTTGGTCCCAGCTTAAACCTAACGATCTGTACCCTCGACGGGCCGCTCCAATCGTGAAGGCCCCAGTTCCACACCCTACATCGAGCAAGTTTTTTGTGCCAGGCGCGACACGAGGTAGATGTTGTCTCAACCAGAGCCATCGATCCAGTACCAGAGTGTCGCCATGGACCAGTGTGGCGGGAAAACCGAATACCCGAACTAAAAACGACTTCATTTCAGCCCTTTCCCTTTGTTATTTCGTATTTTCACCATGGATAGATTTACCGTTTCACTCATGCCAGGCGTTTTTTTATTCGAGTAGAAAATTTCTGGACTATGGTCCGCAGGTCGAAGATCAAAAATGCCATTCCTCCCATTGCAAAACTGACGGCGAAACCGGCCGTGAGCTGTATCCAAAATGGATCTGTGAAAGTATGTCTCAGCAAGATACCAGACGAAACCCATCCGAAGAGGCACAACCCGGCCAGGCGGTAGACATACGTGAGCCGATGTTCGCCGGTGTGCGCGAACAGTTCCTGATTCAACCGAATGATCTGCACAAGTTGGAAAATTTCTATTGCCAGCCACGCATACAGAAAGCCCAGCATCCCGCGCCAGTGCGCCATTGGAATCGTTAGGGCCGCCAGCGCAACGTAGCTGAAAAACATGATGCGCGCCAGTTGTTCATGCGTGTTGGTCGAAAGTTGAAATTGGAATTTGTGTTCCTTGGCGCTCAGGGTCATGGAAATGGCGGCCATCATCACGTACGGAAGCACAGAGAACAGCGCAGGCTTATGCAGCCAGACGGTCAGCAACACCGGGGAGATAATGAGCACACCCAGATTCACGATGGGAATAAGAGAAAAAATCAGCCGCTCGGAATAGCTGTAGATGGCGGTCAATTCCCGCCATTCCTCCCTGCCGAACATCCGTGTGATCTCCGGCCCCAGCGCTTGCGTAGGCGCAGCCAGGATTTGTCGGCACATCGAAAACATGGTCCGCATCACGGTAAATGCGACGACAACGAACGGCCCCGCTTCGCGCTGCAAAATCAGCACAGGAACCTCGTAGGAGAGGAATGTGCTCATGTTGATAAGTCCGAAGTAGCTGCTGGGACGAAGGATGGCGCTGACTGCCGAGCGGTCCCACAAGCCCACCTGCGGAAATATCTCCGGCGCGATCCGCCGGATATGCAGCAGCACAAGCAAAATTCCCAACCCATAGATACTTGCCTGGAATGCGGCCAGCGCAGGAAATGAAAACCGCATCCAGGCCCCAGCCGAGGTAACGACGACCATGGTCAGCCGCAATCCATTTACCCAGAGCACGCCGGCGTGGGCGCGACTCAACACCATGTACATGCCGGTAAAGTAGCCAAACAGCACACCCAACAACACCTGCAATGCCAGAAAATAGAGCGCCAGCGCGGCGACGTGCTGCGGAATCGTGAGACGCAGCCAACTTTGCACCGGCAGTACAAAAATAACCAGGCACACCGCAGCGGCGCTGCCAAGAATCCCCAGCAGTACACGCAATGAAGTGGATTGTTGTATGTGGTAGTGCTCCAGGTCGTGGCGCTGGTAGCGGACGGTCAGGTCTTGCGTAACGTAGGTCTGGATGCCAAAATTCAGGGTGCTTAGGTATGCGACCGCGCCCGACAGCGCAAGCCATTCGCCATACAGCGTGGTCCCATAGCGATAGAGAAAAATTGGAGGCAGCAGCAGCTTTGTGGTCAGGTTCACCACGTTGGAGGTCAGCAGTGCCGCCATCACTTTAACGATGCGAGTCAGTATGCCCATGTGAAATCGATACAACCGGGATGCCCAGCATCCAACCTTGAATCCAAACGCAGGTTCGAGATATTAGTCTATAGTCTTGGAGAGGATGGGAGCTTGTCTCGTTGCTAGACAGATCGCCTTCTCAGAAAATTTCCGCATGTCAACGGTTTCCGAGCGCGTCTTGTTCATCGCTGAAGTCGAAGCCTGGGGAGGGGCCGAGCGCAGCTTCCTGACGCTCTGCGACTGGCTACATCGACACTCCCTTCCCTATCGACTCGTCGTTTATTGGGATCGGATTGGGCTGGAACAATTCGCCTCGCATCCGTTGAATAAAGTCGAACTTCTACCGAAGGACAATCCGCTCTCCAAGGTAAGAGCACTTCGGAAATTTTTTGCATTACAGCCTGGCAACCCCTACCAACCTCTCATGTCCGGATATCAACCAGCTCTCCATGCATCGCTTGCCGGGTTGCGCGGTTTCCATTGCATGATGCACGATACGGAAAGTCTGTTCGATGACTGGGATAAGCAACGGGGCTGGAAACGCCGCGCGCGACTCGCATTGAATCGGCATCTACTCCGAAAAGGCCTGGGCAGCGGTGGCCAGACCATCGTCGCAAGTGAGTTTCTTCGACAGGATACGGAACGACTCTACGGTGCAACTGCGACAGTATTAAGGATTGGCAGCGCAGCAGATGGAATTGCCTTTCGGCGTCGGCCCGTTGAGAGACAGCTGCATATGCTGAGCGTGTCCAGACTGGAAGCCAACAAACGTATCGATTGGATTTTGCGTGCGCTGTCGACTTTGGAAAAGCAGAATCCTGCACTGAGTGAACAGATCGACTGGCGCCTGGATATTGTGGGAAAAGGAGCGGAGCGAGAGGGACTCCAGGTATTGAGCAGAGATCTGGGACTAGAAAGCCGCGTCACGTTCTCCGGCTTTGTCAGCGACGAGGAGCTTTCCATCTTATACGACCAGGCGCACCTCTTCTTAATGCCTGCCCGACAGGGCTATGGAATTCCAGCGCTTGAAGCCCTTCATAGTGGGATCCCTGTTCTGCTTCATCGTGAATCCGGTATCAGTGACATCTTGATGGACACCCCTTGGGCACGCGTATTCGAGGGCTGCTCCGAGGATCTGATCCCCGCGCTCGAGCAAACGATCCACTCTCTGATCGCCGGAAACCATCTCTACACCGCCCCCCCGAATTTACCAAGACAGGATGCGTGGGCAGAAGAGATGGCGCGCCTTTGCCGATGGATCTAGCGCGCCGACCCTTCGACAAGCGAATGGTTGCAACGCGCTTCTCGCGCTTTGGAGGATACCGGAAACGCTTCCAGTAGAGCGTGGGCTGCGGTCAGCACCTGCTCCACGCTGACCTCCTTGATCCAGTAGTCGGGCTGACCCTTTGCGATCGCCGGCCCCCGCAGCACTCGATAGCGCAAGTCATTCATAGGTAGCCACTCTCGAGAATCTTGCCACGCAGGCGCAATCACGACGCCTGGCAAGCCAACGGCTCTGGCCACATGAAAAGGCCCCGTGTCCAGACTCACTACCAAGTCGCATTGCGTAAGCAAGAATGCCAGTTCCGTGGTGGTCGTTTTTCCTGCCAGGGAAATGCCCTTCTCCGGCAGGTCCTTGCGCAGGTCGTCGATTGGAACGGCTTCGTTCTCTGTGCCCACAAAGACGGGGATGGCCCCGCTCGCGCTTGCAAGGCGCGAAATCACTTGCCGAAAGCGAGTTGGACTCCACTGGTTCCTTTGTCCCCCGCTATTTTGCGTGACAAAAACAATTCGTGGCACGGCGGGATCGATCTCTAGAGAAGCCAACCATGGCTTTGTTTTTTCGACATCCTGCCGCGAAAAAAATACGCGCGGCTCGTAGAATGGAACAGGATGCCCAAGACTGCGCACGATGTCGAGGTTGCTCTCGATCTGCCCGCGCTGCGGGTCGAACACCAGGGGTACGTCGCACAGTTCCGGAGCCAGGGTGAAGCCAATCCGAGCTGCGCTTCCAGCGAGTAAACTCAAGAGCGAAAGCCGTGTTCGTTGTTTTCCAATCGCAGTGATCACACAACGAGGGCTGGCTGGCGTTGACTCCAGCAGCGCTCGCACCGCACGCACGCTCCTCCAAAAATCCTTGAAGGGGCTGGGCGTCACCACGCATCGATCAATATATGGGTTAGAGTGAAGGACATTGGCAGCAACTGTGGAGGCGGCCACGGCTATATGGCAGTCGGGCATCGAGCGTTTCAACGCTTCAAACAATGGAGTCGCATGAACTACGCTGCCGAGCGGGGATTCGTACTGTAACACCACGAAGTTGCGGATGCCCGCCAATTCGGTCCGTGAAAATCTGCCACCACCATGCAACAGACGAACAACATGCGCGATCATCCGAAAAGCTGCTCTCTTCCATCGCGAACGTGGCGGCTGCAGCATCGCGGGCCCTTGGCAAGTCAGAATTGGAGCGGCACCTGGCCAGGCACTACATCTTGTAGCGGCCGAGATCTTCGTCGTTCAGATTTTCCAGCCAGCGCCGCAGTTCTTCCGCTGAAAAATTCTCAACACCTGCATTCGCCGTCCGCGTCGTGCGCAGCACCTGTTCGGTCAGAAAGATGGGGCAGTCCATGCGCAGCGCCAGGGCCAGCGCATCTGACGGACGAGCGTCCAGGCTGATCAGTTCCCCGCCGCGCTCCATCCAGATCAGCGCATAATACACATCGTCGCGCAACTCGGTAATGACCACGCGCCGCACCTCGCCATCCAGTGTGCGGATCAGGTTGGCCAGCAAATCGTGGGTCATGGGGCGTGGCGTGGAGGTCTTTTCGATTTCGAGCGCAATGGCATTCGCCTCAAAAATCCCCACCCAGATGGGGACCAGCGCATCGCTTTGCACGTCCTTCAGCACGACGATAGGAGCATGCGTGACCGGGTCCATCATCAGGCCCCGAATCTTCACTTCCATTTCGGGCTGAACTTCCCGCGAGGCGGATTGGAGAGGGGCCGTCATACGATGGAAATTTCTATGGATGCATCCTGAATAGAAAGATGCATCTGCGCGGCTTCGCGGCCAGAAACGACGGCCTCACCCAGCAGACTGTTGGGAAACGCCTGCGTGATGCGGACATTCAGATAATTGCCCGGCGCGGGAAGGATGGGTGCGTCGACCGTGAAATTGACTACTTTGTTCTGCGAGCTCCGTCCGAAAACCTGGCCGCGCGCCGTGTTGTGACCTTCAACCATTACTTCAACAATCTCTCCGATGTGTCTGCAGTAATTCTTTCTTTGAATTTCTCGTTGGCGGTCGAGAAGAATCTGCAGGCGTTGCGTTTTGATCTCCTCGGGGATGCTGTCTTCCATGGAAATCGCAGGTGTATTCGGGCGCGGAGAATATTTGAAGGCAAAGACGGCATCGTACTGGACCTGCGCGAGAAGCGTGATGGTCTGCTCGAAGTCTTCATCCGTCTCGCCGGGAAAACCTACAATAATGTCCGTCGTCAGGCTGATGGGTCGACGCGCCGCCTGAATCCACGCGATCCGTTCCAAGTACCATTCGCGCGTGTACTCGCGCTGCATCCGCTTCAATACATGGGAAGAACCGCTCTGCACCGGCAGGTGAACGTGATCGCATAGCGTTGGCTGTGCGTCAATCGCCTCCACGATGTCACGGGTAAAGTCACGCGGATGCGAAGTAGTAAAGCGTACGCGCCTAATCCCGGCGACTTGACCGACGGCGGCGAGCAACTCGGCGAAGCTCATCTTGCCGGAGGGATCTTTGTAAGAATTTACGTTTTGTCCGAGAAGCTGAATGTCCGTGTACCCGGCATCCGCCATGCGGCGCGCCTCGGCCAGCACGGAGTGCGACGTGCGGCTGCGCTCTTTTCCGCGCGTATAGGGCACAACGCAATAGGCGCAGAACTTGTCGCAGCCTTCAATGATGGTGATGTAGCCACGATGGCGATTGCTGCGTGCGGTGAACTCGGTCTCAAAGGTCTCGTCGGTCTGCCGGTCGTCCAGACCGGTAATGCGCTCCTCGCCCGCTTCCAGTTGCGCCAACATCTCCGGTAATTTGCGATATGACGCAGACCCGGAGACGAGCGAAACATACGGTGCGCGCTCGAAGATTTTCTCGCCTTCCTGCTGGGCCACGCATCCGAGCACGGCAAAACGCTTCCCTTTTTTGTGCAGCGCTTTATAGTCGTTCAACCGGTTGAAGACCTTCTGCTCCGCCTTGTCGCGAATCGAGCAGGTGTTGTAGAGGATCAGCGCAGCCTCGATCTCCGTTTCGACCTGACGATAGCCTTCATGCACCAGCGTTCCGATGACCTTTTCCGAGTCATGGACATTCATCTGGCAGCCGAAGGTTTCAATGTAAAACGTCTTGTCGAGAAGCGCCATCGCAACGCAAGTATATCGCAGCGGGCAAGAGCATTTCTTTGCTGCGATGCTGCCTGGACATGTTGGCTGTGAGGTTCCGTTGCATAAAAACCTCTCCTGTGACGAAGGCGGCGTTCTGTATACTGCTCAAAATTCTCAGCCCGACCGAGATCCCGCGAGGAATCGATGAAACTCGAGAAATGTCGCACATATTTCCCGTCGACTATGTTTGTCTTTTCTGCTTTGGTTCTCCTCACCCTCAGCGTAGGCTGCGGCGGCAACAGCAGCGCATCGAGCGGCGGAACCACGACCCCGCTACCCAGTACACCGCCGCCCGTACCTTCCAACGAGTGGACATGGATGGGCGGAAGTGATGTATCGTCTATCGGCAATACAAGCAATCAGGCGGGCGTCTACAGCACAAGCACTGGCGTCCAGGTTGGCGTATATGGAACGAAAGGCCAGGGCGCAACAACGAATATTCCTGGAGCCCGGCTAGGGGCGACCAGTTGGACGGACAGTAGTGGAAATTTCTGGCTTTTCGGAGGTGGTGGATTTGACGCCAATGGCGCAGACGGCTTGCTCAACGATCTGTGGGAGTTCAGTCCAACAGCCAGGACATGGACATGGGTCAGTGGAAGTAGTACGAGCAATGCGAATGGTGGCCAATCGGGCGTGTACGGAACCCAGGGGACTGGAGCAGCAAGCAACGTGCCAGGAGGCCGTTTTTATGCGCTTAGCTGGCGCGATGGCCAGGGAAATTTCTGGATTTTTGGCGGAACCGGCTACGATGCGAACGGCGGATACGGTGCACTCAACGATCTGTGGGAATTCAGCCCTTCCGCGAATATTTGGACATGGGTTAGTGGGGCCAATACGCTCAACTCGATGGGAGTGTTGATCGGCGTGTATGGAACGATGGGCACTCCCTCTGCAACCAATGTTCCGGGTGGTCGAAGCAGGGCTGTGAGTTGGATCGATAACAATAACAATTTGTGGCTCTTCGGGGGCTTGGGTTACGACTCGACTGGGGCGCGAGGAGCACTGAACGATCTATGGGAATTCAATTCAGTTTCAAAGAACTGGATATGGGTAGACGGAAGCAGCACTACAGGAAATAGCGGGCTTGGACAGCCTGGCGTGTATGGCACAAAAGGAACGGCATCCGCCAGCAACATACCAGGCGGCAGAGTTCATGCCGTTGCCTGGGTAGACCCCAGCGGTAATTTTTGGTTGTTCGGTGGCCACGGCTCCGACTCGACTGGCAGCCAGGACCAGATGAATGACTTGTGGAAGTTCACGCCAACAGCCAAAACCTGGACATGGGTAAGCGGCACAAATATCGAAGTGACCGGTGGCGTCTACGGCACTATGGGTACTGCCTCTCCAAACAATTTCCCCGGCCCCAGAGAAACGTCTGTGTCCTGGACAGACAATAGCGGAAATCTCTGGTTATTCGGTGGCGATGGCTTCGATGTGAACAGCCAGTCAGGTTTTCTGAACGATCTTTGGAAATTCAGTCCTGGAACGGGGGAATGGACCTGGGTAAGTGGAAGCGAGACAGTTGGCAGCAACTCGTCTGGCATCCTGGGTCAATTCGGCATCTACGGCACGCTGGGTACCCCGGCTGCCACGAATGTTCCTGGAGGGCGGCTAGGCACTGTCTCATGGATTGACAGCAGCGGCAATCTTTGGCTTTTTGGCGGGCAAGGCTATGGTTCGAGCGGCGCGGAGGGATATCTGAACGATCTGTGGAGCTACACGCCATAAGCCTATTCCGAGATGTGTCCAGACCCTCTCATCCTTTAGTTCGTTAAAATTGAGGCATGGCAGCTACAGATCAGCAAACCTGGAACCAACGCTATCTTGCGGGAGAATTTGGCTTCCGCGAGCCGGATGCGTTTGTCACGGAAGCGCACAAAAACTATTTACATCCTTTACTCCCCCCAGGCAGCGCTGGGATCGATCTAGGTGGAGGCGCGGGCCATCATGCTGTCTGGCTGGCGCAACAGGGCTGGCGGATGACGCTGGCAGACTGGTCCGATGCTGCGCTCGGAGTGGCGCGAGAAAAAGCGGCCCCGCTGGCCCTGGACCACCCTCTCGAAACCGTGCAAGGCGCAGCGCTCGATGTAGTGACACAGTCCCATGAGCAAGGCCGCCGCTTTGGGTTTATGCTGATCTCGTTCTTTCTGGACCGCGCAGTCCTGCCGTGGCTGCCAAAGATTCTTGTGCCGGGTGGCCTTCTGCTCTATCGCACCTATACAGAGGACAACGAACGCCTGGGCAATCCACGGGGACCGCGCAACCCGGAGTATCTTCTGCGTTCGCAGGAATTGCTGGAAGTCTATCGCGGCATGAAAATCCTGCATTACAACGAAACCGTCGCCAACAAAGGTGTGGCGGAATTGATTGCACAAAAGCTGTCCGTTCGCTGAAATCAGGATCGGAATTGAAAACTTCAATTGCCTTACCAAAACGTAAAGATGCAGCCCAATCCAGCCACACGCTGAACGGATCAATGCCCGGTGTGACGCACCACTGCTTCGGCTGTGCACCCAATAACCGGCAGGGATTGCGGCTGCGGTTTCAGGAAAATAAAGACGGCAGCGTCGAGTGTCTATTTCGTATGCCACGCCGTTTTGAAGGGCCACCCGGACATCTGCACGGCGGAATCATTGCGACCATACTCGACGAAGCTATGGGCAAGGTGAACCGCAAGAAAGGAATCGTCGCACTCACGCGCCGCATGTCGATCGACTATCTACAGCCAGTTCCGCTGCGCGTCAAACTGAGCGCGGTCGGCTGGCCGGTAAAGGTGGAAGGCCGCAAACATTTTCATGCAGGTGAAATCCGCACGCTCGACGGCGATGTGCTGGCGCGCAGCGAGGGGCTATTTATCGCGATTGACCCCATAGAAATGTTTCGCAAATACGGCGAAAGAGTGTCAGGCCATGCGAAAACGCAGAGCATAAGAACTGCTAAACTTAAGGGTTAGTCGAAAGTTTGGCATCGCAAGGGAGAAGCACCATGACAGACCATAAAAATAATGGGAGCGGCGGACACGGGTTGCGCTTGAAGGTCGGCCTGGCCGAGATGTTGAAGGGCGGCGTGATTATGGACGTCACCGACGCGCAGCAGGCCGAGATTGCGGAGCGGGCCGGCGCCGTCGCGGTGATGGCGCTCGAACGTGTGCCTGCGCAGATTCGTGCCGAAGGCGGCGTGGCCCGCATGGCTTCCATCAAAAAGATCAAAGAGATCATGAGCGCGTCTTCCATTCCAGTCATGGCGAAGTGCCGCATCGGCCATTTTGTAGAGGCGCAGGTTTTGCAGGAACTGGGCATCGACTTCATCGATGAGTCGGAAGTGTTGACGCCTGCGGATGAACTCCATCACGTCGACAAGCACGCCTTCAAAACTCCATTTGTCTGCGGCGCGCGCGATCTGGGCGAGGCCCTGCGGCGCATTGCAGAGGGCGCGGCGATGATCCGCACCAAGGGCGAGGCCGGTACGGGCGATGTGGTCCACGCGGTGAAGCATCTGCGGCAAATCGTAAAAGACATGCGCCAGTTGACCGTCATGGGTGAAGAAGAACTCTACGCGGCCGCCAAAGAACATCGCGCACCCTATGAGTTGATCCGCATGGTTGCGAAAAGCGGCAAACTACCCGTGCCAAACTTCTCCGCCGGTGGCATTGCAACGCCCGCCGATGCCGCACTGGTGCGCCAGCTTGGCGCTGAAGCTGTTTTCGTTGGCTCGGGAATTTTCATGAGCGACTCCACCACCTTTGCTCCGCCGAAGGAAGCCGAGATTCGCGCGCGCGCCATCGTCCGCGCGACCACGTTCTTCGACGACCCGAAGGTGTTGGCCGAAGCGAGCGAAGAGTGCACCGGCGCAATGAAGGGCCTGGCCATTTCCGCGATGGATCCGTCTTCTATGATGCAGACGCGCGGCTGGTAGCGGACTGCAAAACTACAGCTTCCACGATTGCAAACATACCTCCTATGACTCGTTCGTCTCATGCAGCTTCGCCCGTTGTCGGCGTGCTGGCCTTACAGGGCGACTACGCGCCGCACGCGCAGGCGCTCGAAGAGATCGGCGTGCGTACAAAAATGGTCCGTACGAAAGAGGAACTCGCGCAGGTCGATGCGCTGGTTCTTCCGGGCGGCGAATCGACCACCTTTCTGAAATTGCTGGATCGAGAAGGACTGTTTGTGCCACTTCAGAGCTTTGTACAAACACGACCTACATTCGGCACCTGCGCGGGCTGCATTTTGCTGGCGAAGAAGGTCTTGAACCCAGAGCAGCAAAGCCTTGGCGTGCTGAATGCGACGGTCGAACGCAATGCGTATGGCCGTCAAAATGACAGCGAAATTCTGACCGAGGAAACTTCCCTGCCCGGCGGCCCGCTGGAGATGGTCTTTATCCGCGCGCCACGCATCGCAGATGTAGGCGATGGCGTGGAAGTGTTGGCCCGGCGCAGTGGCGCTCCTATTTTGGTGCGTGAGCAGAATGTTCTCGCAGCCACCTTTCATCCCGAGTTGTCGGAAGATCGGCGTATACATCGCTATTTCCTGCAAATGGTCGAGGAATTGCCAGACGCTAGCCACACGTCTCACTATAAAAAAACAGCGGTTGCCCAACCCGTTCGGACGAATCTGTAATGCCGCAACCGGTTCGGGGTGCAGGCTTATTCATCGCTCTGACAACACCCCAAACCTGGCTGCCGCGCGCAGGCTCGCTGCACGCTCATGCCATTGACGCGCTGCTGCGGTCCAGCTTGTTTCTGCTGTTCGTATTCTGCGTGTTGGCACAGGTGATGCTTGTTGCCGGCCTGCTCCCGCGGCGCGAGCAAAATCCTCGCTTTTCGCGGATTTGGCGATGGATCGCAACCGGCGCGATCGTGGTGCTGTTTGTGTGGATGACCATTACAGCGGAGCATCTCTGGTCCACGGTCCGGTTGACACGCGCCGAAGCCAACGCAGTCCCAGTGGAAGTGACGGGCGTCCAGTTTCAATGGTACTTTCGCTATCCTGGCACGGACGGCGTCTACGGCAAAACGAAGCCGGAACTGATCGACGCCGCTGGAGGCAATCCTCTCGGACTCGATCCATCCGATCCAAACAGTCAGGATGATGTCGTCAGCAGCGTTTTGATGCTGCCCGTGGATCAGCAGGTGGACCTG
This sequence comes from Acidobacteriaceae bacterium, assembly GCA_027306695.1. Lineage (GTDB taxonomy): Bacteria > Acidobacteriota > Terriglobia > Terriglobales > Acidobacteriaceae > JAKAAZ01. The sequence continues at coordinate 25,923 of DAHUZH010000008.1, forward strand.
CGATTGCGCGCACAGGATGTTGTCCACGGATTTTTTGTCCCTGGAATGCGCGTGATGCAGAACGCAACTCCGGGCCGCGTATCGGAGATTCACATGACACCGAATCATGTCGGTGACTACGCGATTCTCTGCTCGCAGGTCTGTGGACTGGGACACTATCGAATGCATGCCGTATTGCGCGTCGTCTCCACGCAGCAATTTTCTGCCTGGATGGCGCAGCGCGAAGCGGCGCAGACAGCGAGATAACATGTGATTGCATCGGCAACACATCGTCCAGCCCCGCGCTCGTGGATGCGACGCTATGTCTTCACCACTTCGCACCGCGTGGTGGGCGTGCAATATCTGCTACTCGGTCTTGCCGCCGTCGTAGGTGGGACAGTCCTGTCGCTGCTGATGCGGTGGCATCTTGCGTGGAGCGACGCGAACCTGCCTGGCTGGGGACAGATCAAGCCGGAGGATTATCTGGCGCTGGTCACGCTCCACGGTACGTTGATGATTTTTTTCGTGATGACGGCCGCACCGCAGAATGGACTGGCCAGTCTGATTTTGCCGGAGCAGTTGGGCGGAAGATACTCCGCGGGTCCCGAAACAAAAATCTCCGCGCGCATGGCGCTGCCACGGCTCAATGCGCTCTCCGTCTGGCTGACTCTGCTGGCATTGCTGGTATTGCTGGCTACGCCGTTTCTCCCCGGCGGCGCGGCCATCTCCGGCTGGACGAGCTATCCGCCGCTAAGCGCGATTCCTGCGGCTGGCCCCGGTCAGAGCTATGGCATGGACGGATGGCTGCTGGCAATTGCCCTGTTCTGTCTTGGCTCTCTGCTCAGCGCAGTCAGCGTGATCGCCACCGTCCTTACACGCCGCTTACAAAACATGCGGTGGATGCAGATGCCGTTGACCGCATGGTCGTGGTTCGTTGGCGCTTGCATGGTGTTCCCCGCCTTCAGCGTTCTGCTGGCTGCCTGCGGCATGTTGTTCAGTGACCGGCATCTTGGGACCAGCTTCTTTTTTCCTCCCATCGATGTGGTGAACAGCGTGGTGCTGCGCCACGCCGCCGGTTCCCCACTGCTCTGGCAAAACCTCTTCTGGTTCTTCGGGCATCCCGAGGTCTACATCGCCGTGCTTCCGGCGATGGGCCTGACGACCACATTGCTCGGGACATTCTCAGTGCGCCAAAGTCCCGGCTATCGGGCAGGCTATCGCACCATGGTCTTCTCGACCATCGCCATCGGTCTGCTCGGCTTTGCCGTGTGGGGCCATCACATGTTCGTCAGCGGCATGAATCCCTATGCCAGCCGTGGATTTGGGCTGCTGACTATTGCCATCGCCGTCCCTTCTTCGATTGAAGTAATCCAGTGGCTGGCCACGATTCTCACCGGAGGCCTGCGCCGCGCGACCCCTCTGTTGTTCACGCTTGGCTTTGTGTCGTTGTTCATCACTGGCGGACTGACCGGCCCCATCCTGGCGCAACCGATTCTGGATAGCTATCTGCACAACACATTTTTCGTGGTCGCGCATTTTCATCTTGTCATGGGCATGGCCGGCGTCTTTGCTCTGTTTGCCGCCATCTATTATTGGTTCCCGCTGCTCACCGGGCGGCTGATGAGCGAACGACTGGGCCGGTGGCATTTCTGGCTCTCACTGATTGGCGCGTACGCGGTTTTCTTTCCCATGCACTTCGCCGGCCTGGCAGGCGAGCCGCGCCACTACGCGCAACTGACGGGCACGGCAGCGTATCTGGCGACATTGCTGCCGCTGCAACGATTTATTACCATCGCAGCGTTCCTGCTGGCGGCGACGCAACTGATTTTTCTGTGGAACCTGTTGCGCAGCCTGCGGCGCGGTGCGCCATCCCCCGCCAATCCCTGGAACGCCGAGACGCTGGAGTGGCCTTTGACGGAGGATTTCTTAGTGCGGGTGCATCCATCTTGAATTTGCTACAGTCCCTCTCCGACAAATTCCGTTCGATCTCATCGATTGTGAGCCGCTTTCGCTGTGATGCCGCATCCAAACGGGAGTAAACTGCATGTATCCGGGGAAAGCCGCTATGCCTGCCATTATTACCCGCGCTCCAGTTGACACCGAACGGAAAGACCCAGGCTTTGGTGGGCGTCCGCCTGTCGATCATCGCCCCACGGGTGGCGGAGGCGGGGACGAAAATTGGGAGCACCGCCCTCCCGGACGCCGTGGCCCACGGGAACTGCTGACGCGCTATCGCATGGGACTGGGCTTTGCGCTGGCGGGCGACCTGATGTTCTTCATCACTCTTGTCAGCGCGTTTTTCGTACAGCAGCACACTGGACACATCGATCCCAACGACCAATTCATTCTCGATTGGCGGCCGCTTACCATTCCACCAATTCTCTGGATCAACACTGCCATTCTGCTGCTGAGCAGCCTGACCATGGAAATGGGGCGGCGCAGCGTGTTTCACGAGGGCCATGTGATGGAAGAGTGGCTAGGCCTGGGACGGCCTACCTCCCGACGCGCGCTGCCATGGCTGATTGCGACGGCTGCTCTGGGAACTTTATTTATCGTGGGGCAATGGATGGCATGGGAGCAGCTTGCTTCCCAGGGTATCTTCTTCGGATCCAATCCAAGTAGCCATTTCTTTTATCTGATCACCGGCGCACATGCGCTCCACCTTGTGCTGGGGGTCGCGGCCATCGCAGCGGCCCTGGCTGCGCTGTGGTATGCCAGACGCATTGAAATCCGCCAGATCGTTGTCGATTGCGCTAGCTGGTACTGGCATGTGATGGGCGTCCTGTGGCTGTTTTTATTCGGCTTGTTGATCTTCGCCCAATAACTTCACGGTCGTGCGTTGCAAGGCAGTCCATCAATTGCGCGGATCGAATACCTCCTCAATGCGTTTGCCAAAAGCCCTGGCAATCAGAAACGCAAGTGGCAGGCTGGGATCGTACTTGCCGATTTCGATGGCATAGATCGTCTGCCGCGAGACGCCAATCTGCTGGCCGAACTCCGCCTGAGACAGATTTTTTAGCTCCCGCAATTCCCGCACTCGGTTCTTCACTGGTATTTCCTCTTGGCGATCAGTTTGCCGATGATCCAGAGCGTTCCCATCAGCGGCCAAACCCACGCCCAGTTCGCATCGGGAAAGCCGGCGTTCTGCAAAAATCCATAGGTCAGCGAAAGTACCGCCGTGCCGGCAAAGGCAAATGCAAAGGCCTGGAGATGGATGCGCGCCTGCAACTCATCGCAGCGACCTAGAAAATTGAGAAAGGCGCGCACGAACAGCAAAGCCGGAAACACAGGCGTGATGGCGACGGGTATCTTCCACCCACCAAGATGAAACTTTGAGATGGCCCAGATAGATGCGGCCACAACAACCGAATAAAGGCCGAGGGCCAGTAAGCCTTCTTTTCGGAAACTCTTGCAGGCTTCGTTCATAACGTTAAGTCTCCTTTACATAAATCAACGTAAAGGAGACTTAACGTGGAGTCAAGCAAAATTCTTTGTCTTATATTTTTCCGCCGCCGACAAATTGGACGATTTCCAATTTGTCGCCATCCTTGAGAAACACTTTTTCCCATGTCGATCTTGGGATAATGGCCCCGTTGTGTTCAATGGCAATGCGGTCGGCTTTCATCTGCAGCAGTTCGACGAGAGGGGTCAGGCGAGGATCGGAGTCCAGTAAGAATTCCCTGTCTCTTCCATTGATGCACAGCTTCATCGTGCGTGGATTGCCCCGTCTGTTGTGCCGTCTATCGTGCAGCGGCCTCGACGATTAGCGTACCACGGGTGCTGGGTTGGCCGTGGATTTGCGATGGAAGAGGACATTCCTTATGCGCTGGGAGAAAGTCTCGCGCAGTGGCAGAGAGTTCAAAAGCTCCCGGCGTGTTGCCACGAGAATCCGAACGGCTTCCATCGCGGGGGAATCGGAGCGGAGAATTTCTTGGTCCGGGCCGTGATGCAGATAAATGTCCTGCAAATAATCGACGGCGTGACCGATGGTTTCCAGGGCGCGGCCTTGCTCGCGGGTCATGACACGCCGTTTTCCAGTTACGGCCGCCTGAGAGGCAGTATTCCATGGCAGGACGGACTGTTGGGCCAATGGAGTGGACGAACGCCGAGCTGGCTGGCGCAATTCCGTTCCCTGCCCATCGCCTGCGCGTTCTAAATCTGCCTCGAACCTAGCATGCGTCGCCATAGAAAAACCTCTACTTATATAGTGACGTCTTTGAGTGTGGTCGTAGGCAAAGGATGACGTTACGAAAGTTTGTTCGTATCAAATCGGGACGAATTTACAAATGCGGAATGCGCAACAGTTACTAAAGTTTGCAGTGATTGGACAATTTTCTTGAATGCCACATAGCGCGTCTTGTAAACTAGCCCCCCCCTAACATCCACTGGCACGCTCCCGCACGCACGACTTTCTCTCTTGCGTGGTGTCGGCTTTTTCAATGGCCCCTCGATTTCTGCGATGCGATGTTCATTCCGTGCAACTTCCACACCTATAGGGCCTGTCGGCTTGACACTCGCGCGATTCAACCTTAAAGTCGAGCTATAGGCGGCAACGGAGCAACGTGGCGCGTCCATGACTGCGGTCCTCATGCAAACTCCTAATTATTTCTGGAATTATCTGCCGCTCCTGCTCCAGATTCTCGCTGCCACGGGCCTTTCCAGCTTCATCGTTCTGGCTTCCTGGCTGATTGGCCGCCATCGCCCCGGAAAGATCAAGCTCTCCACCTACGAGTGCGGCATGGTGGCGCAGGGAGACGCGCGCGGACGCTTTTCAGTCCGCTTCTACATGGTCGCCATGCTGTTCATCTTGTTCGATGTCGAAGCAGTCTTCATGTTTCCCTGGGCGGTGATTTATCGCAAGCTGCCCGCCCTCACTGGCTCGCGTTTCTTCGGCTTCTGGGAGATGCTCGTCTATATCGGCTTTGTGCTGGTCGGCTACTTCTATATCTGGAAAAAGGGCGTCCTCGAATGGTCGAAAGACAAGGCAGATCTCTAAGGCCATGGAATCTGTGAGCAGCCAATCCGATCAGGAAGACAAAAACGCAGTCCTCGCGGCCCAAGCGGACCACCCCGCCGTTGCCGCCCTCACTCAGCAATGTCCCGACGCGATACTGGACGCAAAATTCGACCGCAATGAACTGACGCTGACCATGGCCCGGGAACGCATTGGCGATGCTTGCCGCGCCGTGCAGTCCGCCGGATATAACTTCCTCGCCGACGTGACCTGTGTCGATTGGTATCCGAACCAACCGCGTTTTCAGGTCGCCTACCATATTCTGTCGCATACCCTGAAGCAGCGCATTCGCCTTTGCGTGCTGGTGGACGAAAGCGACCCCTCCGTCGACAGCATCACCTCGGTATGGCCGGCGGCGAATTTTTACGAACGCGAGGTCTTTGACCTCTTCGGCGTCCGCTTCGGCGGCCATCCCAACCTGCGCCGCATTCTGCTGCCGGAAGAGTTTCGCGGCAATCCCCTGCGCAAGGACTTTCCGGTGGAGGGCTATCGCTGATGGCGGAATTGGAACTCATGACGGCCCCCGCCGTGGTCGAGTCCGATCAGGACCGCACCATGATTCTGAACATGGGACCGCAGCACCCTTCGACCCACGGCGTTTTGCGCCTGGTGCTGGAAATCGACGGTGAAGTGGTGGTTCGCGTTGCGCCCGACATCGGCTATCTCCACACCGGCATCGAGAAAACCTGCGAGGCGAAGTTTTATCAGCAGGTCGTTCCGCTCACCGACCGCATCGACTACCTGAGCCCGATGCACAACAACCTTTGCTACTGCCTGGCGGTGGAAAAGTTGCTGGAACTCGAAGTCCCCGAGCGCGCGCAGTGGCTGCGTGTCCTGCTCAGTGAGCTGACGCGGCTGAATTCACACCTGGTCTGGCTGGGCACGCACGCAATGGACCTTGGCGCGTTGACAGTGTTCCTCTACTGCTTTCGCGAGCGCGAGGAGATTTTGCGCATCTTCGACGCCGTGGCCGGACAGCGCATGATGACATCGTATTTCCGCATCGGGGGCGTGTCGCTCGAACCGCCGCTGGATTTTCATGATCGCGTCCGCAAGCTGCTGAAAAGTCTGCCGGAAAAGATCGATGAATATGAGAACCTGCTGAGTGGTAATCCAATCTTCATCAACCGCACCAAGAATGTCGGCCTGCTGAGCGCCGAAGACGCGATTGCACTGGGCGTCACCGGGCCGCCGCTGCGCGCCAGTGGCGTGGACTGGGACCTGCGCCGCGACATGCCGTATTCCAGCTACGAAAAATTTCAATTCAAGGTCCCCGTGTCTACCGACTGCGACGTGTGGGCGCGGTACGTGCTGCGCGTGCAGGAAATGCGCGAGTCGGTGAAGATTGCCACCCAAGCGCTCGACGGCCTGCCGGAGGGCCGCATCAAGGCCGACGCGCCGAAGATCGTGCTGCCCGACCGCGAGGCGATGAAGACGCAGATGGAAGCCTTGATCCATCACTTCAAGATCGTCACCGAAGGCTTTGCCGTTCCTGCCGGGCAGGTGTACCAAGCGATTGAATCTTCACGCGGCGAGATGGGCTATTTTGTCGTCAGCGATGGGACCGCCAAGCCGTACCGCGTACATATGCGCAACCCGACCTTCGCCACGCTCCAGGCAATTGAAAAAATGTGTGTTGGGCGTCTGTTGGCTGATGTGGTCGCCGCCATCGGTTCGATCGACATCGTTCTTGGGGAGATTGACCGATGAGCGCCGCCGCCATGCCCGCGCATAGTTCTCTCGCTTCCAGCGCTTTGGCCGCAGAGCTTTGGGTATCGCTCGCTTCCCTGCTGCACTCCCATGTGGCGATGCATTCGGTCACGCGCCCAGACGTTAAACTGCGTCTGGCGTCCAAATCCAAATCCGAATTGGAACTCCTCGGCCCGATTGGAAAACTGCTCATCGTTGGGCCGGATGCCTCCGGTATTGGCGCTACCGAGTTTCGCCCAGAAGCAGGCGAGCTTGGGGATGAATACTCTACATTTTTCTTCACGGAAGACGGCATGGTCCATTTTGAAAGCGCTGACGATGCGCCCGTTTCCGAAATGGATATGGAAGCCGCCGTCGAACACTGGCTGCGCAAGGTGTCCGCATGACTCTGACGAACATCGCCGTAACTCCAAAAACCGACGCGACAATTTTTTCTCCCGCGCTGGCCGCACGCTTCGACAAGCTGGTCACGCTCTATCCGCTCCGCCGCTCCGCGCTGATTCCCATGCTGCTCTACGCGCAAGACGAAATCGGCCATCTTTCAGACGCGGCCATTGCCGAGATTGCCCAACGAATTCAAATCACCGTCCTCGATGTGCGCAATGTGCTGACGTATTACTCTATGCTGCGTACCAGGCCGGTGGGCAAGTTCAATGTGCAGGTCTGCACCAATATCAGTTGCATGCTACGGGGCGGACAGGAACTCTTTGAGCACTGCGAAAAACGTCTGGGCATCGGCCACAAACAGACCACGCCGGACGGACTTTTTTCTCTGGAAGAAGTCGAATGCATTGGGGCCTGTAGCTGGGCGCCCGCCGTGCAGGTGAACTACGACTTCCACGACAATCTCACGCCCGAATCCATGGACGCGCTGCTGGAACAATACCGTAACAACGCCGGTCAAGCCGGTCAATAAGACCACCCGATAAAAATGCCCACACTCGTTTCCCATCCCGAAGAAGTCAAGATTGTGTCCAGCCGTTTCGGCCAGGGCGCGGCAGAGATCGACCGCTACATCGAACTCGGTGGTTATCAATCGGTGCGCCAGGCCATTGAAAAAGGGCCGGAGTGGATTATCGCCGAGATGAAGGCGTCGAACCTGCGCGGGCGCGGCGGCGCGGGTTTTCCCACCGGCATGAAGTGGTCCTTCGTTCCGAAGCAGTCCGAGAAGCCGAAATATATTCTAGTGAACGGCGACGAGAGTGAACCCGGGACCTGCAAAGACCATCTGATTTTCCTGCATGACCCGCACTCCGTCATAGAAGGATGCATCATCGCCGGTCTTGCTGTCGGCGCGAAGATGGGCTTCATCTATCTACGCGGGGAGTATCGTTACCTGCTCACCATTATGGAAAAGGCCATCGCGGACGCGTACGCGATAGGTTTTCTCGGCAAAGGAATCTTCGGCTCCAGTTTCGCCTTCGACATCATCTCGCAGACCGGAGCGGGCGCGTATGAAGTTGGCGAAGAGTCCGCGCTTATGGAGTCGCTCGAAGGCAAGCGCGGCATTCCGCGCATCCGTCCGCCGTTTCCAGCCGTCGTAGGACTGTACGGTGGGCCGACGGTCATCAACAATGCAGAAACGATTGCGTCGGTGCCGCACGTTCTGCGCATAGGCGGTGAGGCGTACGCCAAGATCGGCTCGGAACGCAACGGTGGCACGCGGCTGTTCTGCATCAGCGGCCATGCCGAGCGCAATGGCGTGTATGAACTGCCGATGGGCTATAACCTGAAAAAAATGATTTATGAAGTTGCCGGAGGCATTCGCGGCGGACGTAAGTTGAAGGCCGTCGTTCCCGGCGGATCTTCCACGCCTGTCCTACTGCCGGAAGAAATCGATATCGGCATGGACTTCGATCAGGTCGGCAAAGCTGGCAGCATGCTCGGCTCCGGCGGCGTGGTGGTTCTGGATGAAACAGTCTGCATGGTGGAGTTTGCGCTGCGCACCATCAAGTTCTACCAGCACGAAAGCTGCGGCTGGTGCATTCCCTGCCGCGAAGGCACGGATTGGTTGAAGAAGACGCTGACACGCTTCCATGCCGGCGCGGGTGAAGCGCGCGACATCGACAATATCCGCTATCTTGCCGAGAACATGATGGGCCGCACCTTCTGCCCGCTGGGCGATGCGGCAGCGATGCCTACGATTGCCTTCGTGAAAAAATTTCGGCAGGAGTTTGAAGACCATCTGGGTGGCAGGCCATGTCCGTATGCGAAACATTCTATAAATGAATTGGTCGTCGCGTGAACTATCGGGAGTTTATTCGTATGATCGAAAAGAATGGCTGGAATCATGTGAGAACAACCGGCAGTCACAAACATTACCATCACCCGGTGAAACCTGGAACGGTAACGGTTGCGGGACGGGGTAATGATGATATTCCCAGAGGAACGTTGAACAGCATGCTGAAACAGGCCGGACTGAAGCAGGGGAGCTTGAAATGAGATACACGGTAATTTACGAGAAGTCGGCTACCGGCTATGGCGCCTATGTTCCAGATCTACCGGGACTGGGAGTCGTGGGCAAGACGCTTGACGATACTAAAAAGCTGATCCGCGAAGGCATTGAAGCGCACATTCAGGTCATGCGGGAGCACGGCGAAGCTGTTCCCGAGCCGACTTCTACAGCGGAAATGGTCGAAATTCCTTTTTCCGCCTGAGAATCGTTAACGGCGCGCTGGAAAGACCTAAGCTTCATGCTTGAAGACCGCGAAGAGGTGGCGGAAGGAATTTAAAGGATGGAAAGCCGTGCCCTTATGTGAACAATCTGTGGCAGGAACTGACGACTGTGTAAACTGGATGCCCCTAAAAGGAGGTCGCAGTGCACACATATAAAGCTAAGCGCTTCTTCTTGGCGATTGTAGTTTTGATGCTGTCCACAGATGCTTTCAGCCAGTCTTCATCAGACTCCAGGAATGGGTACTGGTGGCAGTCATGCTCAGATGGAATGAAGGTGGGTTATGTAAGTAATTGGTTACGTTGAAGGAGCAGAGACTTCTTCCGCGGAGCGGAAAATATACAACAATCATTTCAGGAAAAAAGTTGCCGCAAGTCGCTTCAAATTTAGCTAATAAAGAAGAGGACTTCTCTGAGGTTAGATTCGGACAGTACGAAAGCGGCCTTGACGTCTTTTATCGAGATTTTCGGAATATGAGCATACACGTCGAAGACGCAATGCCTTACGTCCGAGATCAAATAAAGGGCGTGGATCATAAGGAGCTTGAAACAGAGCTGGATTCTGTTACGCAAGATGTCTACCTCACCCGGATACGATCAATAATATGGCTGACGTAACCCTCACCGTCGATGGCAAGAAGATCACCGCACCCGCGGGCACGCTTCTCATTGAAGCCTGCCGCAAGGTCGGCATCGAGATTCCTGCATTTTGCTATTACCCTGGCCTGTCGCTACAGGCGGCGTGCCGCATGTGCCTGGTGCGCATTGAAAAAATGCCGAAGCTCCAGACCGCATGCACCACGCCGGTCGGCGAAGGCATGATCGTCGCCACCGAAACGGACGAGATCAAGCAGGCGCGCAAAAGCATGTTGGAACTGGTGCTTGCGAACCATCCCCTCGACTGCCCGGTTTGCGATGCCGGCGGCGAATGCGAACTCCAGGACATGACCTTCAAATACGGCGCTGGCGGCTCGAAGTTCATCGAGATCAAAAATCATCGCGATGAGCGGCAATGGTCTCCGGTGGTCTTCTTCGACCGTCCGCGCTGCATTCTCTGCTATCGCTGCGTACGCGTCTGCAATGAAGGCATGGACGTGGCCGCGCTCGGCATTCAAGAACGCAACGCGAGTTCGGTGATCGCGCCCAACGCCGTAGACCATTTGGACTGCGAGCAATGCGGCATGTGTATCGACATCTGTCCCGTCGGCGCGCTCACCTCCGATACGTATCGCTACAAAACGCGGCCTTGGGAGATGACCCACGTTGGTACGATCTGCACGCATTGCGGCGATGGCTGCAAGACAACGCTGGGCGTCCGTCGCAGCGAAGATGGCATGCAGATCGTACGCGGCGACAACCGCGATAAGAGCGGCCTGAACGGCGATTTTCTCTGCGTAAAGGGCCGCTACGCCTTCGACTTCGCCGACAGCCCCGCGCGCTTGACCCAACCGCTGGTGCGCCAGCCGGATGGGCAGCTTGCTCCGGTCAGTTGGGAAGAGGCGATCAACGTTGTCGCGCGGCGTTTTCGCGAAATTCGCGACAGTCGCGGCGGCAACAGCATCGGCGTCATCGGCTCGACACGCATCACCAATGAAGAAGTCTATCTGCTGCAAAAATTTGCGCGCGGCACGCTCGGTACAAATAACATCGACCATCACCGCACTGCGGACTACGTCCGCTTCATGTATGCACTGGCTGGCCAGAAGAATCGTTTTGCCAGCGTGGCCGACAGTGCGACCGCCCCGGCGATTCTGCTGATTGGCAACGACCCCACCGAACAGCATCCGCTTCTGGCGTGGAATTTGCGCACCAATGTCCGCCACAACGGCGCGCATATCTATATCGCTAATCATCGCGAGATCAAGCTACGCCGCCAGGCAAAATCTTTTGTCCAGATTGCAGCGGACGGCTACGACAGCTTTGTGCGCTTTCTCGGCGGCGAGGAGAACGCTGCGTTTGGCGACGATGCAACGTCACTGTGCGATGCGCTGCGTCAGGAACCAAACCTGTTGATTATTTTTGGCTCGGAGTTGCGCGGAACTGCCATTGGGACGCTGGTAAAATTCGGCCTGTCTCTGCCAGACACAAAATTTGCCTGCCTCGGCGATTATGTGAATTCGCGCGGTGCAGCCGACATGGGTCTCTATCCCGATCAACTGCCTGGATATCAGACCCTCGGCGCATCGAGCGCGCTGCAAGCTGAATATGGCGAGCGCTTTCCTTCGCAAGCCGGACTCGACCTGCCGCAGATGTTGGAAGCTGCCGCCCGCAACGAACTGGCAGCGCTCTACGTTGTCGGAGATGATCCGGTCGAGCGGCTGGGCGTTCCCGCTGCAACGTTGCAGAATACTTTCCTTGTCGTGCAGGACATGTTTTTGACCGCCACCGCGAAGCTCGCCGATGTCGTGTTGCCCACAGCGAACCTCTACGAAAAATCCGGGACCGTCACCAATACTTATGGTGATCTGCAACTGGTCAAGAAAGCCGCCGACCGCGCCGGTGTGCGTACTGATCTTGAGTTGATCGTTCGCATCGCAGACACAATGGGAGAGGATGTTCGCACACTGGTCCCATTCGGCAAGGGAGTGCGGGCGGACATGGGCCAGTCGCGCGGTTCGCAGTCCGGTGAGGCGGACCGCCATGGCATCTGGCTGGCCGCGCATAATCTGGAGCCAAAGCTCAGCCCGTTCGATCCGAATGCCATTCTCGATGAAATCCAGCGCGTAGTTCCGGGCTATGACTTTGACCGCTTCGACCTGTTGTCGGGAACCAGCCAGCTCGTTCAGCCAGCAATGGCCCCCGGAACGTTGGTGCAGATTTCCGAACGCGCGGATGGTATTGTGCCGTCGGGAGACAGACTGTTTACCTCTGGGACGCTAGGACGCTACAGCGAAAAACTGATGGAAGTGGAAGTGTTTCAAGAAAACCGAAGTATGGCGGCTGCAGACTGATTCAATTTTTTCAGGCACGGAACGGAACCTGTGCGCGTTGTGCGCGCAGCGCAATGTAAGACAGAGTGGAAACGAAACCGACGTGAATATTCTCATCTTTGTACTTTTAAGCTTGCTCAAGGTCGTCGTGGTCACGGTGATCTTTTTGACGGCTGTGGCCTACACAGTGCTACTGGAACGTAAACTCGTCGGGCGCATTCAAAATCGCTGGGGACCCTCGCGCGTTGGCCCGTTCGGGCTGCTCCAGCCTTTGGCGGACGGCCTCAAGCTCTTCTTAAAAGAAGATTTGATGCCCGATGCAGTGGAGCGTCCGCTGTTTATTCTTGCACCCATCATCGCGCTCTCCTGCGCGTTGATCTCCATCGGAGTCATTCCCTTTGGCGAAAATATCCGCTGGCATGGCGTGGACATGTTTCAGATCGCCGACCTGAACATCGGTTTGCTGGTCATCCTCGGAGTCACCTCGATCGGCGTTTACGGAATCGCGCTCTCCGGCTGGTCGTCAAACAATAAATATTCTTTGCTCGGCTCCTTGCGTTCCACCGCGCAGATGATCAGCTACGAGCTGGCGCTGGGCCTGTCCGTCATCGGCGTGGTGCTGCGCACCGGCTCGCTTCGGCTGCGCGACATCGTCAACGTCCAAAATACGCACGGCATGCTGTCTTGGAACGTCTTTGGCGGTCTGCAACTGATTGCATTTTTTATTTATTTGACTGCGGCCTTCGCGGAAACGAATCGCACTCCTTTCGACCTGCCGGAAGCGGAGAGCGAACTGACGGCTGGTTATCACACCGAGTACAGTTCGATGAAGTTCGCCATGTTTTTTATGGCCGAATACGCCAACATGATTACCGTCGGCTGCGTCGCGACACTGCTTTTTCTCGGCGGATGGTCCAGCCCCTTCGGCCATCTGCTGCCCGCCTTTGGCGGCCCTATCGTGCAGGCGCTACTCCCGGTTTTGTGGTTCGTCGGCAAAGTATTCTGCTTTCTGTTTCTCTATGTCTGGGTGCGTGGCACGCTTCCACGCTTCCGCTACGATCAACTGATGGGATTCGGCTGGAAATTTCTTTTGCCGGTTGCCATTGCCAATGTGATGGCGACCAGTCTGGTGTTGGCCTTCCATGGTTAAGACTGAATTACAATCCAATGGGAGCACCTGCGCTTTCGCCGCAACTTTCCATGCAACCGAGACGCTATGCATCTAGCCCTCTTCCTCATCTTCGGACTGTTGTGCATCGGCGGAGCGTTGAATCTCCTGCTGCAACGCCACCCCATCAACAGCGCTCTGTCGCTGATTGTGGTGATGTCCTCGCTGTCCGTTCTCTATCTATTGTTGGGCGCGGAGTTTCTCGCGCTGGCACAGATCATCGTTTACTCCGGCGCAATTATGGTGCTGTTCGTTTTCGTAATCATGCTGCTGAATGCTGGGGAGGAGCAGCGCACCCACGGCAGCCGCGCCGCTTATCTCGCGGGCATTCCCGGCGTGCTGGCGCTGTTTGCGGTGCTGGCTTCCACATTTTTCACGCTGCGCACCAACTTGGGCAGCGCCCGGCTCGGCAGCTTTCTAGTTTCAACCGGCGACCTGAGTCGCGTGTTGTTTCGCAACCTTTTGCTGCCGTTTGAAGTCACTTCGGTTCTGATACTGGTGGCCATTCTGGGCGCTGTTGTGCTCGCTGGAAAGGAACAGTAACGTGGCCGTTCCGATTGCGTGGTATCTCATCCTCAGCGCCGCCCTGTTTTCGCTGGGCGTATTTGCATTCCTTATCAAGCGCAACATCATCTCCATCTTCATGTCGATTGAGCTGATGCTGAACGCCGTCAACCTCGCCTTTGTCGCCTTTGCAAATCACTGGCACCAGGTCAGCGGACAAATTTTTGTGTTTTTTGTGATGGTCGTCGCCGCGGCGGAGGCTGCGGTGGGTCTGGCAATCATCATCGCCGTCTTCCGCTCGCGGGGAACGCTGAACGTCGATCAAATTAATTTGATGAAGCTATGACACCTTCTTTGCATCTTTGGCTGTTGCCGTTGTTGCCGCTGGCTGGCTTTGCCGTCAATGGCACGCTGGGCCGCCGTTTACCAAAATTTGCCGTGTCGCTGGTGGCGCTGTTGTTCCCTGCCGCTGCCTTTGCGCAGGTGCTGTGGATCGTTGCATACGTGCATTCCGGGCTGATGTTACCGCATGTCGAACGATTTGCCACTCCATGGATTGCCGTCAGCGGCTTTCATGCGAATTTCTCTTTTCTTCTCGACCAACTCACGCTCATCATGCTGCTCGTCGTTACCGGCGTGGGCTTCGTCATCCATCTTTATTCGGTCGGCTACATGGCGACGGAAGACGGCTACTGGCGCTTTTTCAGCTATCTCAATCTTTTCCTCTTTTTCATGCTGACGCTGGTCCTTGCGGCGAATTTTTTGCTGCTCTTCGTCGGATGGGAGGGCGTCGGCCTGGCTTCGTATCTCCTGATCGGTTTCTACTATCAAAAAGACTCCGCCGCGAACGCGGGTAAAAAAGCCTTCATCGTCAATCGCATAGGCGACTTTGGTTTTCTACTCGTCATATTTCTGCTCATCGCGCACTTCGGCACACTAAGCTTCAGCACTGTCTTTGAAAGCGTCGCTGCGCACCCGGAGCTACAGGGCGGCTTCCTGACCACGATCTGTTTGCTGCTCGTCCTTGGAGCGACGGGTAAATCCGCGCAGATTCCGCTTTACGTGTGGCTACCCGATGCGATGGAGGGTCCGACGCCGGTCTCCGCGCTCATCCACGCTGCGACCATGGTCACGGCGGGCGTTTATATGGTGGCCCGGACGCATGTGCTGTTCGACCGTTCGCCGCTGGCCCTCGGGGTGGTCGCCATTATCGGTGCTGCGACTGCATTTTTCGCGGCGACCGTCGGCATCGTGCAGACGGACATCAAGCGTGTGCTCGCCTACTCCACCATCTCGCAACTAGGCTATATGTTTCTGGCCTGCGGTGTCGCCGCCTACTCGATGGCCATCTTCCACCTCGTCACCCACGCATTCTTCAAAGCGCTGCTCTTTCTGGCTGCTGGCAGCGTGATTCACGCGCTCGGTGGCGAGCAGGACATGCGCGCCATGGGCGGCCTGCGCAAAAAACTGCCCATCACCTTCTGGACCATGACGGCGGCCGTCTTCGCCATCAGCGGGTTCTTTCCCTTTGCCGGATTTTTCAGCAAGGACGCAATCCTTGCCGCTACCTTTCAATCTGCCCATGGCGGCAAGCTGCTGTGGGCGGTTGGCCTTATCACGGCGGGACTGACTTCTTTCTATATGTTCCGCCTGTGGTATCTCACGTTCTTCGGCGAAGCTCGCACGCCCGCACAGCCCACACACCAAACTGCGCACGGCAGCCATGGCGTGCATGAAAGTCCTTGGGTCATGCTGCTGCCGCTCGTTATTCTCGGCGTTCTCTCGGTGGCTGGCGGATGGATTGGCTGGCCACAAGCGCTCGGCGGACACGACTGGATCGCGCATTTTCTTGACCCTGTTTTTGGCAGCTCAGCCCTTCGCGCCGCCAGTCTGGCAGACATGAGACTGGAGCGGATTCTCGCAGGAGTTTCCGCGCTGACCGCGCTGATCGGTTGGTTCGTGGCGGATTTAATGTACCGTCGCAGGCCGCTGCTGGCCGACAAAGCCGAGCGCGCGGCTCAGCCGCTTTATAAATTGTTGTGGAACAAGTATTGGGTCGATGAAATTTACGCGGACTTGATCGTCTGGCCGCTGCTTGTATTTTCGAGGAATGAGCTGGGGCGTGGCGTCGATCAAGGAGTGATCGATGGCGCGGGCACGGCATGGACTGCGGGAGCACGCGGTGCTAGCTCGTGGATTCGCCGCATGCAGTCTGGAAATATCCGCTCCTATGCCGGCTGGCTGGCCATGGGCGCGGCTGCTGTATTGGTTGTGGTGCTCTATCTCGCGCACTTGTACTGAAGAGGAAGAACTTTGTGTTGAACGCAAGCATTCTTACATGGCTCACCCTGCTGCCCGCTCTTGGCGCGGTGGTGGTGCTATTGCTGCCCCGGCGGGGACGCGCTCCGCAGATTTTCTCGCTGCTGCTGACCTTGTTTCTTTTTGTGCTGGCGCTGCACCTGCCCGCTCACTTCAATTACCACCAGCAACAGGGCTTTCAATATGAACTGAATGTTCCATGGATTTCCAATCCCGCCATTCATTATCACGTTGGCGTGGACGGCCTTTCCATGTGGCTGGTGGTGCTGGTTTCGTTTCTCGCTCCGCTCGGCGTGCTCATCTCCTGGCGCGCCATTGAGGACCGGAAGAGCGAATTCTATGCGCTCCTCCTGCTCCAGCAAACAGCGATGTACGGTGTCTTCATCGCGCTCGACCTGCTGGTGTATTACGCATTCTGGGAGCTATCCATCGTCCCGCTCGCGCTGCTGATCGGCATGTATGGCCGCAAAAATGGCCGCCGCGCCGCCATCCAATTTTTTCTCTACGCATTCATTCCTTCCGCGCTGATGTTGGTCGGAATGCTGTGGCTCTACGCGCAGACAGGCACGTTCGACCTGGTGCGGTTGCAGCAACAGCTTCATGGCTGGAGTACCGGCGCCCACGCGACTGGGCTGTGGTTCACCTCACTGGCCTTTCTGCTGGCCTTCGCCGTCAAGGTCCCGGTGTTTCCGCTGCACGGCTGGCTGCGCGATGGCATCGGCGAAGCGCCCACTGCGGTCGCAATGATACTGGCCGGCAAGCTCGGCCTATATTCCCTGCTGCGCTGGCATGTGGCGCTGTTTCCCACGGAGGCCGCGCATGTCGCGCCGCTCATGGTCGCGCTGGGGGCCATCGGCATTCTTTACGGCGCGATGCTGGCATTGGTGCAGACCGACCTGAAACGCCTCGCTGCATACGCGACTCTCAGCGCCGTCAGCTTCGTCGTGCTCGGCATTTATGCATTCACGACCGCCAGCATGGACGGCGCAGCCTATCAGATATTGAACGAAAGCATCTCCGCCAGCGCTTTCTTCATGCTGCTCGGCATTCTGTATGAACGCTACGGTACGTACGATATGGCGCAGCTCGGCGGCATTGCGGCAAAGCTGCCTCGGCTGGCGGTGCTCTTCGTCATCACCACGCTGGCGCTGATCGGCCTGCCCGCACTGAATAATTTTGTCGGAGAGTTTTTGATCCTCAGCGGCAGCTTTCAAACGCACGCTCGCATCACAGCCGTCGCCACGTTAGGCGTGATCTTCGCTGCCGCCTACATGTTGTGGATGGTGCAGCGCGTGTTCTACGGCGCGCCCTCCGAGCATGTGATGGCACTGGCGCGGCCCGATGTGAACTGGCGCGAGCGTGCCGCCATCTGGCCAACGATTGTTCTTATGGTCGCAATGGGCGTGGCTTCGATGTACTGGATGCATGCGATCGATCTGACCGTTCCGAACATGGCCCCAAACACTGCCGCAACGCACACAGGAATTTATGTCTGGGTGGCATCGACGCGATGATCCCGATGACCACAATAACCACTTCGGCGATTCCAGTCTCTCCTGCACTACGTATCTTGCCGGAGATTCTGCTCACCGTGACTGGCGTGCTCGTCATGTTGATCGAGTCCGTGCTCGCCCCGAACACCAGCCGCAAGCCGCTCGGCGTGATGGCCATTTTGGGCACGCTTGCCGCGCTTGCGGCCAGCCTCTATCAGTTGCAGCTTCCCGCCGGAACAGCCTTCTTCGGCACTGTCCAGTCCGATGCCTTCAGCGTTTTCTTTCATCTGGTCATCGGCGGCATCGTTCTGGTCACGCTGCTGGTTTCGCTCGACTACTTTGAAGGCCACACCAGTTATGTCGGCGAATACTATGCGCTGATTCTATTCGGCGCGGTCGGCATGATGCTGATGACCAGCTCCGTCGAACTGCTAATGGTCTTCATCAGCCTGGAGATTTCTTCCATTTCAACATACATTCTCGCCGGTTATCGCAAGCGCAGCGCCACCAGCCCGGAAGCATCCATCAAATACTTCCTGCTTGGTTCTTTCGCCACGGCATTTTTCCTGTACGGCATCGCTCTGTGTTTTGGCGCGACCGGCTCGACGAACATTTACGACATCGCCAAAGGCGTCGCCAGCGGCGCATCTCCGCTCCTGCTCACCGTCGCCTTCGGCATGATGCTGATCGGGATCGGTTTCAAAGTGTCGCTTGCGCCATTTCACGTCTGGACGCCCGATGTGTACGAGGGCGCGCCCGCTCCGGTCGTCGGTCTGATGTCCACCGCCCCGAAGGCCGCCGCCTTCGCCGTCCTGCTGCGCATCGCGTACGGCGCGTATGGGACCATGACGCATGTATGGATGCCGCTGATCTGGATGCTCGCCGTTCTGTCGATGACCATCGGCAACTTGGGCGCGCTGACGCAGCACAATGTGAAGCGCATGCTGGCCTACTCCTCCATTGCGCACGCCGGGTATCTGCTGGTTGCCTTCACCGCGCTCGCGCCCATGGGCATTGCGGCGGCCAGCTTCTACACCGCCGCCTACGCGGCGATGAACGTCGGCGCGTTCGCAATCATCAGCTATCTTTCCGGCTACGACGAAGCACGCACCAACCTGGGCGACTATGCTGGAATCGCGCGACGTCATCCGATGGCGGCCGCTGCGCTCGCTGTCTTTTTAATTTCTCTGATCGGGATTCCCTTCACGGCGGGCTTCTTTGGCAAGTTCTACGTCTTCACGGCCGCCATCAACTCCGGCAATGCATGGCTGGCGATCCTCGGCCTCTTGAACAGCGGAGTTGCGGCCTTCTACTATTTGCGGCTCCTTGGCCAGATGTACATGCTGCCGCAAGAGGCGGGCCTTGCGCCGGACACAATTCGAGCGCGTCCATCGTTCGTGCTCGGCGTGGCAATCCTTGTGATTGCGGTCTTCGCGCTGGGTATCTTTCCCAACAGCGCGCTGCGACTGGCGCGCGCTGGCGCGGCGACGTTTAACGTACAGCACAGGATCGCTGCCGCAGCGTTTCCAGTAGCGAGGTTTGAACGATAGACTAGCGAGATCTCCATGCCTAAAGAAGAAAGCGCGCGGTTTTTCAGGTATTTCGGTCCTTTACTGGATGCACTTCGCGATCTCGGCGGATCCGGGACACCGGATGAGGTCATTGAGCGGATTGCTCAGAAAATGCAACTCTCCGACGATGTCCAGAATGAGCTAATACCATCGGGTCAGTCTCGTTTTCGGAACCAGGTAGCATGGGCACAGTACTATCTCGTCCGAGAAGGGCTTCTCGACTCATCGAAACGCGGTGTCTGGAGCCTTACGGAGCGTGGTCGGGCGACCCAACTATCTTCAGATCAATCTCGTGATCTCTACCGCAAGCTTATCCGCGGCTACCAAGAAGAACGTCGAGCAAAAGTAGTCGAGCCGGAACAGTCTCTTGAACAGTCAAGTGATTCCACCGGACCGATTTCAAAAAATTACCGCAGCGAGGTAATTAATTTGCTGCTTGCTTTACCATCGGATGGATTTGAACGCCTGTCCCAACGTTTGCTTCGCGAATCAGGATTTACGCAAGTATCAGTTACTGGCAGAAGCGGCGACGGGGGTATTGACGGGAATGGAACTCTTCAAATCAATCCGCTCGTTTCCTTCAAAGTCTTATTTCAGTGCAAGAAATACACCGGCTCCGTCATTCCGTCGCAAGTGCGGGATTTTCGCGGAGCAATGGCCGGCCGCGCCGACAAAGGCATCATTATCACGACGGGCACCTTCACCGCCGAGGCCCGCCGTGAAGCATCACGGGATGGTGTACCCCCCCATTGAGCTTATCGACGGAGAAAAGCTAATCGATATGTTGGAGCAACTTGAGCTGGGTCTTAAGCCAGTAAAAACCTACGAAATTGACAAGGCATTTTTCAGCGAGTTCCAGACGTAACGCATAGTATCAACCGATAAAAAAGTATGCCGCGCACACCACCGCGAAAACAAAACGGCCTCCGCGACGGAGGCCGTTTTGTTTTCAGAAAACCCCGCGGCTACTTCACCTTGAACAGGATGATGGCAAAGGTGAACAGGGCCAGCGACTCAATGAACGCAAGACCCAGCACGAGAAACAGGAAAATTCCCGGCCGCGCTCCAGGGTTGCGCGCGAGCGCTTCGGTGGAAGACGCGACGGCGCGGCCCTGACCGAGACCGCAGAGTCCCGAGGCAATGGCCATCGAGATGCCCGCGGCGAGCGGGACCATGCTGTTGCTGGACGAACCAGCGGCCTGTGCGAACGCCGGGACGGCCATACAGAGGACCGAGAGCGTCATAAAAACGTTTTGCATCGTGGTACGCATATGTGACTCCAATGCTTCCTTAGGATTGCCCGTCAGTGGGTGGTTGACGCTCACCGTGCTGGCGCCCTCACGCTGCCGGGGTGCTGCTGCTGGAGCGGAAGCCGGTTCCAGCAAAATTGAAAATGTGAAAACAATCTAAAAACTAAAGGCATTCTGCCAATTTTTCCTTAGTGTTCGTGCGCTACGGCCTGTCCAATGTAAATGGAGGCGAGCAGCATGAACACATACGCCTGAATCAAAGAAACACCCAGATGCAGTCCGAGGAAAATCACCGGCAGCGCAAACGGGAACAGAGAGAAGAAAATCAGCGTGAGCAGGTCGCTGGCGAACATGTTGGCGAACAGACGTATCGTGAGCGAAAGAATGCGCGCGAGGTGGGAAATGATTTCAATCGGCAGCATCAACGGCGCAATCCACCACAGAGGCCCGAGAAACTGCTGGATGTATTTGTGCTTGTTTTCCTTCAATCCCTGCCAGTGATAATAAACGAAGGTCAGCAGCGCCAGCCCTAGCGGAACCACCGGGCTGGCCGTCGCCGTATCGACATCCGGCAACAGGCCTAGCAGATTATTGATGACTACAAAGAGCAGAATGGAGGAAAGAAACGGCAGATATACGCGATACTTGTGCCCAATAATGGGCTCGGTCTGGTTGGTGACAAACTCTTCCACCATCTCCGCCAACTGCTGCGCCGTACCAGGCTTCTCCACGTTCAGCGAAAGCCGTACAATTACAAAAAAAATCAACAGCAGCAGAAACGCCAGCAGTTCCATGGTGAAGACGCCATCGATGGGTGCAGCCGGGTTGATCGGCGGGCGGCCGATCCAGTTCATCAGGGCCGTCACCGGTGCGGCCATCAACAGGTTCAGTAAATGTTCAAGGAAATGTTGAAGAGGCATGCTGCGTACTTTCTTCCAATGTCTGAAATGTTTCGCTTGTCGGGAACCCGGTTCGACTTACGGTTTATCCGCGCATCATCAGGCGGGTTGATTCCACCAGCAGGGCGAACAGCGATACCGCCAACCCCGCCAGCAAAGCGTAAATCGAGCCATGCAAACTATTTAGACTAGCATACAAAAGCAGGCCCGCCAGCGCCAAACGTAGAAAAAACATGACCAGGACGCGGCCCATCGGCGTCGGCGTGCGGCCCTCCTCCATCCGCGACATCATGGCCGACAGCAGTTGCAGCCACTCAAAAATTCCAGTCGCGGAAATGGCCGCGCCAATCAGAAACATCAGCCATGTCTGCCATCCCTGCCACATCCATAGGATGGGCGTGGCCACCAGCGCAATCGCCCCGGCCAACATCAGCGCACGGCGCAAGGTGCGGCGAATATCGTCTTCGGTAAAATTGGTCAAAAAATTGGTCTGCGGCATGAAGGTAGACGGGCTGGAACTATTTTACTTGGATGGATTGTCATCGCTGCGATTGGCGTGGTTCGCGACCCGAACGATCTGCACAAATCCCGCCACCGCGCCCAGCACGAGGCCCACAATGCCAATCCAGGACTGGTGCAGCTTGTGGTCGAGCCATACGCCGAGTCCCCAGCCGATGATGGTCGAGAGCGGCACGGCGAGCGCGATCTGCACCATCGACTCCGCGCGCGCCAGCCCCCGCAGTACTACTTTGCGGTCGCCATCGTTGCCGGAGTGGTTCGAGGAAGCCATCGTTTTGTTGGAGCAGTCCCCGTTAGCCTACCGCAGACACCTTATTTTCGGGAAACAATTCTTCAGACCGCAAATGGCCTCCGTTCCATGCATCTTTCACTTGTTCGCAAAATAATTGTCGATTAAATAATCCCGCAATTGCTCATCGAACTTCTGCGTGTTTTGTTTTGCATCCTGTGCGTCCGTGTTGTAGGCCACGATGTAAGCGCGATGCGAAGCAGGGTCGAGATAGAACTGGCTCAGAAAGCCATTCTGCGACCCGGACTTCCCCACCAGATGCAGACCGCCATCCGTATGAACGAAAAAACTTCCTGCAACAAAATCGTGCGCGCCGGTGCGTGAAGGAAAATCTGCGTCGGCAACGATGGGCAGCACCGGCCTCCACATCTCTTCCAGCGAAGACCGCTTCAGAATCGCGTCATACTCGGCCTGGCGCGCCGGATCGCCAACCAGAAAATTCAAGTACTTCACCATGTCCGGCAGCGGCGCATTCAAACCGCCATTCGCCCGTGTAATGCCGGTATCGAAGTCGAAGGGGTCTTCCGTCCGCTTGCCATTTTTCAGGTCGTAACTGTGCGAGCGATAGCGCAGCAATGTATACGGGCTGCGGTCAAAATACGAATGCTCCATGCGCAGCGGCCCCAGGACGTTTTTTTCCATGTATGCCTCATAAGGCTCGCCCGAGACGCGCTCGATGATCTCGCCCAGAAATACGACGGCGAGATTGGAGTAGCCGAAGCGCGAACCGGGCGCAAAATGGATGCTGGTATACGGCAACATGGCGACGATCTGCGACCATTGTGTCGGCTCAAACGGCTGCCAGGGTTTGTCTCTCCACGGCCATGTCTGGTTGCGAAAGCCGCTGGAGTGAGACATCGCTTCGCGAATCGTTATGGCGGAAATAGGTCCGTAAGCGTCATGCACCACAGCAAGCTCAGGAAGGTATTTGACCAGCGGGTCGTCGAGTGAAAGCAGTCCATGA
Source organism: Acidobacteriaceae bacterium (assembly GCA_027306695.1). Taxonomy (GTDB): domain Bacteria; phylum Acidobacteriota; class Terriglobia; order Terriglobales; family Acidobacteriaceae; genus JAKAAZ01. The sequence goes on from DAHUZH010000008.1 coordinate 49,205, forward strand.
TCGCGCAGTTGCATAATGGCGATTCCGGTAAAGGTCTTGGTAATCGAGGCCCAGTGGTAGGTAGTGCTTGCGTCCACCGGCTGCAAAGGCGACAGATTTTGCAGACCGTAAAAATCCTGAAAAACAACTTTGTCGTTCTCCAGCAGGACAAGACTGCTGCCGACAATTCCATTACGATGAAGTCCAGCTTCGTAAAAAGACTGGAGCGCAAGAGTGTTTTGCCTGGGGAATGACTGGGCATGGAGGCCTGCGGTCGCCAATAGCAATCCTAGCGGGTACAAACAAAATTGCGGCATTCGCACGGAGAAAACCCTCGACAGCTTTATGATCGGAATTGTAGCCTGACACAGCCACCCCGCAATGCGGCGATTGCAAGGGCGTAAGTCATAAACCCGGTCCAAACGCAACATTTTTGCTAAATTTACGTTATTACAAGCAGAGGTTGAGACCCAGATAAGGTCAACGACCTCTAAAGAAATGTTACGAGCTTGGAGTAAGAATAGGAGGCTCACAATGCGTTACCTACGGTACTTCGCAATCCTCGGTGCTCTTTTTCTACCGGCCGCTTATTCACACGCTCAGATTTCCGTCGGTATTGGTATCGGAGGCCCGGCGTATGGCCCTCCAGCCTGCGCATACGGCTATTACGGCTACTACCCTTACACTTGCGCACCGTATGGATACTACGGCCCGCAGTGGTTTAACGGTGGCATCTTCCTCGGGGCTGGCCCGTGGTATGGTCGCGGCTGGTACGGCGATGATGGCGGTTGGGGCGGCTGGGGTGATCGCGGCGGCTGGGGTGGCGATCGCGGCGGATGGGGTGGCGATCGCGGCGGATGGGGTGGTGATCGCGGCGGATGGGGTGGCGATCGCGGCGGATGGGGTGGTGATCGCGGCGGATGGGGTGGCCGGGGCGGCTATGGGCATGGACGAGTAGCCTATGCTGGCGGTCGCGGTGGCTTCCACGGCGGCGGCTTTCATGGTGGCGGCGGAGGTTTCCACGGTGGCGGTGGCTTCCATGGTGGTGGATTCCATGGCGGTGGTGGGGGCGGCTTCCACGGCGGTGGCGGGCATGGCGGCGGTCGCCGTTAGCTTCTAGCCAAACTACGAATACAAAATGGCTGTCGGCTCCACGCTGGCGGCCATTTGCTTTTGGGTATCTGCATCGCTTAAACAACGCCATCCAGCAGCAACCTCTATACTGTCCTTGCATCCTGCCCGCAATCTCTTAAAGGAACAACCGCGTGTACGAATCGGAATTTGAACGAAGCGTCTTTGAACTTCGCCGCGAAAAATTGACGCAAATCGAAGCGCTTGGCCAACCGGCCTATCCCAACAGCTTCGCCGCTACGCATTCCATTGCCGCAATTCGCGCGGCCTACGACGCCTCCACCAGCGAAGCACTGGAGCAAAATCGCATTCCGGTCGCCGTTGCCGGGCGCATCATGGCCATCCGCGCCCAGGGCAAGGCGGGCTTCGCCGTGCTGCAACAAAATGGCGAGCGTTTGCAGATTTACGTCCGCATGGACGCCGTCGGCGAACAGGGTTTCCAGCTCTACAAGCTGCTCGACATGGGCGACCACATCGGCGTCGCGGGCTACTTGTTCCGCACTCGCACCGGCGAGCTGACCATCCACGCCGATTCCCTCACCTTCCTGTCCAAGGCCATGCTGCCGCTGCCGGAAAAATATCACGGCCTGGCCGATGTCGAGCTGCGCTATCGCCAGCGCTATGTCGATCTGTTCATGAACGCCGATGTGCGCGAAGTCTTCGTCAAACGCGCCGCCGTGCTGCGCGCCTTGCGCAAGTTTTTCGACGCGCGCGGATTTCTCGAAGTGGAAACGCCGATGATGCAGCCCATCGCCGGAGGGGCGATGGCGAAGCCTTTCACCACGCACCACAATGCGCTCGACATCGACCTATATCTGCGCATCGCTCCGGAACTGTACTTGAAACGGCTCGTCGTTGGCGGCATGGATCGCGTGTATGAAATCAATCGCAATTTTCGCAATGAAGGCATCTCGACCCAGCACAACCCTGAGTTCACCATGCTGGAGTTCTATCAGGCCTACGCGAACTATCACGACTTGATGGACTTGACGGAAGAACTAATCCAGTTCGTCGCTATGGAAGTGAACGGAACGACGAAGACGACGTTTAACG
>DAHUZH010000090.1 GCA_027306695.1 Acidobacteriaceae bacterium
CGGTAAGGCGGGCATGCGGGAACTGGCTGAGCAAAATCTTGCCAAGGCGCACTATGCCGCGCACGCGCTGGCGGCCACGCTGGGCGGTGAATTGCTCTTTGCCAACTCGCCGCGCTTCAACGAGTTTGTTCTGTCGACGCAGGAAGTGCCCAGTGCGATGAACGCGCGTCTGCTGGAGCAAAAAATTATCGGCGGCCTGCCGTTGGCGAAGTGGTATCCAGAATTGCGCAATGCTTCGCTGTGGTGCGCGACGGAGCAGAACACGCGCCAGCAGATCGATGCGGCGGCCGCAGTGGTTGCTGGCAAACAAGCGCCCGTCTTGGCGTACGTGTAAGAAATTTGAGGAACGAAATGGCAACGAAGTCACCGGACGCAATCGGTCCCGAAACGAACAAGACCCCCTTCGTCGGCGAGCGGCGCAAGGTTTCCAGCCATGTCAATCAGAATGAAGGGCTGATCTTCGAGAAATCCTCGCCTGGCAAAAAAGCCTATCGGCTGGCCCCGCTGGATGTTCCGGCAGTGGACGCGAAGGCGCTGCTCGGCGATGCGGTGCGCGAAGACCTGGGCCTGTTGCCGGAGGTGAGCGAGATTGAAATCATTCGCCACTTCACGCGCCTTTCGACGTGGAATTACGCCATCGATCTCGGCATGTATCCGCTGGGCAGTTGCACCATGAAGTACAACCCGCGCGTCAACGAACTGGTGGCGCGCCTGCCCGGCATCGCCGAGGCGCATCCTTACCAGCCGGAAGCGCTGTCGCAGGGCGCGATGCGCGTGATGGGTATGCTGCAGGATTGCCTGAAAGAGATCACCGGCATGGACGCGATCACGCTGCAACCGGCGGCGGGCGCGCATGGAGAGTTCACCGGCATTCTTCTGGTACGCGCGTATCACGAGTCGAAAGGCAACGCGCGCAAAAAGATTTTGATTCCCGACTCGGCACACGGCACGAACCCGGCGACGGCGGCGATCTGCGGTTATCAGGTGCAGAATCTGAAGTCCAATAGCCAGGGCATGGTGGACCTGGCGGAACTGGAGCAGCTCGTCGATGAAGAGACCGCTGCGCTGATGCTGACCAACCCTTCCACCATCGGCGTGTTTGAAAGTGAAATCCATAAAATCGCGGACATCCTGCACGCCAAAGGCGCGCTGCTCTACATGGACGGCGCGAACATGAATGCGCTGGTGGGCAAGACGCGGCCCGGCGATTTCGGCGTGGACGTGATGCATCTGAATTTGCATAAAACATTCTCGACGCCGCATGGCGGGGGTGGTCCCGGCTCCGGGCCAGTGGCGTGCAAAAAGATTCTGGAACCGTTTCTGCCGACGCCGGTGCTGGTCGAAAAACCCGACGGCACGCTGACCTTTCACTATGACCATCCGCAATCCGTGGGCCGCGTGCGCATGTTCTACGGCAACTACGGTATGTTCGTCCGCGCGCTCGCATACATTCTTGCGAACGGTCCAGATGGGCTGCGCCAGACCACCGAAGACGCGGTGCTGAACGCGAACTATGTCCGCAGCAAGCTGGAAGACGTGTACGAGCTGCCCTACAAAACGGCCACGCTGCATGAGGTGGTCTTCAGCGACCGTCGCCAGGCGCGTAACGGCGTCAAGACCGGCGATATCGCCAAGCGGCTCATCGATTACGGCTTCCATCCCTACACCGTGTCGTTTCCGATGATTGTTCCCGGTGCGCTGATGATTGAGCCGACCGAGAGCGAGTCGAAGGAAGAGCTCGACCTGTTCATCGACGCGATGCGGCAGATTGCGCGCGAGGCGGATGAAAATCCCGAGATCATTTTGAGTGCGCCGAACGCGACCCGCGTCTCGCGCATGGATGAGGTGACAGCGGCGAGACGGCCTGTGCTGCGTTGGAAGCCGAACGCTGCTGGTGCGCCTGCTCCTGTAGAGAAATCGCCGCTGGAGCCTGCTACGGCAGCCAAGGAATACTGATGTCCTCCGCATTCGACGACCAGCGCGAAACGCTCGAAAAGCATGAGTTCATGATGGGCGTTCCGCGCGGCAGACTGGCCGTCACGCTCGACATGTTGACGGATGCGCTGATCCTGGTGGGCCAGCATGGGGTATATTGCACCTCCGCACGCAACCCGGAAAAACCGGCGCTTGACCTGCAAGCGGTGATGCAACAGTTGACCGGCGCGAAGGAACTGATTCAGTCCGTGATGCAGGAACTCGCCAGTAAGTCAGTTCTCAAGTAGCCCGTCACCGAATCCGAATGCTCTACTCAACGCAGGATGGCGTTCGCAATCTTCAGCCAATACGACGAATGGCTCAAGATGACATACATCACGAAGCTCTGGCTCACAACAAACGCGGGAAACCCAATCGCGTACACTCGGTGGACTCTCCGGTTGACGATGAGGTCGCGCGCGACTCCGAGAAGCACCAGCATATCCACGCCGACAAAAAACCAATGCCGCGGCATCAGGTTAGCAGGGAAACGAGCAAAGGCCGCGGAAGTGAGTGCGCAGGTGGCCAGCAGGATAAGGCGGCGATGATACTCCGGCTTTTTCCGATAGAGAATTGCCAGCGCAAAGGGAATGGCGAAGGCTGCGACGTCATAGAACGAAAGTGCAAGATTCTCCACAGCGCCTTTCCCATGAAAGTGGACAATCCTGAACTGCGACATGACGATAGCGATCCAGACTCCGAACACAAAGACCGCACTGCCGAGTGCGACGCCGAACCAGCCAAGCGTGCGATGCAATCGCACATTGTGCGCTCGGACCAGGAGGGACTGGAGAATATAGAAAGCCACCCACCCCGAAAATATGGCCCCGTGTACATACAGGAGGAAAGGCCGGGCTGGCGTTGCATGGATAAGGCGCTCGTCTATCGTGTGGCTGAAGCCGTAGACCACGATCACGGCGATCAGCAGCGACATGAAGAAGTAGAAGTAAGTATTCAATAGGCTTACGCCCGCAGGCTTGGTGGTCGTCGTAGTCGTAGTAATGGTGATCTCCCAATCGCGTCCGATTGCATTCTGATTTGTCGCCAAATTGTAACAGGGTTTGAGGCGCAATCGAGACAACTGGCCAGCACGGGTGTACTGCACGTCCGCACGCAACCCGGCAAAACCGGCGCTTGACCTGCAAACGGTGATGCAGCAGTTGACCGGCGCGAAGGAACTGATTCAGTCGGTAATGCAGGAGTTGGAGCAAAAAAAATCCGCGCTGCCAAAATAATTTACCCTGCAACAAGACATGCAGATTCGCGAAGCATCCGCGCACGATAAAGATTCGATCTGGCCCATTCTTGAGACTGTGATTCGCGCGGGCGAGGCGTTCGCGCTACCCCGAGACACGGGCCCGGACGAGGCCCTCGACTTCTGGTTTGCGGCTGGGCATCGGGTCTATGTCGCGGAAGAGGGCGCGGAAATTGTCGGCACATATTTTCTGTGCGCCAATCAAAAGGGCGGCGGCTCGCACGTTGCCAACTGTGGCTATGCAACGGCGCAACATGCCGTGGGGCGGGGGATTGCCCGCGCCATGTGTGAACATTCTCTCGAAAATGCCCGCATGCGTGGGTTCCGGGCCATGCAGTTCAACTTTGTGATCAGCACCAACGACCGCGCGGTACGGCTTTGGCAGAGCTGCGGATTTGTCATTGTAGGCCGTCTGCCGAGTGCTTTTTTGCATCCCGCGCACGGCTATGTGGACGTCTTTACCATGTACCGGTCCCTTGAAAAGAAGACACGGGATACGAAAGACACGGCTTGAGGGAAACACAAGACGTGCCTTGAGGCCCGCCACGCATGGTAATCTCAAAAGGGATGCGCCCGTAGCTCAGCCGGATAGAGTGAACGCCTCCGAAGCGTTAGGTCACAAGTTCGAATCTTGTCGGGCGCACCAAAATTTTCTTCTCTATATCTATATTGACTAGACGGGTACTTCTCAAGCCCGAAGTTTCTCGGCCAAATGTTGGGAACTCATCGTATGTACGTCCGTCAAGTTCACGACCATTTAATGACTTCCGAACACCGCCCCATTGCTTAAAAAAAAATGAAATACCTTGTGCCTGACATTGGTCGCGTATCGAGATGGCCCATTCTTTTTTCATGGGCCTTGCTCCGGCCCCGCTTTCGCCGCCGACTATAACCCATGAAATTCCTTCTAAATCAAGCACGCCAAGATCTTCAAGTAACGGTTCCACAGACAAAAACCTAACTGCTATTTCCGTCGATCTTAAATGTTGAATGCGTGGAATGCCGCGCTTGCGATTCTCTGCGCTCACGCCCCACCAGATATGGGTGTGTCTTGCAGCAAAGCGTAATTTTGTTGTCAGCAAAGATTTCAAACGTTGTGACCGCTTTGTGAGTACCTGAAATGTATGCCATTGCGCCTGGACCATTACCTCTGCAACTTCTTGGATGTAATCGTCTGGGATTTTGTCATGAAAAAGATCACTCATTGAATTCACAAAGACCATCTTGGGGGTTTTCCAGCGTAGAGGCTCAAGCAATTTTTCAGGGACTAGCCGTATGTCAAAGCCCTGCTCGTAGGGGTGTCCTTTGACGCCTCGAAATCGTTCTGCAAAAGTCTGGGCATAGCAATGCTTGCAGCCAGGGCTAATCTTTGTGCAGCCGCGTACCGGATTCCATGTTGCGTCTGTCCATTCAATGGCTGATTGCAAACTCATGGAGTCCTCCAGATGTCAGTTGAGGTATTTGTGGACGAGCCTGTTTGAGGAAACTTTACCGAGTCTTTTTCTTTCAGGCCAGACCTCTTCGAGGTCACACGCGTGATCTCTAGGCGACCATCCTTTTCTAGGGCCAGAACGGCTTCACGATAATGCTTTTCTAAGAATGGTAGACGCAATGTATTTTCGATAATCTGGTCGAAAGCAACGGTCTTGCCAGTAAACTCACGAAGCAAAATCTCTTTGAGCTCACCAACTTTTGGAGTGCGACTAATCAGAACGCCTTGCGATTTACCCGAAAAATCAAATGTGCCGCCTTCGTCGCCCAGCGGCCACATCACGCCCTTCATGAGCAAGGCAGCTTTTAGGTGGTTGCTCACATGAAGAAGGTAATACTTGGTGCCGTCACCCTGCTTGTCCTCAGCGTCATACCGTATTCTGAAAGGCAGAACGTGTTTGGCGCTCAGTTTAGAAATGAAGTATTCAAGAAAATGATCTTCGCGCACGATTCCAGTTTCTCCCATAAAAAATTGCTTACGCCATTCGCTATTACCAAACAGCCTATCCACATTTTCTTGAACAGCTGGGTTGCCCAAATCCATATTGATTCGATACCACATCAGCGTGATAAGCGCTTCCGTTTTCTGGCGCGACAAAATTTTATTGATGACTGAAATTGGGAGAGGATGACCATATGGGTCAATCATGAAAAACGAGGGCGCTATCGATAAAGAATTCGATAAAAGGTCTCGGATGAATGTGTTGCTGTCTTCACGAAGCAATTTAACGCTTAGTTTCTGCGGGTAGGGTTGCAAAGGTCGTAAGTGTTCTTCAAGTTGCTGTATCCGCGACTGGTTTTTCTCGGTTAAGAAAATATTGATCGTATGCTCGGGGCGTGCGGCCAGGAACTCTTTCGCTGCCTTGACTGCAATTACAGGGGAACCATCCTCCGGTTGTCCATTAAATTCATAACGTCCCGGACCAGCAAAGCAGTCGAAATAGTTGAGGCATCGATTCTGCGAACCAAGTATTGTTGCCCATGGTGGCAGATAGCTTTCCAAAATAGCATGCTTAATGCGAGATACCCGTTTGATATGTTGCAATGTTGGGGCTTTGGATGAATCTTCTACAGGCATTTCGCTTTTTGTTCCCCTTGACAATTGTTGCGTTTGTTATTCACTTCTGTCAATTGAAAACTTTTCAGGGTGCAAGTTTCTTTATGGTTTTTAGAAATTTTTCCCATGTACCGCATTATGAATCGCCAGCAATTTTTCCAGCAGCGGTTTTAGATTTTTCAAGTCCAGCGCGTTCGCGCCATCGGACTTTGCATTCGCAGGATCGTCGTGGACTTCGAGGAAGATGCCGTCCACGCCAGCGGCCACGGCGGCGCGTGCCAGCACTGGGATGAACTCCGGCTGGCCGCCCGATACTCCACCCGAAGAGGACGGCGTCTGCACAGAGTGCGTGCCGTCGAAGACCACCGGCGCATATTTCCGCATGATCGCCAGTGAGCGCATATCGACGACAAGGTTGTTGTAGCCGAAGCTGGCCCCGCGCTCGGTAAGAAAAACGCGCGCGCTGCTGTGCGCGGCATGAACCTTCGCGACCGCGTGTTCCATGTCCCAGGGCGCGACGAACTGGCCTTTCTTCACGTTGACCGCGCGTCCGGTCTTCGCAGCAGCGACTAATAAATCCGTCTGGCGGCAGAGGAACGCGGGAATCTGCAACACGTCCACATCCTCGGCGACGCGCTCGCAATCGTGCGCATCATGCACGTCCGTCAATACAGGAAGCCCGGTGGCTTCGGCGAGGCGCCGCAGAATCTTGCAGCCTTCTTCCAGGCCCGGCCCGCGAAAACTTTTTACCGAGGTGCGATTGGCCTTGTCGTAGCTGGCCTTGAAGATGTACGGAATGCCGAGGTCGCCAGCGATGCGCTGGATGGCATCTGCCATTTTGCGCACATGGGCTTCGCTCTCAATGACACACGGCCCGGCGATAAGAAACAGCTTGCCGGAGCCAACCTGCACGTTGCCGATTTCAAATTCGTGACTCACGCCATTTATGAGAACACAACGCGGAGGGATTGTGGATGTTCATTCCGTGGGATTAGAGGCTAATTCACGCTCACTTTTTGAAAGCCCAGCCCAAGCAGCATGGAGGTAACGGTCGCGCACGCATTTTTACTGGCTGTTGCCAGGATGCCGTCGTCGAGCGCCGCCTGCTGAATCTGTTGCTGCGCGGTGGCCCGGACCTCGCTTTCGAGGTTGGGGTCTTCCGGGACGAGCAGGCCGGTGGTGCGCGAGTAGACGCGCGTTTTTGCATTGTCGAGGCTGGTGACAAAAATCTGCGGTGCAGGCAGATGCACCTGAATGCCGCGGCCCCGAATCGCGACATCGCTGGTCTTTAACTGGCCCAGATCGATTCCCGCGATCACCTCTCCGTGTACGACGAGGAGCAGTTTATCGCCCACCAGAAAATCCGGCAGGATGGAACTTTGGCGATTGCCTTCGACGATCTTGTCGAGCGAGTAGCTGACCGTTTCCAGCCGCTGGAGGCGCTGAATTTTATTCACGACTGTGGGAAGAGACGTATCGATGGCCAGGCTGCGACCCGTAACGACGGCCGCCAGACGGTCCCACACGCCGGTCCTGGCCTCGCGCGTGAAGACGGCGAAAGCAATCACGCCAAGCACAATCCCGAGCAGCAACGCAGGAAAGCAACTTTGTTTGCGTTCGCGGTATGCGCCGGAATTTTCTCTTGAATTCATTGATCTATTTAGATGCTTCTTTTCCCACGTTAGCTACGCGAACGCGGGGCACCCATATTTTGTAGCGCGTCTACTAAATAACAACCGCTTCCTGATACTCGCCGAAGACGCCGCGCAGGGTGCTGGCGATTTCCCCCACCGTGGCGTAGCTTTCGACGGCTTCGAGAATCGCTGGCATCAGGTTGGTTCCATTGCGCGCGGTGTCCTCCACGCTGCGAAGGGCCGCCTGCCAGCGGGCTGCGTCGCGGCGCGCGCGCAATGCACGCAACCGCTCGACTTGCTCGCGTTCCAGCGATTCATCGATGCGCTGGAGCGGGATACCCGGCTCATTCTCCCGCGTGAAGCGGTTGACGCCCACGACGACGGCCTCGCCGGTATCGACGGCGCGCTGATATTCGTAGGCGGCGTTTTGAATCTCCTGCTGTACATAGCCGCGCTCAATGGCGCGCAGCATTCCGCCCATGGCTGCAATTTTTTCAAGATACCGGTTCGCGCGATTTTCAATCTCGTCGGTCAACGCTTCAATCGCATAGGAACCAGCCACGGGATCGACGGTCTGCGCCACGCCGGACTCATAGGCGAGAATCTGCTGGGTGCGCAGGGCGGTACGTGCGGCCTCTTCGGTTGGCAAGGCCAGCGCTTCGTCGAAGCCGTTGGTATGCAGCGACTGCGTGCCGCCGAGGATGGCGGCCATCGCCTCGACAGCGGTGCGGACGATGTTGTTCTCCGGCTGCTGCGCGGTCAGCGTGGACCCGGCGGTCTGCGCGTGGAAGCGCAGCATCCAGGAACGCGGATTTTTCGCGCCAAACTCTTCGCGCATGATGCGCGCCCACATGCGCCGTGCAGCGCGGAACTTGGCGATCTCTTCCAGAAAATTGCTGTGCGCGTTGAAGAAGAACGACAGCCTCGGCGCAAAGCGGTCGATGTCGAGGCCCGCATTTACAGCGGCCTGCACATAGGTGCGGCCATTCGCCAGCGTAAAGGCAACTTCCTGCACAGCGGTCGAACCGGCCTCGCGCATGTGATAGCCGGAGATGGAAATGGTGTTCCAGTCGGGCACGTTGTCATTGGCCCAGGCGAACATATCGGTGATGATGCGCATGGCGTGCGGAACGGGATAAATGTAGGTCCCGCGCGCGATGTATTCCTTGAGAATGTCGTTCTGCACCGTGCCGGAAAGTTTTTTAACATCCGCACCGGTGCGCCGCGCCACGGCGATGTAGAGCGCCAGCAAAATGCTGGCCGTCGCATTGATCGTCATTGAGGTAGAGATTTTTTCGAGAGGAATGCCCGCGAACAGCCGTTCCATGTCCTCAATAGAATCGATCGCCACGCCGACCTTGCCCACTTCACCCATAGACATTGGATCGTCGGAGTCGTAGCCGATCTGCGTGGGCAGGTCGAAGGCCACGGATAGGCCCGCCGTGCCGCTGGCGAGCAGAAATTTATAGCGGCGATTGCTCTCTTCGGCATCGCCCATGCCCGCGTACTGGCGCATGGTCCACAGCCGCCCGCGATACATGGTCGGTTGAATGCCGCGCGTGTAGGGGTAATCGCCGGGATGGCCGATTTTCTCTTCCGCGTGCGCCGCGTCTGTGGAGGACGAGTACACTGGCTCGACCACAATGCCGGAGCTGGTGGTCATCGACGGTACATCATTAGCGTTGTTCGCGGAGATACGATCCGGCATAGCGAAAACCTTCCGTGGGTGCGGCGAGTATCCTAATGCGGCGAACGGCGTGAACTGACAAAAGCGCTGATGGAAAAATAGACAAACAGCACAGTGATGGCCAGGTAAATGGCGAAATGGCGATGTTCCGGGCCGGAGAGCCACGCATATCGGGTTCGCCACAGTCCCTGGGCAAAAAACAAGGCGAAGATGGCAAAGAAGACGCCCGTTATCTCATGCCAAAGAGCGCGGACAGCGTGCGCGAAGGGCCTCCAGAACCCACGGACAAAGCCGCGGCTGCCGCGTGCAACACCGCTCACGACTGCACGCGGGACTGCGGGAGGCTTCACAGCGCGCCGGACCGCAGGCCTCTCGACAGGAGGGCGCTGGTCTATTGGACTCGGATCGATGGGTCGCTTGTCTGTCGGAGTCTGTTCCGCCACGCGCGGCGCAGGCTTGGCGTCGGGATTTTTTGTCCGCGCAGCCTCAGCGGCATTCTGCGCCTGGTTCCGCAGAATCCTGGCGGCCACCCGCGTGCCCCGCCCCAACTTTCGGCCTAGGTTGACATATTCCACAACAGAAAAAGTGTAGCAGCCTGACAAACTGCATTGCCCTCTTTCGTAAAGGGAAGTAAGGTAAGAAAAACGCGATCTTCATGGCGCGGGGAGGCTGAATTTGAATCGCAAGATACGCAATCTCATTGAGCAGTTAAGCGAAGCCATCCACGAAACGGTTGCAGAGTCCGATCAGATCGCCGGCGTAGTCCGCAATATCCGCGCCGAAGGCTTTGAAGTGCTGCTGATGCTGGAGGCCACCATCGGATTGAACGAGGCGGAAGCCGATAAGGTGGAAAAAAAGGAAATAGAACCCTCTGCTTCTGGCCCATTCACCGCGCAGGACCTGCATTTCCTGCGTTCGTTGCGCATCCGGGTCAGTGAAGAAACCGGCAGCGCCGAGGCCATAGATTAAATCGCTCGAATCGAGCGCCGTCAACCATGCCAGCGATTCATGCCACACTCGCAGGGCCTGTGGTAGCATCGGACGTTTCCGGTAGACAGCTCCCGGAAAGAATGGAAGCTGCATCCTAGTACCTTGACAATTACCCGAGCAAAGGGAAGTTGAATGTCTTCGATGAAGGATACTCTAGGGGTTCTTTTAGCGGGTGGAGCAGGCGAGCGGCTGTATCCTTTGACCCGTGATCGCGCCAAACCAGCGGTGACATTCGGCGGCAATTACCGCATCATCGACATTACGCTTTCCAATTGCATCAACTCCGACCTGCGCCGCATTTACATTTTGACGCAATACAAGGCGCTTTCTCTGAACCGGCACATCCGCGAAGGCTGGGGGGCGGTGGTGGCCAACGAGCTGGGCGAGTTTATCGAAATTCTGCCGCCGATGCAGCGCGTCAGCGCCAACTGGTACATGGGGACCGCGGACGCCGTTTACCAGAACATTTATTCGATCGGCAGCGAGCAGCCCAAACGAGTGCTGATTCTTTCCGGCGACCATATCTACAAAATGAACTATGGCCGCATGATGCAACAGCATCTCGACTCTGGCGCGGACATCACACTGGCCACACTGCCCATCGACCCTTCGGAGGTCTCACGCTTTGGCGTTGTGGAAGTCTCTCGCAATGGCGAGGTCATCGGTTTTCAGGAGAAGCCGCAGCAGACGGATTTGCGGTCGCCCTTCAACCCCAGCAAAGTCGATGCATCGATGGGCATTTATCTGTTCAACACGGACGTGCTGCTGCCTACGCTGATTCGCGACGCCGAAGATACCAACTCGGAGCACGACTTCGGCCATAACATTCTTCCCAGCATGCTGGGCCAGTACAAAATGTATGCCTTCAACTTTGTCGATGAGAACAAACAGGAGGCGCTCTACTGGCGCGATGTCGGGACGCTGGACGCTTACTACGAAGCCAACATGGACGTGGCCTCGGTGACGCCGATCTTCAATCTCTACGACAAAAGCTGGCCCATGCGCACGCGGCCTTTGCAATACCCTCCGGCCAAGTTTGTATTCGGAGAGCCGGGACGCACCGGCATGGCCATCAACTCGGTCATCTCTGCGGGCTGCATCGTCTCCGGGGCCACGGTGCGCAACAGCGTCCTGTCGCACGATGTCCGCGTCAACTCCTATGGCGAAGTGGACTCCAGCATTCTCTTCTCCCATGTCCGGGTGGGGCGACACTGCCGCATTCGGCGGGCCATTATCGACCGCGACGTCCAAATTCCCGAAGGCACGGTCATCGGGTATGACGCCAACGAGGACCGCAAGAATTATCTGGTGACGGAAAGCGGGATTACCGTAGTCAGCCGGGACTACTCGCTGTACGAAAATCCCGTCTCCTCGGACTTTCTGCCCCAGGAAATGTGATCGCAGCAAAGAAAGAATCTCAGTCAAACCTTCAATGTTCTATCGTAGAAATAGCTAACATGACGAAGGCGCAACAACTCAAGATAGATGAAGAGAATGGTTGCCTATTTTTCCAATCCGAACCTGGCATTGGGAGGGCCATCTCCATTTCTCCCTGCGAGCAGGGCTTCCAACTGCATTATGAACATCCGAATGGAAAATTGTTCCAAGGAAATTCCATTGATTGGATGGCTTCTCTAGGCACAGAAACGGTCGATTTGATATTTGCCGATCCGCCATACAACATCAACAAGGCGGATTGGGACGATTTCGAGAGCCAGGAAGCATATATCCTTTGGTCGATCCGCTGGATTGAACAGGCATCACGCATATTAAAACCAACGGGTTCAATGTATGTCTGCGGGTATTCAGAAATCCTTGCGGACGTAAAGCACCCTGCATCCAGATTTTTCAAGCATGCCAAGTGGCTCGTCTGGCATTACAAGAACAAAGCCAACTTAGGATCGTATTGGGGCCGGTCCCACGAGAGCATCCTGCATCTTAGAAAAACCGATTTGTTTAAGTTGAACATAGATTTCGTCCGTATCCCTTATGGCAACCACACCTTGAAATATCCATCGCATCCGCAGGCCACCACAAGTCAATATGGCAATGGGAAGAAACGGAATGGAGACTGGACCCCAAATCCACTCGGGGCCAAGCCAAAAGACGTGATTGAGATTCCTACAACCTGCAACGGCATGGCGGAGAAGACCCCTCATCCGACGCAAAAACCGGAGGAATTATTGCGGCGGCTTGTTTTGGCTGCATCGGATGAAGGGCAAGTCGTCGTCGATCCGTTCTCTGGATCAGGCACTACGGCGGTTGTGGCCGAGCAATTGGGACGTAAATGGATGGGCTGCGATTTGAGTGTCGAATATAACGATTGGGCGATTGGCCGACTCGAAAAGATCAAGAAAATGTCCGTTTCCCAGTGGATTGAATTTGATCGCTGCACCGCAGCACGCAGAGAGAGTATTCGATGAGCCTTCAAAAACTCGTGGAATTTGCGCTGAATAAGACAAATTTTACGGATCTTGAAAACTTCATTGACTTTGCGCGTCGTTATCTTGAATTCGCGTCTTCACCGGAATCGCTCCAAGCGGTCATCGTTTCTCGAAATGAGCAGCACTACCGGTTTTTCCAATATAAAGCTGAGGGAAATTACAACATCACGCGACCGATCAATTCAAATCTATTGATTGGTTCTGCGGAGTCTCACCGCCTATCCGGAGATTTTCTAAAGGCAATGGATTCGGCGTGCGACATTGAACTGGAAGACAGAGAGTCCCGTCTTCTCATTTGCAATTCGATCTACACGATTCAGCAGACCATTGGGGCAACTTTAGATGCGCTACCAGCGGGAAAGTCGAATACAGCACGCAAGATCAACGGAGACCTTTTCGAGAGATTGCTTGCGTTGTTGATTCAGAGGCTTGGTGTGGACTGTACCAGTGGAAACATTAGCGTTCCGATCATCGTGGATGACGTCGAACAATTCCGAATGGGTTATCAACACGATCTCATCATCAGAGACAGCGAGGTTGTCAAGATCATCGGCGGCGTAAAGACTTCAAGTAAAGACCGTATCGACAAGATTTTCATGGATAAATTCCTGTATTGCAAACTCACAGGTACGTCCGTTCCACACATCGCAATATTTTTGAACGATGTGCAGAGAAAACAAACAAGCCGACCAGATCAATTTGGTGTTGGCGCGACGTTTCTGCCGGGGCATTTCAAGGCATATACGATTAAACTGAACCCGCTGGACGGAGTTTATTACTGCGATATTCGACGCAACATGCAAACCGATCCTCTGCTGAGCCAATATATACGAACCATCGACCATTTTTTCTGTACAGATCTTTGGCGACTCCTTGAACAGACGCAGGGCGACCCAAATGCCAAGGTTGTGGAAACATAAGGATGACGCTCTGCCGTAAGATTTTTGGCGTCAGGTATAGAGCTTCCTTTCCTTCTCCCCTATTGCCCGTTTCCATTCTTCCCGCCGCAGTTAGTCTTCCCCTCCATTGAGCACGTTTTTTCCATGGATTCAGCCTGTTTT
Organism: Acidobacteriaceae bacterium; assembly: GCA_027306695.1. Taxonomy (GTDB): domain Bacteria; phylum Acidobacteriota; class Terriglobia; order Terriglobales; family Acidobacteriaceae; genus JAKAAZ01. The sequence goes on from DAHUZH010000090.1 coordinate 13,594, forward strand.
TCGATACCATGTGGGGAACTGAAACGTTACGGCCTGCGTATCCTCTTATATGGGATTGACGGCCTGGCCATTGCCGCGCAACAGCTTCAGCCGGTTCGATGAGAGCGACCGCAGCGGCAACCTGGCCCATGTCCGTCCATCCACAACCAAGAAGAGGCCAACGGCCATAGAACGTACGCCTACAGCCCAAGTGGACGAAACCAACGCACTGGTACGCCGCTGTTTGCAGGGAGACGGCCACGCCTGGCAGCAGATCGTGGAGTCGCAGCACCGCCGTGTCTATAGCCTGTGCTATCGCTTTACCGGTTCGGGAGCGGACGCGGAAGACCTGACCCAGGACGTCTTCCTGAAGATCTACCGCAATCTGAAAACTTTCGATGTGGACCGGGGCAGCTTCCAAAGCTGGCTCACGGCGCTTACCCGCAATTTGCTGGTCGACCATTTTCGCCGCACCCGCGTGGAGCAGACCACCCACTCCCTCGATGCGGGGTGGGATGACTCGGAGGAGCCGTCCGCGCATGCCGACAGAATCGCGACCGGGGAACTGGGGCCACTGGAGCAGTATCTCAACCGTGAAGTCCAGGCGCTGGTGCAGAAGGCATTGTTGCAGGTATCACCGGAGCTGCGCGAGGCGGTGATTCTGCGGGATTTGAAAGACATGGATTACAAGGAAATTGCCGAGGTCTTGCGGATTCCCGAAGGGACCGTAAAATCCCGCATCAGCCGGGGCCGCATGGAACTGGCCCGGCTGCTGGAACGTAACAGAAAGCAGGTGATGTAATGTCGGACTTCAGCCAATTCGGAGCCAACAAGCCGCCCAGCGCTTCTGGCCTGCTCGACTGCGCCACCGTTGACGTGTGGTTGAGCGAGGCCGCGGAAGGGACCTTATCGCCCGCCATGACGGAGCAGCTACAGGACCATGCGGCAGGTTGCGTCCCCTGCCGGAACAAGCTGTCGCAGACGCGCCGGGGCCGGGAATGGCTGCTGGTATTGAAGCAGGAGGCATTGCAGCCTCCCGCGGATCTGATGGCGAGAATCCTGGCAAAGACAAGCGGCACTGCGGACCCAGAAGCATCGAGTGCGGATGGAACCGGATTGGACCGCAAGGGTTTAGGTCTTTTCTCCAGCCGGGAAGGCGGGAGCGGCGGAAACAGCCGCGAAGATGCGGCGGCCCTGGAGGTCCCCCCGGTTCCAGCATGGCAAAGAAACTCCGTCGTCGTGCTGCGGCGCACCTTGCTGGAGCCAAGGCTGGCTCTGGTCGCCGCCATGGCCTTCTTCTCTGTTTCACTGACCCTGAACCTGATGGGGGTGCGGTTGACCGGGATGCGTCCCACCGACCTGAAACCGACAAACCTGCGACGGGCTGTGACCCGCCAGTACGCCGAGGCCAATGCCCGCGTCGTGCGCTATTACGAAAACCTGCGTATTGTGTACGAAGTGGAATCCCGTGTTCAGCAGTTGCGCCGGGCCGCGGAAGCAGGCGCGCCGTCCGAGCAGTCCGGCAGCAAGCCCCGCAAAGGAAGTTCCGACTCCAGCAACGACCAGAACGAATCGCATAGAGAACGCATGGCCGCCAATCCACGCTCGCACCAGAACAAACATGCACTGCCCGCCGAACCCCG
>DAHUZH010000091.1 GCA_027306695.1 Acidobacteriaceae bacterium
AGGGCAATTCAAACAGTGGCTTCGCCGCAACATTGCCTTGCGCAGACTATGCGCAATTATTTAAGACGCTGAGTATAGCAAGGGGGCTGCCGTGGTTACTTGCACCGTGCTGGCCGCCGCTCCCACTGTCAATTGCAGGTTGACCTTCGGCGATGTATCGGCGTACACCACCACGCTTTGCACCGTAGAGGCATTGAATCCGGTGGCTGCCGCCTGGACACGATAGGTGTCTGGAATCAGATGTTCCACCTGGTATTCACCGCTGGCGTTCGTCTGGGTGGTCACAGAAACATTTTTGCTGATGTCCGTGACCGTAATCGTTGCGTTGGGGAGACGGCTCCCGTGCTGTCCGTGATCGTTTCAAAAATTGAACTGTATACAGCCTGGGAAAATGCTGGGGTCGCCCAGATCGCGGAACCAAAGATCATCAAGGCGACAATCGCCATGATGCTCAGGTTGCGGCGGACATCTGCGCCAAAATGGGAATAGTAGGAGCATACGGGGTGGGTGGGTTTCATGGAAAATCCTCCAAAACAAATGAAATCGCCTAAGTTGTCTTCAAGACGAATTTCTCCGACGACACATCTTCGCTTTATCGCAATAACGGCGATGGGACCTTTACGTCAACCATTTTCGATGCCGGTCTGGGCCTCAATACAAAATATCTCGGCTGGGGGGCCATGTTCCTCGACGTCGATAACGATGGCTGGCCAGACATTCTTGCGGTCAATGGGCATGTGTATCCAGAGGTCGATACGGCGCACCTTGGTTCGACCTATAAAGAACCGAGACTGTTTTACTGGAACCTTAAAAATGGAAAATTCAACGACCTCAGCCAGCAATGTGGACCTGGATGCACCGAGCCTGAATCGAGCCGCGGCCTGGCCATTGCGGATTTCTGGAATGACGGTCGCGTCTCCGCGGTGGTCAACGTGATGAGCGGACATCCGATGCTGCTGGTGAACGTCGCAGCGAACAAAAATCACTGGCTCGGCATCATTCCGGTAGGAACGAAATCGAACCGCGATGGAATTGGCGCAAAGGTGACTGTATTCTCCGACGGCAGGAAGCTGGTGCAGGAGGTGCGCAGTGGCTCCAGTTATATATCGAGTAGCGATTTGCGGCTGCACTTCGGGCTAGGGCAAAGTTCCAGTGTCGATCGCATCGAGGTGCGCTGGCCGAGCGGCCGCGATGAAATTTTTCCTTCGCCGGTTGTGGACCGTTTTGTTGCATTGGTCGAAGGTTCCGGCAAAGTAAATGCGCAGCCATGATTTCGCGACGCAGCCGTCTATACTAAGGATTCAAGGATAAATCCACCGGGTTATGACGACGCATTTGGACGAAATTCTGGCGGTCACACGGCGCGAAGTCGAGCGGCGCAAGCAGACGGCAGACCGTGCTGCGCTCGAACGTCTTGCCGCCAAACATACGCCGCGGGGATTCGCCCAGGCGCTGCGGCAGAGATCGCAAACCCAGCCCGCCATCATTGCGGAACTGAAAAAGGCCTCGCCTTCGCGCGGTCTGATCCGCGCCGACTTCCAGGCCGGCCCGCTTGCCGCCACACTGGCGAATGCGGGCGCGGCGGCGCTTTCCGTTTTGACCGAGGAGCATTTTTTTCAGGGCAGCCTCACCAACCTGGAGCAGGCGTCGGCCGCCGTCACTATTCCATGCCTGCGCAAGGATTTTATCGTCGATGCATTTCAAATCCTCGAAGCTCGCGCCGCTCATGCCGACGCAATTTTGCTGATCGCAGCCGCATTGGACGATGCCTCTCTTCAGCAACTGACGCAAGCCGCCCATGCGCAAGGTTTGGACGTCCTTTGCGAAGTGCACAACGTCGAAGAAGCCGTGCGCGTTGTGAATCTTGGCTGCGACGCCATCGGCGTGAACAATCGCAACCTGCGCACGTTTGAAGTGCGCCTGGAGACTTCTCTGGAATTGGCGAAGCATTTGCCGGATGGCGTGGCGCGCATCGCCGAGAGCGGCATTCATACCGCTGCGGATGTGATGCGGCTACGCGCCGCTGGCTATGATGCATTCCTGATTGGCGAATTGTTGATGCGACAGGACGATCCGGCAGAGGCTCTGGCGGAATTGTTGACGGCAGCGGCTATGCCGCGCGAGGTCTCCGCGTAAGGCGGTCGCCATGTGGATCAAAATCTGCGGAATCACGTCGCTCGAAGATGCACAGCTTGCCATCGCCGCCGGGGCGGACGCAGTGGGTTTTGTCTTCGCCGCCAGTCCGCGCCGCGTGAGCGTGGAGACGGTGCGCGCCATCACGCAGAAACTTCCGCAATCGGTCGAAAAGATTGGCGTATTTGTCGATGCTACGTTCGATGCCATAGCGGATGCGATTCAAACTGCGGGCCTGACAGGCGCGCAATTGCATGGCGAGGACTCACAGGGCATGGCGCAGAGTTTGCGGGATGCTGCGAGAAAAATCTCTCGCGACCTCCGCGTGGTGAGGGTGCTGCATTATGGTTCGGCCCCCACAAACTTTCGCAGCCAACTTCGCGCTTTACGCGCCGAGCAGGCGATGGATGCCGTGCTACTCGACACGCGCGTTGCGGGCAAGCCCGGCGGGACTGGCGTGCCGTTCGACTGGCAGGCTGCGCGCGAGGGCCTGCTTGCGGAAGTTCCGCATCTTCGACTGATTGCCGCCGGTGGCCTGCACGCAGAAAATGTTCAGGAGGCAATCTCCATCTTGCGGCCCTGGGGAGTGGATGTTTCGAGCGGCGTGGAGATGGCCCCAGGGCGGAAAGATCCTGCGCGAGTGACGGCGTTTATCCGTGCTGCACGTGCAGCAACACGAGAGCTAAAGGAAACGGCCGTTCCTGTACAGAGCCGGAATTATTAGCAGAAAATGGAACATGCAGGCGGAGCGACATGAAGACACTCTTACCATCTAAATCCGAGACCGACGAACCGAAGCACGCAGAACGCGAGGCCACGCCTTCCGCAATGGTTCCCGGACGCTTTGGTGTTTACGGTGGGCGCTACGTGCCGGAAACGCTGATGGCCGCGCTGCATGAGCTGGAGCATGCCTACGCAGAGGCGCAAAAGGATCCCGCCTTCGCCAGCGAACTGGCCTACTTGCTGCACCACTACGCGGGCCGCCCCACGCCGCTTTATTTTGCGTCGCGAATGACGGAATCTCTGGGTGGCGCAAAAATTTATTTGAAGCGCGAAGACCTGCTGCATACGGGCGCGCACAAAATTAACAACTGCATTGGCCAGGGACTGCTCGCGCGCCGCATGGGCAAGCGGCGGGTCATCGCGGAAACCGGCGCGGGCCAGCACGGTGTCGCCACCGCTACCGTCTGCGCGCTGTTTGGCATGGAATGCATTGTATACATGGGCGAAGAGGACATGCGGCGGCAGGAGCTGAATGTGTATCGCATGCGCCTGCTTGGCGCGGAGGTCCGCGGTGTCAGTTCCGGCTCCGCCACGCTGAAAGACGCCATCAACGAAGCGATGCGCGATTGGGTCACCAATGTGCGCACGACGCATTATCTGCTGGGCAGCGTGCTGGGCGCGCACCCGTACCCCACTATGGTCCGCGATTTTCATCGCGTGATCGGCATTGAGGCGCGTCAACAGATTCTCGAAGCCGAAGGCCGCTTGCCCACTGCTGTGCTGGCGTGCGTCGGCGGCGGATCGAACGCGATTGGCGCATTTTACGAATTTATTCCAGATAAAAATGTGCGCCTGATCGGCGTGGAAGCGGGCGGGCGCGGAACCGCGCTCGGCGAGCACGCAGCGCGCTTTCAGGGCGGCTCTCCCGGCGTACTGCAAGGCACATATTCTTATGTGCTGCAAGACGATGCTGGCCAAATTACGCTCACGCATTCGGTTTCCGCCGGCCTGGACTATGCTTCCATCGGCCCGGAACACGCCGCGTTGCACGATGCGGGTCGCGCCGAATATGTTTCCGCGTCCGACGAGTCGGCGCTCCAGGCAACGGTGAAGCTGGCGCGCACGGAAGGCATTTTACCTGCGCTGGAAAGCGCGCACGCCGTGGCCGAGGCCATGCGCATCGCGCCAAAAATGGACCGTAACGACATCCTGCTCATCAACCTTTCTGGCCGTGGCGACAAGGACATGGGTATCCTGGCGCGCGAACTGAAGTTGCAGGGGGCTTAAGCGATGGCCATTCAATTTGCGCACCAACCGGGCCTCATCGTGTATCTGACCATCGGCGACCCAGACTTGGCCACTAGCAAAAAAATTGCGTTGGCCGCCATCGATGCCGGTGTGGACGTGCTCGAACTGGGCGTGCCGTTCAGCGACCCGCTGGCGGATGGCCCTGTGATTCAACGCGCCAGCGAGCGTGCGGTCCGCAACGGCACTCGACTGACAGACGTGCTGGCTCTCGCGCGCGAATTGCGCACGGAGCGCCCACATGTCGGCCTCGTCATCTTTTCCTATCTCAATCCGCTGCTTCGCATGGGACTGGAAGCCTTTGCCAAGGCCGCGCAGAGTGCCGGTGTGGATGCTGTGCTGGTCACAGACATGATTGCGGAAGAGTCGCAGGAATATCGTGCGATCATGAAAAACCATCATCTGCAAACCATCTTTTTGGTCGCGCCCACCAGCCCGGACGAGCGCCTGGCGCGCATTGCAGAAGTTGCGGAAGGATTCATCTATGCGATCTCGCGCGTCGGCATCACGGGCACGCAGCAGCAGGTGGCGGGCGATGCGCGCGACCTGGTGACGCGCATGCGCCGTTACACCAATCTGCCGATTGCGCTGGGTTTTGGCATCTCCAATGCCGCGCACGTCGGTGCGGTTGCGGAATTCGCGGACGCTGCGGTTGTCGGCAGCGCCATCGTCGCATTGATTGAACAGTCCAGCCCGCAGCAGGCGCCTGCCGCAGTCGGCGCATTTATCGCTGGCCTCCACGCTTCGGCAATCGTCGAGGAAAACGTCCTTTCGTGAAAAATGCGCGTCGTTCCATTTAGGATAATCAACATCATCCTTTGCCAGACAATCGCAACCAGACGCCTGAGGTTCTTGCGGGCATTTTTTTGAGGTGCAGAATGGACATTGCAGAATGGCGTCGCAAAATCGATGAACTCGACCGCCAGATTGTTACATTGATCAGTGAGCGCGCGCGTGCGGCGCAAGCCATCGGGCGGTTGAAACGAGAGACCGATCTGCCGGTGTATGAGCCAAACCGCGAGAACGTGATCTTTGAAAATGTGCGCAAAAACAACTCAGGGCCGCTCCCCGACATTGAGTTGACGCACATCTACGAACGCATCATCGATGTGATGCGCGCATTGCAGAAGAATGAATTGGCCTCGCGAACGGCCAACGCAGAAACTGAAAGTTCCAACCCGAAAAAAATTAGACGAAACGAGAACCAGCAATGATTGTCGCTATGCAGGAACACGCCACCGAAGAACAGATCCAGCATGTGCTGGGACGGATGGTAGAGATTGGTTTCAACGTGCACCGCACCACGGGCACGCAACAAACGGTACTGGCTGGCGTTGGCCAGCCGGCCAGCTTCGATGTGCATGATTTTCAAGTGATGGCTGGCGTCGCTGAGGCACACCGCATCACCTCGCCGTATAAACTCGCCGGTCGCGGTTTTCGACCGGGAGGCACAGTCGTCCGCTTTCCCAACGGCGTGACTGTCGGCGGCGACGAGATCATGGTGATGGCTGGCCCCTGCTCGGTGGAATCGCGGGAGCAGATGTTTACGATTGCCCGGCAAGTGGCCACAGCGGGAGCTAAGTTCCTGCGTGGTGGCGCGTTCAAACCGCGCAGCTCGCCTTATTCTTTTCAAGGCATGGGACTGGAAGGCCTGCGGCTGCTGCGCGAAGTTGGCGATGCTACCGGACTACTGATCGTCAGCGAGGTCATGGAGATTTCCCAGATCGAACTGATGTTGCCGTATGTGGACTGCTTCCAGGTGGGCGCGCGCAACATGCAGAACTTCAACCTACTGCGGGAGCTGGGCCTGGTGCGTAAACCAATCCTATTGAAGCGCGGAATTGCGGCGACCATCGAAGAACTGCTGCTCTCCGCCGAGTACATTCTTTCCGGCGGCAACTACGATGTAATGTTGTGCGAGCGTGGCATTCGCACCTTCGAGACGTATACACGCAACACCATGGATGTGTCCGCGATTCCGGTACTGAAGCACCTTTCGCATTTGCCCGTGTTGGGAGATCCTTCCCACGGAACGGGACGGCGCGACATGGTCCCGGCGATGGCGCGCGCGTCGGTGGCCGCCGGTTGCGATGGCCTGCTGATGGAAGTGCATCCCAATCCAGACAAGGCGATTTCCGACGGAGCGCAGTCGCTGTTCCCCGAACAATTTGAAAAATTGATGGGCGAGTTGCGCATCATCGCTTCCGCAGTGGGCCGCAGCATCGCATAACGAAAGAGATATCGTGGCGGATTCGATCGAGCGCATCGCGATTTTCGGCACCGGACTGATAGGATCCTCGGTCGGACTGGCGCTGCGAGCGCACGGCTTTACTGGAAGCATCGTCGGCTGGGACCGGTCGAGTGCCGAGGTGGAGATCGCGCGCGAACGCGGTGCTATTGACAGCGTGGCCCAGGACCCACTCGTCGCAGCAGAGCAAAGCGATTGCATTCTTCTGGCCACGCCGGTTTTCGGAATATTGGAGTGGATCGACCGGCTAACCCTGGTACTGCGCGACGGCCAATTGGTAACGGATGTTGGCAGCACGAAACGTCAAATCTGCGCGTGCGCCGCAGAGGCTTTCCCGATTGGGCGCGGTGCATGTTTTCTTCCCGGCCATCCCATGGCAGGCAAGGAAGTCTATGGCGCGGCGCATGCTGATGCCGAGCTATTTCGCGGCGCGGTCTGGCTGTTTACTCCGGCAGAGAAAAATGGACAGCATGCTGTCCATATGGAAGCGCCTTGTCTATTGGCGGCGGACTGGCGAGCCTGGGTTTCCCGCTTCGGCTGCCGGACGCTGGACCTCGACCCGATCCGCCATGATGAAGTCTGCGCGTGGGCCAGCCATCTGCCGCAGATGCTGGGGACCGCGTTGGCGGCGCTGCTCGAAGATACATTTCCCGATGGCGATAGGCGCGATGACAGCCTGGATAGCGGAGCGGCGCAACTGCGCGCCATCGGCGGACGCGCCATGCATGAGATGACGCGGCTGGGCGCGAGTCCATTTTCCATGTGGCGCGACATCGCGCAGACCAATGACGAGGCGATTGCCGCCGCGCTTCTGGCGCTGGAGCAGCGCTTGGCCCACCTCCGCGAGAACCTGAAACAGCCACAATTGCGGGATGAATTTGATCGCGCCAACCGGTTCCGCTCGCGATTTTAATTTCAAACCAGCCGAATTCGGCAGTGGCGAGTTTGCCGCTTAACCGACAATAGATTCATTTGTGCGCGCCGGACTACTTTCACGCGGCGTATCCTTTGATTTGGATCACTCCACTGGACACGTCAACGGTCCCGGGAGCCCAGACCTGGATTGCGTTCAGCCATGAGTACTCCGGGTGGTTGGTTGTCAGCGTCACATTCTCCCGTAGCTGAAAGATCGGCGACCCTTGTTCCGGAATCGCGATACCGTCGGCAGCGAGTGCAATCTTTTTTCCGTCTTCGGTTGTGATCTCCGCGCGAATGTTGAGCTGACAGCGTCCATCAGCGCGTATGTGCAGGTAGTCCACGCCTTTGACCGTTCCTTTCAACTTTGGCCCAGTAATTGGTCCCGCGAAATGGACATCGAATCGCGCCCCTTCGGCTGGTGGCCGCACCTGGCCGGAAAACACTGCATTCGCGGAGGCGCCGTACTCCACCACCCCGGTGAACTGCAAGGTGTATTCGTAGATTAGTTCTCCGGCAGTTCCTTTGTATTCCCCCATACTCGTGATCCTCCAAATGGTTGTCAGCACTATTGTTTGTGAAGCTGGGGGAAATCGAATTCTACTCCCCGCCTCTGATGAAATGTACAGGATTATTCCGGAGTCCATCCGCGCGCGAAATTGCACTACTCTGCACGTTTCCAGTACAACGGCAACATGCATGTTTTAACAGCGGCGGAAATGCGCGCCTGCGATGGGCGGACGGTGGAACGCTTTGGCGTCTCCTGGCAGACGCTGATGGAAAACGCCGGCACTGCGGTGGCGAAGTTTGCGCTGCACCAGTTTCCGTGGGCGCAGCGCATCACCGTACTGTGCGGCAAAGGGAACAATGGCGGCGACGGATTGGTGGCGGCGCGGCATTTGGACGCCGCAGGTAGGCAGGTGCGGATTGTGCTGCTGGCCCAGCCGGAGCAGCTTACCGGCGTGCCGCGCACGATGTATGAGCAATTGACGCCACCGGTAAAACAGCGCTGCGTGTCTGCGGTTGGTGAGGAAGATTTATCCAGCGCCGCGTTCGAGGAGTGCATTGCCGACGCCGACCTTTTTATCGACGCTATCTTCGGGACCGGATTCCATCCGCCGATGCATGGAGTGGCGGGCAGCATCCGCGAAAAAATTTCCAGTCCTTCAAATTACTCCGCGCCGGTGCTCTCGGTGGATTTGCCTTCGGGGTGGGACGCCGATTCGACAAACATGCAGGCCGAGGGGGCCTTCCGCTCGGACGCCATGATCACATTTACCGCGCCGAAACTGGCGCATGTGTTCGGCGCGCTGACGCGCGGGCCGGTGGTTGTCGCGCCCATTGGCTCGCCGGAAGAGTCCATCGTTTCTGAGGCAGATCTTCATTGGACCGGCGCGTCGAAGAAAATCATGGAGCAGCCGCGAGCGCTCGATGCCAATAAAGGCCGCTTCGGCCATGTGCTCGTTGTCGGCGGCTCGCCGGGCAAGGCTGGGGCTGCGTCGATGGCCTCGCTGGCGGCGATGCGAACGGGCGCGGGACTGGTGACAGCGGCCATTCCGCGCAGCGTGGCCAGCATCGTTGCCGGTTTTGCGCCGGAGATGATGACGCTGCTGCTGGAGGAGTCGGCGAGCGGTGGCATTTCGCTGAAGAACTTGGCCCCCAAGCAGCGAGAGTTTCTACTTCATGGCATCAGCGTTCTGGCGATCGGGCCGGGGATTGGACGCGAGTCGGAAACGGCGGAGTTTGTCCGCAATCTGGTGCGCCAGACGGACCAGCCGATGGTGCTCGACGCGGATGGATTGAATGCGTTTGAAGGGCGCGCGCGGATGCTCGAAGGACAAAAGCGAACGCTGGTGCTGACGCCGCATCCGGGTGAGATGGCGCGCCTGCTGGGGTCGAAAGTGGCCGATGTGGAACGCGACCGGCTGACGATTGCGCGCACTTTTGCGACACAACATAAAGTGACGCTGGTGCTGAAAGGCTGGCGCACGCTGGTGGCGCACCCGGACGGCAGCGTTGCGGTGAACACCAGCGGCAATCCGGCGATGGCGAAGGGCGGCAGCGGCGACCTGCTGACCGGCATGGTGGCGGCACTGCTCGCGCAATTCCCGCAGCGCATCCAAGAAGCTGTGGAGTGCGCGGTCTGGCTGCATGGCGCGGCTGCGGACGGTTTCGTGCGGCAGCGCGACGAGCACACCATGCTCGCGACCGACATGCTGCAACATTTGTCCGATGCGATCCGCGCGCCTGTCGAGCACGATGGTTTCACCTGGCTGCAGGAGGGACGACGATGAGCGACGCGAAACATGCCGGCAAAAATCGGTGGGTTTTTACGACACACTCGTGCGAGGAGACGATCACGCTGGGCCGTGAACTGGCGAAGCTGTTGACTCCGCCGAAGGTGCTGGTGCTGCGCGGGGATTTAGGCGCGGGAAAGACAACGCTGGTGAAGGGAATTGCCGCTGCGCTGGGCGCAGCCGAGCCGGAGGAAGTGACCAGCCCTACCTTCACGCTGATCCATGAATACGCGGGCCGCAGCGTGGAACACGAAAATCTTGGCGCGACGGTCCTACTCTATCATCTCGACCTGTATCGGATTGAAGGCCAGCGGCAACTGGAGACGCTGGGCATCGAAGATTTGATGACGCCGCAGAGCCTGATGCTGATCGAGTGGGGCGAAAAATTTCCTGCGGTGGTGGCGCGCAGCGATGGGGAGATCGTCATTGAAACGCTGCCCGGCGACGAGCGAAGAATTACGCTGGCGCTGCGGTCGGGATGACAACGTTATGAATGAAAGCCCCACCACGGTCAGAAACCCATAATGTTGTAGCCGCTGTCCACATAGATCACTTCGCCGGTGATGCCGGAGGCGAGGTCTGACGCCAGAAACGCCGCGGTCCCGCCGACTTCCGACTGCTCCGTATTGCGATGGAGCGGTGCGCGGTCCGCGTGATACTTGAGCATATCGCCCAGATTGCCGATGCCGCGCGCGGCCAGCGTTTTAATGGGGCCTGCAGAGATGGCGTTCACGCGAATGTTCAGTTTGCCAAGATCGGCGGCCAGATAACGCACAGACGCTTCCAGTGCCGCCTTGGCCACGCCCATCACTTTGTAATGCGGCACAACTTTTTCCGCGCCATAGTAGGTCATGGTGAGGATGCTGCCGCCGTCAGTCATCAGCGGCGCGGCGGCGCGCGCCAGGGCAATCAGTGAATAGACGCTGACATCGTGCGCAATGCGAAACCCTTCCCGCGTGGTCTGGACAAAGTCATTCTTCAGCTCCTCCGCCGGAGCGTAAGCGACCGAATGGACCAGCACATGCAGCTTGCCATGGCGCTGCTGCAGATCGGCGAAGACGCTGGTGATTTCCGCATCGTTCGATACATCGCATTGGATGGCCTCCGCGCCGGGCAACTCGGCCAGCAGGCCTTCCGCTTCCTGCTTCATGCGGTCATTCTGATAGCTGATGATGAGTTTGCACCCGGAGGCATGCAGCTTTTGTGCAATCGCCCAGGCGATGGAACGCTTGTTCGCGAGACCGAAGACGACCGCTATGCGGCCTTCGAGATTCAACATGATTTCCTCCATTGCTGTTGCTCTTTGCTTTCCAATATGCCTCACGCAGAATACCAGCGCGGGAGGTCAACCGCCGAGATCGATGAGTTCGACGTGCTCGATAGGCTGGCCGAGAAACCGGCTGCCGAGGGTACGGAATTTGCCGATGGAATCGGTGGCAAAGAAATGGCAGCGCGCCAGATTTATATCCGAAGAATCGTTGCCGTTCGATATCTGCGCATTCGCTTCCAGTTGTTGATGAACGCGCTGGGCGGTGCTTTCCGCCGAATCGAGGATCGTGATGCCATCGGGCAGAGACGCTTCCAGCATTGCCCGCAGCAGGGGATAGTGCGTGCATCCCAGCAGCACGGTGTCGAGCGCGTAGCCATGATCGCGCGCCGTCGCGAGGGCCTCATCGAGATAGATGCGCAGCACTTGCCGTGTGACCGGATGGTCTGTCCAGCCTTCTTCAATCAGCGGGACCAGCAGCGGGCACGCCCTCTCAATGCTGCGCAGACCGCGCGCCGCGCACGCCTGCGCGTAGGCATGGCTTTGCACCGTCGCATCCGTGGCCAGCACCAGTACATCGCGAGTGTGGCTGGAACTGGCTGCGCTGTCGGCCCCGGTTTCTATGACGCCCAACACGGGTACATTCGCGGCCTCTCGAATCGCATCGAGCGCCAGGGCGCTGGCGGTGTTGCAGGCGATGACAAGATACTGCGCACCCCACGATTCCAGCCGCTGTGCGCTTTCAACGGCGTAGCGGGCCACAGTCGTCTGCGATTTTGAACCATAGGGCAGCCGCGCTGTATCGCCGAGATAAAAAAACTCCGCCGAGGGAATGCGAGGCAGCAGAGCGCGCAGCACGGTAAGTCCGCCGAAGCCGGAATCGAAAACGCCAATGCGTACCGAGGTGCTCATGGCAGGCTGTCCGGCGGCTTTTGCTGCGCTGTGTCTGCTGCCTGCGGGACATCGTTGGCCGTCAGGTAGGTGCGCGTCAGGTCGGCGTGCCCGGCGAGCGTATCTTTCGGTTTGCCATCGACCAGAAATCGCACCTGTGTGATCTGCGGAAAATTGGCATGCAGCGTGCCCAGGACTGACAGGAGCGTGAGCGTTTCCACTTCAATGCCGGACGGATGGTGGCTGACAAAATTGCCGTTCAGGTTAATCACGGCCATTTGCTGCGTGCTGGGGGAATCTTTCGCTTGCGGCACGGGGAGCAGGAAGACATCGCTGACGGCTGTGGAGACTGCCAGAGGATGCTGCGAATCTTGCTGCGCGTATTCGGCAAAAAGGTCGTTCAGCAGGGCCCGCGCGCGGGTGGTCTCTTCGGTTGGCAGCGCAAGTTGCTGTTGTTCGGGAGCGAGCGACCCGTCCGCGTCATTCGCGATCATGAAGGTGACGGGTACGGGAGCGGCTTCGACCGGCATCGGCATGGGAGCTGCGTCCGGCACGGCCGCCAACTGGTCCTGCGCCCGCGCGCGCATGCGGATCAGGTAGGCCGCCATTAAAACGGAGCTGACCAGGAGCAGCCACAAAATGATTTTCTGGTAGCGCGGAATCATGGCTGCGATCTCCAATCGCTGCGCCACTCCAGCAGGGCCGAAGTCAGGGCCTCCGCAATTTTCTGTTGATATTTCGGATCGCCAAGCGGCGTCTCGGCATTGAGCGGGGCAATCTCGATGGCCACCGCAGGGCACGCCATGCTGTCGAGCGGCATCAGCGAGGTCCGTCCCAGCAGCACGGGAATATGCTGCGCCGTCAATACTGCATTAATGTTCGATTCCAGCCGCAGGCTTTGGGTCCCAAAGCTGGCCTGCGCGGTCTGCCAGGGGAGAAAGGCGCGGCGTAAATCCTGTGCGGCCGGTTGCGCGGGCGCGGGAAGAGAAGAGGTAAACAAATGGACGCCGTTGCCGGTCGGTGTCGCGTGCAACAGAATGCAGGCGGAGGCGTTGGCGCGATTGGCAACTGCGGCGCGCGCGTCATTGTCGAGGGTGGCGTCGTCATCGCGAGTAAAAATGGAGCGGACCCCGCGTGCGCCCAGCAGAGCGTGCAATCGGATGGCAAGCGCCTCCGTGTAATTTTTTTCCAGGCCGGCGATGCCAAGGATGGCCCCAGCATCCGAGCCGCCGTGGGCCGCGTCCAGCACCACTACAAAACGCAGCTCCGGCGGGCGCGGCGGGATGGCTGCTGGAATGGAGGGCGGGGAAGAAGGCAATTGCGGAGACGGTGGTTGAGCAGCCTGAGGAGTTGCTGGTTGCGCGGATGTTTGCTGCCCACTGGCTGACGCGGTTGGGCAAACCAGACCAAGAACGAGCAGGGCCAATGTCCACGCGCGCCGTTCGCTTTGCAATTGCTTAATCCAACGCATAGATGGCGAGGCCGCTCAGCAATTTGGGATAAAAGTCGGTCGACTTTTGCGGCATCACATCTCTGGCGAAGGCGACCTCCCGCAACTGGCCGAGCGTGACGGGATTCATCAGGAAGGCAATGTCCGCTTCCCCGGAACCCACCAGGTGCATGGCCTCTGTGGCCTCGCGCACATAGCGTAGATGGCTCTGATCGAGGACCGCCTGTTGCGAGATGCCGAGCAAATCTTCGAGCACTACGGAGTGCAATTGCACAATGTCCAGTTGCCGCTGACGCTCCGGGAACTCGGCCAGGCGTGTGGCCATCTCTGGCTTCTTCGCGGTCAGCAGATGGTTGCCTGCCCGCGTGACCGCAACGAAATTGGTCCCCAGCTTTCCGGCCTCCGCAAGCTGGCGCAGGATGGCATCGGTATCGCTCACCGCAGGTTGCACATCGAAATATTTTTTGGCGCGCTCGAGGAACGCGGTGGCATCGAAGTTTTTTAACCCATGTACCACGCGATGCGTAGGCAGGATCGTAAGACCTTCGGCATCCATATTGACGAACGTCATCATGGTGGCAGCTTCCGGGTAGGGCGGCTGGGGCAGGTTGCTGGCCGGGCGTTCCGGCGCGACTGCGGCTGCGCCCTCGGCATGCTCCAGGCCATAATTCAGCGCGGTTTCGTAGCGATGGTGGCCATCGGCGATGATGAGTTTTTTGTCCTGCATTGCGCTCAATATCATGTTGATGGTTCCCGGATCGGCCACCTTCCACACGCGATGCAGCACGCCATACTCGTCGGTGACTTCAATATCGGGTGTGTTCGGGTTGGCAAAAAGCAGCTGCTCCGCCGTTTGACCGGGGTCCGAATACAGCATAAAAATCTGCCCGAAATGGGCGCGGGTGGCACGCAGCAGGTTCAAACGATCGGACTTCGGCTTGGCCAGCGTGCGTTCGTGGCGGAAGACGATACCCTGGCTGTAGTCGACCAGTTCGCCGAGCGCGATAAATCCTCGCCGTTCCTGCACCGTGCCGGGTTTGCCCGGAACTTCATAGCGCTGGGAGTAGGCATAAATGGCCGATTCTTTTTCCTGGGTCAGTACACCCTCGGCGCGCCAGTCGCGAAAATTTTCCGCGGCGCGGGTGTAGACATTGTTCTCGGTGGAGTCAAACAATTCAGGCAGGCCGAGAATCACGCGGACTAAATTATAGGGGCTACGCTGATAATAGGACTGCTGCATTGCGGGCGAAATTTTATCGTACGGCTGGGTCACAACGTCTTCTGCACGTACGAGGGCGGGATTGTAGCGCCAGGCGCGAAACGGATAGATACGGGCCATGCTGGTTGAAAACTCCTGTCGGTACAGGCGCTGCCTGCGGTCAGGCGTAGATGTGCGGCACTGTGTATCCCGATTCTATCGTAGCGAGGATGGCCTTTTTGCCACCCAATTCTTGATCTAGGTGTTGCGGGAGGACAGACGGGCGTAAATTGAAGGTATCCAGATTGGAAGTAGCATAGAAGAAACTTCGTGGAATCGAAGAATGCCACGAGCCGATTGCCATCTAACCGTACATGCGCGCATGGGAGATTATGCATTTTTGTAATCCGAAGCGGTCCTTAAATTTTTTAGCGCTGGCAACGATTGTTTCCGCCGTGACCGCGATCCTTGGGGCACGCGCTACGGCGCAGCAGACTACAACACAGCAGGCTCCCAGTGCGCAGGCCACGCCGCGCCCGGCAGCCGGAACAGCAATCACACAGCCCAGCCTTACGACGGACACGGACCCGGTCGCATCCCCGGATGCTCAGCCAGCTTCCGCAGGCGGCGGCGTGCAGAAAGCATCTGGGAGCAGCGCACAATCCGGTCGTACTGGACAGGGCGGTCTCGGCGGAGCGTTTACCTTTCGCACCAATGTGAACGAAGTGGTGCTTTATGCCACGGTCGTCG
>DAHUZH010000092.1 GCA_027306695.1 Acidobacteriaceae bacterium
CGGTTGATCGCACACCATCAATAAAGCGCCGGTCGCTGCAGGAACCTGTTCGATGACGGCTTGAATCCCAGCGCGCAGCGAACTGGCCATTCCTTCCCGCCATTCCGCATTCCGCACGATGTCGCAGCGCGTCAGGTGTGCGTCGCGCTCGATCTCTTCCGCGTATGCCCCGAGCACCACGAAGACTCGGGTTGCGCCAGCCTCCAACGCCAGGCGCGCCGTACGGTCGAGTAGCGTTTCCTCGCCGAATGCAGGCAGGCGCAGCAATTGCTTGGGTTGTCCTAGACGCGCAGATGCTCCTGCGGCCAGCAGAATCGCCGGAATCGGTAGGGCAGCCTTCGGAGAGTTAGGCGACATCGCCGGGCCGAGCAGCATCGATCACCCTACCAGTTACGTCCAGCGGGCATTGCGCAGGAATGTAAGGCCGCTCTGGGACTGCATGCAGGGCTGCTTCCGACATGCGGCGGGAAGCAACGTGTTTGTCATGCACGACAGATTGAATCTCTGCAACGATGGTCAATGCAACTGCTTCCGGGCTATCGCCGCCGAGATCGAGCCCAATCGGCGCGCGCACCCGTTGGAGGCATTCCTCCGGCGTCCATCCAAGCTGGTGTGCGACCTCGGTCAGCAGCAGTTGGCTGCGATGACGCGCACCCAGCAGGCCCAGATAGCGCAGTTCGAGTGGCAGCAATTTACCGAGCAAGTGGAGGTCCTGCTCAAAACTATGCGTCAATATGGCCACTGCATCGCGCGCGTTCAATTGGAGCGCGTCCAGGTTGCCCGCGCGTTCGTTGAGTGCCAGCACTTGCACAGCTTCCGGGAAGCGCGACGGCTGCGCCAGGCTGCGTCGCCCATCGGCGACCGCAATACGCCAGCCAAGCAGCTCCGCCATGCGCACCAATGGTCGCACGTCGTCACCCGCACCAAAAATAACCAATCGCTGCGCGGGAAGAATTGGTTCCAGAAATACGCTGCGTGATTCGCCCTGGATTACAGCGGTCACGGTGTCGGCTTGCATCGCACCGAGCGCCAACCGCGCCAGATGCGCTTGCGAGATTGCATCTAGACCGGCGCTGGCGAAAAAGACAGACTGATCTTGACCCAGGTCGGGGCGCAGAATCAGCCGGGCAAAATCCGCGTGCGGAGCGTTGGGCGAGGGAAGCACCGTGGCGGAGTACAGACTTTCTCCACGCTGCGCGGCTTCCAGAGCTCGCAGCAGTGCGTCTGTTTCGCGTGAGCCGACGGGCTCCAACAGCAGATCGATCACACCGCCGCAGCCCAGTCCATACGGTATTTCTCGTTTGTCTTCGAGGGCTGCATCGTCGAATAACGTTGAGTAGGTTTCGACGGCGGCCCCGTTGCGCGTAATCCATGACGCTTTGCGTACGACTTCGCCCTCCAGACAGCCACCGCTGATGGAACCCGCATAGCTGGCTGCCTGGATGTACATGCGCGCACCGGGCTGGCGATAGGAAGAACCCTCCACATGCACCACAGTAGCCAGTACGGCGGGGCCATCCCGCTGACTGTGCCAAAGCTCGAGGATTGCGCTGCGTTCTGCCATGGGGCACCGAAAATCACAGTGAGGCCAAAATCGCCCCGCTGTCTTTATGGTAAATCGTTCGCTGACGCACAGCGCGGAAGCCGCATGTGTTTTTGTGCATTGCAAAAGCAGGACTGCATACTCCACCGCCCACTTAACTGGACTAGAATGAAGATATTATGGGCAACACACTCAAGACTGCGTTTCTTCTTACTCTACTGACGCTGATGCTGATCTGGGTCGGCGGACATTTTGCCGGACGCGATGGCCTGGTCCTTGGATTTCTCTTCGCTGCCGGAATGAATTTTTTCACTTATTTTTACTCCGATAAGCTCGCGCTCAAAATGTACAAGGCGCAGCCGGTCACGCGCGAGCAGTTACCGCGCGCCTACGCCGTTGTGGAACGCATGACGCAGCGCATGGGCATTCCCATGCCGAAGATGTACGTGCTTCCTACGCAGTCGCCGAATGCGTTTGCCACGGGACGCAATCCGAAACACGCCTCTGTGGCGATGACAGCCGGTATTTTAGATTTGCTGAATGACGAAGAACTGGAAGGCGTCCTTGCGCACGAGCTGGGCCATGTGCAGAATCGCGACATTCTTACCAGCTCGATTGCGGCGACCTTGGCGGGCGCTATTACATTGATTGCGCGCATGGGCTACTGGGCGGAAATCTTCGGCGGCTTTGGTGGAGGAGGTGGCAGGCGCGAACGCGGCGGGGGTGCTAGCTCTCTCTTCATGCTGATTCTGGCGCCCATTGCGGCCATGCTGGTCCAGTTGGCGGTATCGCGTTCGCGCGAATATGAGGCGGACGCTACGGGCGCGAGAACGACCGGCAATCCCTACGCGCTGGCGAGCGCACTCGAAAAGATCGATGCATATTCCAAGCGCATTCCCATGACTGCATCGCCGTCGAGCGCGCATCTCTTCATTGCGCAGCCGCTGGTCGGCGGCGGAATGTTCACCAATCTGTTCTCGACCCATCCCCCGATGCAGAAGCGGATCGAACGCCTGATCGGACGTAAGTCGGTTGCAGGTATTGAATAAGACTCGATGGAAAGGAATGCCGCAGTCGCGGCGGTTTACACATAAGTATGCGAACGCTTGTGCGCAGTCTGATTTTGCTTTGCCTCGTGGTCTGGGTTGGCGGCCTGATATTCTTCGTCGCGGTGGTTGCGCCGGTGGCCTTCGGCACGCTGATGCCAATGTTTTCCGACTCCGCGCGGGGCCTTCACGTTGCAGGGACCATGGTGCGGAATTCACTGCTGCACCTGCACGATATCGGTCTGGTCTGCGGCGTGATTTTGCTGCTGCTATGTATCGTGGAGCGTGTCGCGCACATGACACAGCGCTCCATTGCGCCGCAACTGGCGTTGCTGGCAGCCATGTTGGGACTCACTGCATACTCGCAATTTTCCATCATTCCTCGTATGGAGGTACTGCGCATCCAAGCCGGACCTGCGATGGACGATCCTGCCTTGAACAATTTCGCGAAGGCAGACTTCAACCGGCTGCACAACCTCTCCACAAAATTTGAAGGGGTTGTGCTTTTGTGCGGGCTGGGGCTGGTTGTTTTGTATGCGCGGCCGGAAGTGGAAGAAACTGCTTCCCCCTAGAGCCTGTTATGAACTTTGAACAAGGCGCGGATCCCAAGACGACTGAAAAGGCGCATATTTCTTGGCAAATTGCTCGTGCTTGGCCAGCACGGGAGATGCGTCCTCGGACTGAGGCCACTTTTGACAGTTTTTGTGGTGAATTCCCGCTGATTCGAAAAGACTTATTCGCACAAAGTTCATAACAGGCTCTAAATTTATTCATCCGTAGCAATCTGCAAATAATTTTTCCGATTAGGACAAGCATGAAGACTGGAATTATCGGCCTGCCGCAGGTGGGCAAAACCTCGCTGTTCAAGATTCTGACCAAGGCGCAAACGGAAGGCCGCGGTTATTCCAACCCGAAGGAAGTCCATCTCGGCGTGGCCCGCGTTCCCGACGAGCGTTTAGAAAAGCTGGCCGCGCTCTACCAGCCCAAGAAAACCGTTTTTGCCACCGTGGAGTATGCCGACGTAGGCGCCATCGGTCAGGAAGCGTTGAAGGAGGCCAGTCTGCTGGCGAGCCTGCGCAATGTGGATGCGCTGATTCATGTGCTGCGCGCCTTCGACAATCCATCGGTCCCGCTGGTTGGCCCCATCGATCCGCTGAAAGAAATCCAGAACGTTGAGTTCGATCTTATGCTCAACGATCTGACGCAGATTGAAAAGCGCATGGAGCGGCTGGAGAAAGATTTGAAAAAGATGCGCTCGCCGGAGTTGGAGGCCGAGCATGCACTTCTGATGCGCGCCAAGCCGCATCTGGAGGCGGAGCAGCCATTGCGCGCCATGGAGATGACGGCGGATGAAAAGAAGCTAATTCGCGGCTTTATGTTTCTCAGCCAGAAACCTGTTTTATACGTGCTGAATATCTCTGAAAGCACCACGCTCGGCGTGGATTTGGAGGCGGCCGTCGAAAAGTACAGACTGGCGCAGATTGCTTCCCGCCCCGGCACCGGTGCTACGGCGATTTGCGGCAAGGTCGAGGCGGAGCTCGCTGAAATGTCCGACGAGGAAGCGGAAGAATTTCTGTCCAGCTACGGACTGGGCGAAAGCGGCCTGCGGCGTCTGATTCGCAAGAGCTACGAATTGCTTGGTCTCATCGCATTTTTCACCGTCGGTGAAGATGAATGCCGCGCATGGACAATTCCGGTGAACTCGCGCGCGCAGCAGGCGGCCGGGGCCATCCACTCGGATTTAGAAAAACATTTCATCCGCGCCGAAACTATCCATTGGGACACATTGCTGGCCGCGGGTTCCGAGGCTGCCGCGCGGTCGCAGGGCACGCTGCGTCTGGAAGGCAAGGATTACATTGTGCAGGATGGTGACGTGATGCACATTCGTCACAGCGGATAGGAAGCGAATTTGACGCCTCTGACAGCCATGATCGTGCGCTTCTCCAACCCGAACGTCACGCCTTTTTACGTCGTGCTGCTGCTGGGGCTGGTGGCTGGGTTGGCCGATGTCGCCGGTGGTCTGCTGCTGCTGCGCATGCGGGCGGAGCGGTTTCTGCACGGCTTTGTCGCCTTCGGCGCGGGCTTTCTCATCGCAGTCACGCTGGTGGAAATGGTGCCGGAGAGTCTGCACGTCTCCCCACTCGCCGCGCCGCTGTGGATTCTCGGCGGGTTCTGTGGGGTGCACCTGCTGGAGCACACGCTGGTCGCGCACTTTCACTTTGGCGAGGAGACGCACGCCGAGGAATTTCTTCACCGCTCGACGGCCTATTCCGTCACGTTCGGCCTCGCCGCGCATACTTTTTTTGATGGGATTGCCATCGCCAGCGGCTTCGCTTTTTCGAGCGTCCTGGGCTGGTTGATTTTTACCGGCATGTTGCTGCACAAATTGCCGGAGGGCTTCACCGTCGGCAGCGTGATGCTGGCCAGCGGACGCAGTGGTCGAGCGGCATTTACGGCAGCGTGCGCGTTGGGAGCAGCGACCGTCGCCGGAGTCGCAGCAATTCATTTTCTCCCCAGACTGGCCACAATTGGCTTGCCGCTCTCGGCAGGTGTCGCGCTCTACGTGGCTGCAACCGATTTGCTGCCGGAGGTCAACCGCGCCCACGGCGTCCGGTATCGGTTGCTGTTTTTCTTTGGTGTAGGGGCATTTTTGTTGGCCCGGATGATTGCGTAACGCACATCGCCATTTGCAAGAAAGGACCACAATGGTTCAAAAAACGCAACAAAACGGGTACGCGCTCGTCACTGGGGCCAGCTACGGAATTGGGGAAGAGTTCGCACGGCAACTCGCCGCGCGCGGATGGCCACTGATCTTAGTCGCGCGTTCGCAGGACCGTCTGGAGCGGCTGCGGGCCAGCCTGATTGCGGAATACCTGGACATCGATATTCGCTGTGTCACGTTGGATTTGGCATCGCCCGGCGCGCCTGCGGAGCTGTTCCAGAAAACGCAAGCGGCCAACCTGGAAGTCGGCCTGCTCATCAACAATGCCGGGTTTGGCGCGTTCGGAGAATTTATCTCGATCGATCGGCAACGCCAGCGCCAGATGGTTGACCTGAACGTTGCAGCGCTGGTCGAGCTGTCGCATCTGTATCTGGCGCCGATGAAGCAGCGAGCTGCTGGCGGCATCCTCAACGTCGCATCTATCGTTGGATTTATACCGCTGCCCTATTGCGCTGTGTACGCGGCGACCAAGGCATTCGTGCGCAGCTTTTCAGAAGCCCTGCATGAAGAGGCTCGTCAGTATGGGGTGCAGGTGATGGTGGTTCATCCAGGCTCCACAAAAACGAATTTCTTTGAAGTTGCCGGAACCAGCCCATTTAACGATCCGTCACGAATGCAGACGGCGGGCCAGGTGGTTCGAGAGTCCTTGCGGGCCTTCGATCATGGAAGAAGCTCCATCGTTACTGGCGCGTCCAACCGCCTGCTCATGATGGCGGTGGCGCTGGTCCCGCTTAGCTGGATCGCGGCAATCGTCGGCAGACAGATTCGCCGGAAAAGCAAAAGGGTGGAGAATCTATCTCGATACCGTGGAGGAACTGTTGCCTCTTGACTAGTGCAACCTTTTCGTGAGAAATAACATCAGTCCATTTAGTACGAGAAAGATAATCCGTGATCCTGGTTGTCGACGATAATCCTGTGCAGGCGCTCACGCGCAAGGCCATTTTGGCGCGTGCTGGATTTGACGTCGAAACCGCGTACTCCGCCGCTGCCGCATTTGAGGCACTGGAAAACGACAGCAACCGTGATATTTCCCTGGTGATTACCGACCATATTATGCCTGGAGAATCAGGCTGCCATTTCGTAACGCAATTATGGGAGCGCCGAGTTGGCCTGCCAGTAATGGTTTTAAGCGGCATGGCGGAAGCCGAGGCGGACTACGCCGGTCTTGACATTACCTTTCGTACCAAGCCGATTCAGCCCCAGGATCTCATCGATCTGGCCACGAAACTGAGCGCACCGAAGACACCCTCCACGCCACGTTCATAGCAAGAAAATCCAGCCTCTTTTAGTACTCCCATCTTTAAACCAACCCGGTGCTTCGTTTGCGATACGCTCGTCCCTCTGCGACAATCGTTAGTTAACGTTATGGCGGCATTCGGTAGTTTTGCAATCCTTCTCGGGCTGGTTTTGTGCGCCTACAATCTGGTGACTGGCGTGATTGCGTTGCGCCAGATTGCGGTGCATCCCGAGCGCAGCGCAGCACCGGAGCGGCTGGCCGAGTCTGCCCGCCGTGCGGGGATTGGCAGCTTCGTTGCGCTGACGGCCGCTGCCTTCGCGCTGGTCTATTGTGCGTTCACCAATGATTTTTCCGTTTCCTACATCCTTCACCACTCCAATCGAGCGCTGCCATGGCCGTATAAATTTGCTGCGCTGTGGTCTGGGCAAGAAGGTTCGCTGCTGCTGTGGGCCTGGCTGTTGGCTGCCTACGGATTTGTGCTGCGGGTTCGACATAAAGTCGACGTCAAACTGACCGCCTATGCATCGACCATTCTGGCTGGGATTCAGGTTTTCTTTACGCTGCTGCTGGTGTTTGCCGCGCCGCCGTTCGCCATGGTGCAGGGCGCAGTCCCCGCCGATGGCTTTGGGCTGAATCCACTACTGCAATATCCAGAGATGGTCATCCATCCGCCGATGCTGTATCTCGGCTATGTAGGATTCAGCGTGCCGTTTGCGTTCGCACTGGGCGCGTTGATGATGCGTTATCCAGGCGAGAAGTGGATCCACATCACGCGGCGCTGGACCATGGTGACGTGGCTGTTTCTCACCTGCGGAATTTTTCTCGGCGCGCACTGGGCCTACTCCGTGCTGGGCTGGGGCGGTTACTGGGGTTGGGACCCCGTGGAGAACGCCTCGCTGATGCCGTGGCTGACCGGCACGGCATTTTTGCATTCTGTGATGATGCAGGAAAAACGCGGCATGATGAAGGCGTGGAACGTGTGGCTGATCTTCACCACGTTCATGCTGTCGATTCTGGGTACGCTGTTGACGCGCAGCGGACTGGTCAGCTCCGTGCATGCTTTTGCCGAATCATCGATTGGCTCCTGGTTCTGGACATTTCTGGTCATCGTTCTGAGCATTTGCCTGTTTACCTATCTGCGCCAGCGCGACCATTTGCAATCCGAGCATAAGATCGAGTCGCTGGTGTCTCGCGAGTCGAGTTTTTTGTTTAACAATCTGGTGCTGCTCGCTGCTTGCTTCACGATTTTGTGGGGCACGCTGTTTCCCATCATCTCGGAATATATCGAAGGATCGAAAGTTACGGTGGGACCACCGTTTTATAATCGCGTGGCCGTGCCGATTGGAGTCTTCCTGCTGTTTCTCACTGGCATTGGCCCGGTATTGGCATGGCGCAGCACATCATTCAAAAGCGTGCGGCGCAATTTTGTCTGGCCCTCGATTGCCGGTGTGGCGACGGCGATTGTGTTGATGGCCGCAGGCATGCGTCCATGGCGGGACATTGGCACGCTGTACTCCTTGATTACGTTCTCGCTGGCGGCACTGGTGACGACCGCCATCGCCAGCGAATTTTGGCGCGGCGCGCGTGTCATCCAGCGGCACACCGGAAGGAACATGTTGTTTTCCATGGTGCAGTTGACGCGGCGCAACACGCGGCGCTACGGCGGCTACTTGGTCCACATTGGCGTGGTGATTGTGTTTATCGGTCTGGCTGGCTCGGCATTCAATCAGTCGCAAGAGCAGGAGATGGGCTTTCACGACTCGATGACGATTGGGCCGTATCGGCTGGTGTGCCAGAGCTACACCCAGGACTCCAATGCCAATTACGACAGCGAGTATGAACTGCTGAACGTTTATAAGAATGGTAAATTTCTATTGCAGATGGCCCCGGAACGGCGTTTCTATCACGCCAGCGAGCAGACCGAAACCATGGTGGCCGACCATTCTACTCTACAGCGCGATTTATATGTGGTGTACGAAGGCAGAAACCCGGACACCAATCAACCCATCATCAAGGCATTCATCAATCCGCTGGTGGCCTGGATATGGATTGGCGTTTTGGTGATGGCCTTTGGCACTCTGCTGGCGCTGGTGCCGAACATGAGCGCGGAACAGGCTGCGCGTACACGTAAAAGTGCTGCCGGTACGCAAGAAAACATTCCGCTTGCTGCTGGAGTAGGAGAGTAAGCGAGTGCGCCGATTCGGTATTCAATCTGAGAACGGCTCCCTGTTACGCCTGTGGCTTGAGATCTCTGTAGCATGCCTGCTGCTCGTTTTTACAGTAGGCGCAGGAGACACGGCAGCACGTTACGAGAATCTGGGTCATAAGATGATTTGTACCTGCGGTTGCTACCAGGTGTTACTGGAGTGCAATCATGTGGGCTGCACCGTTTCGACGCAGATGGAAGGAGAGCTGCGCAACGCGCTGGCCCGCAGAGACAGCGATCAACTCATTCTGCAGAATTTTGTGCAGAAATATGGCCCGACCGTATTGGCCGCGCCAACAGCCAGCGGCTTCAATCTGGTGGCGTGGATTGCGCCCGCGCTCGTTTTTTTGGTTGCGACACTGGGAACGGCCCTGCTGATTCGCAACTGGCGACTGCGCACGGTCCCTATGCCCAAGGAAACGGCCACCAATCCGCACATCGACGCCATTCGCGAGAAGATTCGCCGGGAGACGGAACTATGATTCTGGTTGCATGTGCGACGCTCTTGATCGGAATTCTTATTTACGTCTTCTATCCCCAGCGCAAAGCTGAGGAGCAGACGCAGAAGACACGGTTGGAGTTTTTACGTGAACGCAAGGATTCCATCTATGAAAATCTGCGCGATTTGAACTTTGAATATCGCGCGGGAAAATATCCAGAAGAGGATTATCTTGCGCAGCGGGCGGGCATGGAAAACGAAGCCGCGCAAATTGTGGCCGAGATTGAATTCCTGGAAAGTAATTTCCATGCCGCCTGATTCTTTTACTTCCATCATGACCCTAGAAAGAACCTCCATGAAGCCTTTGTCCTTTCGCTTGCTGAAGCTCCGTCATTCTTCTATCGCCAGCGTTGTCACACTTCTGACTGCGTTGATTTTTGTTGCGAACGTCTCTGTGGCCTTCGCCGCGCCGATCACCGGCATTGTCATGAACCTGACGACAAAAAAGCCTTCCGCGGGAGACACGGTGGCGTTGATCCGTTTGCAGCAAGGGATGCAGGTTGCCGCCCAGACGACGTCGGATGCTCGCGGCCATTACACGCTGGACATTGCCGATGCCGATCCGATGCATCTGGTGCGCGTTACACACGACAAGGCGAATTATTTCCAACCTGCGCCCCCCGGCACGCAGACGGTCAATGTCGATGTGTATAATTCCGCGGAAAAAGTGCAGGGAGTTTCGACCGAAGCCGATGTCGAGCGGATTGAGGCCAGCCCCAACGGGCTGAGTGTCATTGAGAATTTTTTTGTAAAAAATGTTTCTTCGCCACCGCGCACGCAATTCGGTCCACGCGCCTATGAAATTTATTTGCCCAAGGATGCGCAGGTCGTTTCCGCAGCCGCGCTGGGGCCGGGCAGCATGCCGGTGCAATCCTCGCCCGTTCCGCTGGGCGATCCAGGTCACTACACATTCATCTTTCCACTGCGTCCGGGTGAAACGCGCTTTCAGGTCAGCTATCGCATGCCTTATTCCGGTAGCTTTCAGTTTCAGCATCGAGTAGCGTCCGCAGTCGATAATCTCGCCATCATTTTGCCGAAGAGCATGCAGTTTACCGCAACACCCGCAACGGGTTTTCAGCCGATCGATGAAGACGTGAACGTCCAGACCTACCTGGCAAAGAACGTTACACCGCAAACAAAACTGGCGTTTCAGGTTGCCGGCACAGGGCTGCTCCCACAGCAAACAACTGCGCCGCAAGATGGCGCCAATGGTGGCCCAGGCGCCAGCGCGGAACCGGGAAGTCCCAACCCGGAAGCCGCGGCGCAGGCGGCCGCAGAGAACAACAATCGCCCAGGCATCGGGCTGGGAGTTCCAATCGACACACCCGATCCACTGCACAAATATAAGTGGTGGATCATTTCCTTGGTTGTCATCCTGCTCGCCATCGGTGCAGGGGTTTCCATGAAGCAGGCCAACCCATCTACAGGTTCGGCCACAGTCGCCAGCGCAGCTTATACAAAGCCGCGGCAAGATGCTGCTGCTTCGCCTGGAATATTGGGTTTGCGTACCAGCCCGGGTGAGCCGCGAGCGCGTTTGCTGGAAGCGCTGAAGGAAGAACTGTTCGCGCTTGAAACCGAACGGCTGGATTGCCGCATCTCCCCCGAAGAATATGACCGCCAGAAAGCCGCACTGGAAATTGTTTTGAAGCGCGCATTGGACAGAAATACAGCGAAGAAGGTTAGCGAGTCCGCGTAGAGCGACGTCGGCTGGGTTGACCTCCGCTACACGCAAGATTTTTTTGTGACGATCATAGGCTTGAAGCTGACATTCGCAGTTCGCGGCAAGTCTTGTGTTGGCATGATCTGTACCGGTTTTTCGTGCAAAAGAAGCTCTGTGGCTCGCACACGCGGATCGCTGTGGAACCAGCGTTGAAAAGGCTTGTTGGCCAGCAGATTGGTAATCGCTAACAAAGACATGCCCTGGTGGTGCGCCATCCAGGAGCGCACGAGCGTGTAGCGCAAACCCTTCGCGTGCTGCGTTGTCGCGGAGTAGTCGGCAGACTCGTAAAATCCATATTCCGCCAGCCAGCCTAATTTTTCCATGTTCCGCAGGTTGGCCAATGCATTCGCGGGATCGGCCTCCAGTGCGAGCACACTTGCATACGGTGCGATGACGAGCGCGCCTTCCGGCGGCGGGTTGAGCGCCAGCGTGGGCACGCCAAAGGCATGGTACTGGTAATTGCCTTCCGGGTCGCGCTGGCTATGGCTTGCTTCAGAAATCCCCCATGGCATGCGTTCGCGCGCGACAAACTCGCGCTGCACACGCACCGCCATCGGTAAGGACTGCGCCAGCAAGGTCTCCGGCAGGGTCTGCATCCACAGCGTCGGCATCATGTACTCAAACATTGTGCCGGACCACGACATGAGCACAGGCTGGCCATCGATGAGTGTCGTCTTGCGCGCAACGCGAAACCAGATGTCTTGAAGTACGTCTCCCTTGGCAATGGCGAGGAACATGGCGGTGCGCGCTTCCGAGGCCAGCAGGTCATAGCAGGAATCGAGTGGACGATCTTTTTCTGTGTCGTACCCAATGGTCAGCAAGCGACGGTAGGGGTCGAGCATGACATGGTAGTCCGTGTCCTGGAACATATGATCGCCGATGGCCGCAATGGTCCTCAAACTTGAGATCAGATTGAGCAGATTTTGCTCACTGGAAGCGAGCGCCTGTGCAAGCTGGTGTGCGAGTGAATTATCTGCTGCGCGTTGTTCGAGAATATTTGCGAATGTCCTGCGCATTTCTTGGCAAAGAGAGAGTGCGCTCTCCGGCGTGTAGGAATCGAGCGGCCGGTCCACTACAAGCTCTGAAAGATTTTCAACAATGGCGAATTTTGGTTGCAGCCAGGGCAAGCACTGATCGACCAGAGTTTGAATCGCGTGAAGACGCTGCTCGGCTGGGCTGTGTTCGTTTGACGATGACTGTATCTCCAGCATCAGCAAGGCGTGGAGCCAATTGTTTGGACCGTCCTTTTCCGCCGATTGCAATGCTGCCTTGATTTTTGTGTCGACGGGTGAAGGGGACTGTGCATCGTTTACCACGTCGAGCAGGCCTTCGCGCAGTGCGAGCAACATTGGGGAACGCAGCATTTCCAGCGCACCCATGCGCAGGCTGCACAACGATGCCAGAAAATTTCCACTGTCCACCGTTGACGCAATGTAAGGGTAAATAGATTCCAGTGTGGTGGTGTGATACCAGTTCAGCAGGTGGCCCTTCCACTTTGGAATCCGATCCAGTGTGTGGAGATTGACGAGCGTTTGTTCGACAAACTCCGGCAACGTTAAATAGCCCAACACCACGGCGGCCTGTCGCGCGTTCAATTGCAGGCCAGCATTGGTGGGAGAAATCCGCGAGGCCTCGCGATTGTCTTCTTCCTGCACATTGTCCGGCACCAGGCCGTGATTATGTTGGCCAGGATAATGCGCAAAGTAAAGCCAGGTGCGCCAGGCAACTTTGCGCAGAAAGTTTACGTCAGCGTCGGAAAGTTTGACCTCAAGATTGTGAGCGGGACGATTGAGCCAGACCGTGATGGGTTTTGCCAGTGCCCACAATACTAGAACAGGTAGTGCCCACGGCAGCGCGCGCGACCGTACCGTCCAGACGAGCGCCGCAAGAAGGAGCGACAGCAAGGGGACAAAGCGCATCGTCATTTCGACGGGAGTCTGCTTATTGCCGCCCATCTCGGCCTCGGCAGCAGTCTCCCATTCCAGTAAGCGATTGCCGGTGACGAAGCTGCGAACGAGTGAGCGCGCAATCGCGTCCAGCATTAGCAGCGTTTGGTGCGCGAGGAACGCAAAGTTGAGCGCGGTGGAAAAAAGCAGTCCCAACGAATCTCGAATGGACTGGCGGACATATCCCTTCTGCTCCGCCGTGCTGGCGCGCACGACAGAAAAAAGAAACTGTACGAGTACAGGCACGAACACAACCAGCAACGTGACGATGGTCCAATAGCGTGCGCTTCCGGGCAGCCAGAGCCAGCCAGCCACCAGCAGAAGAAACGTTACGGGCTCGACCAGGCTGCGCCGCAGGTTGTCGAAAATTTTCCAGCGCGAGATTGTCGAAGTCGGATTTTTTGCCCATCCGCCAGACTCATTGGGGACCCGTCCCAGCAGCCAGCGTAAGATTTGCCAGTCGCCGCGCACCCAGCGGTGTTTTCTGCGGTTTTGCGCGCTGTAATGCGAGGGGTAATCGTCCATCACTTCCACGTCGGTCAGTAACCCCACGCGCGCATACGCGCCTTCAATCAGGTCATGGCTCAGCAGAGAGTTCTGCGGAAAGCGTCGGTCGAGTACCTCATGCAAAATCGGAATTTCGTATAGACCTTTACCTGTAAAAATACCTTCACCGTAAAGGTCCTGATACACGTCCGATATGGCGCGTGTGTAGATGTCGAAACCGGTCTGGCCGGAATAAATGGCTGCCAGCCGCGATCGCGCCACGGAATGCACCGTGATGCCAACGCGGGGCTGCATCAGGCCATACCCCTGGGTCACAATTTTTCTGCGTGGGTCGAGGATGGCCCGATTCAGCGGATGGGCCATTGCGCCCACCATGCGATGCACGGAGTCTCGCGGAAGTTTGGTGTCGGAATCGAGCGTCAGCACGTATCGCATTCCATGCAGCACCGATGTGTCGCCGGCCTTCACAGGAAAACAATCCATGCCGCCCATCACCAGGCGATTCAGGTCGAGTAGCTTGCCGCGTTTGCGCTCCCAGCCCATCCATACGCCCTGGCGTGGATTGAAAATGCGATGACGATGGAGCATTAGAAACTGGCCGCATCGAACGTCAGCATAGCGCCGGTTCAAATCGTCAATCAACCGGCAAGCCAGCAGCACCAGAGGGTGCGTATCGCGCTGCTGTGGTTTGTCCGCTGAATCGGGAAGGTCCGTGAGCAATGCGTAGTGGATATTGGGGTCCTGATTGGCAAGACTGCGCACTTCAAGATCTTCAACCAAGTCGCGCACCTGCCGTTCATTCAGCAGCAGTGTGGGCACGGCCACCAGCGTTTTGCAATCGTGCGGAATGCCTTTGGAGAAATCCAGTTTGGGCAACGCTTGTGGTTTCAGGATGGTGGTGATGGCATGATTCATCAACTCCACTGCGCCCTGGGAGACAGGCAGCAATAAAAATAAAAATGCAATGGCCAGACTGCCCAGCGGATTGTAAAGCGGCACAAGCGGAAGAATGATAGCGGCCATCGCAAGTAGCGCGATGGTCTGAATTCCACCAATATAAAAATCATCCGGATATGTAAGCAATACGGCGCGAACATGGCCCAGCAGACCGGGCCGAAATCCACAATGCGATTTCAGTTCCTTCGCTCCATCGCCAACCAGGTAATAACCTACGTGAGAACGACGCGCGGTAATGCGTTCATTCACGCTGGGCTGCTGCGCAGCATCCTGCGCCATCATTAAGGACATGCGCGCAATCTCGATTTCGCTGGCCGGAGATCGGGCGGCAATTTTTGCCAGTACTGTCCGATACATATCGCGGCTTTCAAAGTCCATACCGGCATAGGCGCCAGCAGGGTCCTGACGAAGAATGGATTCGAAGGGAACTAAAGGTTCCAGGATGTTAGACCAGACAGGCAGGCTTGCTTCATGCAGGCATCGCATGGAGGCGTCCAGCGCCTGGTCGCTGGCAGGCAAGCTGTTGAACGCCCCGGCGGCTTGCGCGAGGACCTCATCCAAAAGTATCAGTTTCAGTGCGATGGGCATCGTCCAAAGTTCGCGCAACGTGAGTGGTTCTTCTTCCTGAAATCCTTGCAGAAAGGTCGCAAGACCCTCGATGCTCCATTGATATCTGGAAGCATTCAGAAAAGCTTCTGCGACGCCTACGATTCGCGGTC
>DAHUZH010000093.1 GCA_027306695.1 Acidobacteriaceae bacterium
ATTTCGGCGAGTATCCCTTCAAGAAGGACGGTTACAAGCTGATCGAGGCGCCCTACTCCGGCATGGAACACCAGAGCGCGGTGACGTATGGCAACCACTTTGAGAACGGCTATCTTGGGCGCGACTGGACGGGCGTGGGCATCAGTCCGAAGTTCGACTTCATAATCATCCACGAGAGCGGGCACGAGTGGTTCGGCAACAGCATTACGGCGGCCGATCCGTCGGACATGTGGATTCACGAAGGCTGGACGACGTATTTAGAAAGTCTTTACGTGGAATACCGCTGGGGCCACGGCGATGCAGTGAAATATCTGAGCGGGTATAAGCCGAAGATCAAGAACCTGCGGCCCATCGTCGGAGAGCGGGGTGTAAATGCGGAGCCACCGGAGGACCAGTATTTCAAGGGCGCGCTGATGATCAACACGCTGCGGAGCGTGGTGGATGACGATGCGCGCTGGTGGGCGCTGCTGCACGACTTCTATCAGCACTTCAAATATCAGAACATCATGACGGAAGACGTGGTCGCGTACTTCAACCAGCACACGGGCATGGACCTGACGCCGATCTTCAATCAGTACCTACGGCGTTCGCAGATTCCCACGCTGGAACTGCTGTTCGGTGAAAGCCCGGACATGGTGATGTACAAGTGGAAGGCCGATGAAGACAATTTTGCCATGCCGGTGCGCGTGGGACAGCAGGGTCATTGGCAGATCATTCATCCAACAACGAAGTGGCAGTGGATGAAATCTCCGCTGACGAAGGACCAGTTCAGCGTGGCGACGGACCTGTATTACGTGGATGTGAACAAACAATAAGTGAGACGAGTGAACCCACCGTAAACAGTGACTTCAGCCTAGGGTGAGAAACCATGACGAAATACAACCCGAAAAATGAGCGAATCAAGCGCAAATACTTCGCCTATCTGAAAGAAGCCAAGCGCCACAGTGAGCCAACGGTAGACGCCGCTGCCGAAGACGGACAGAAGGCGTATGAACTGGGACGCGGCACGCACGACCACATCCTGATGGCCCGCGCACGCATTCTGGAGGCAACCGCCGAAAATGCCCGCGTGGAGGAGGAGTTGGGCGAAGACGCCGACACGGCAGTCTACGCAAGTAACGCGCGACGCTATGCAGAGGAGGCCATCGAACTCGCACAACAGACGCAGAACCAGCGCTTGCTGGCCGGTGTGCACATTGCACGAGGAATGGTCGCAGCCAACAATTTCTTCCAGGATTGGGAAGAGGCCAGGCAGTGCGAGTCCCGCGCCACGCCGTTGATGCGCGCCTATGATCGAGACCATCTTTGGGAGGAACTGATCGCGTTGAAGTCTCGCATCTTGCGCTCAGCCGGTATCGACGAAACGCTCCGTGCCTGGTCGGTGGGTAAACTGGGCGGCAAAACGTTTCAGCGCGTCTCCGAAGAGTTCGCCGAGATTGTCATTCCCAAAGTATGGGCGCGGGAAGGAAAGAAGATCTCGCGGGTGGCGGAAAAATTGGCCATCTCTCCCAAGAAGGTAAGGAGGATTCTGCGCAATTCGGGCCTGTTGGGAATAGAGCGCGATCCCATCCGGCGCCGAACCATGTAATATCGCGCAACATGCGAACTGCGCTCAGACCGCGGATTGCCTGCACTTCCTCCAAGTCTCGTACGCGGGAACTAACCCAGGAGTTTCGCACTCCGCTTTATGCGCTTGATCTGGATGTCTGTCAGCTTCATTGGAAGCCTCCTTAGCAATATACCCACAGCTTGAATGAAATGTACCCGCAAATATACCCCATGCAGGGCTGGCTTTCTCCAAACCGCTTTTGGACGCTAAAAGAAGAAATCCCCGGTATTCACTAGGGATTTTCGGAGAGTGTCAGTCACTCAGGATGGAAGTGTCATAGAGTCAGGTGCTTACAATTCTGCGATATTGGACTTATCGCGGTTTCCTACCACGGCTGAAACGGTGCTGTCCGTTATCCATCCTTGAAAAAATACAAAGATGCCATTGGATTATCAATCCTGCGATGCGGCGCGGGCGTGATTCAGGGCGAGCAGGCGTTCCAATAACTCGGCATCGGTGAGCGTGGCGGGCCAGCCGTAGGCGGCGAAGACGGCCTCGTCCAGCTTGCGGTGCAGTTCCACCAACCAGGCGTGGCGGGCGTTGTAGAGGTTCGTCAGAGTGCGCTTGCGCAGTTCCTCCGGTGGAACGTCTGGTGGATTCAGCCATGCGTCGCGTTTCTCTACCAGCTCACGGGTGGCGGCGGCGATGGCTTCCACCAGAGGATTGTCATTAGGTTCATGGCCGGGCGGCCACGGGAAGGGGAACGTCTCGAACACGGTATCGGAGTTATAGCTAGGGCGATCCTCCAGAGTGGAGCCTAACCGGAGCGACCAGAATACATGTGGTCGCGACTGGAGTAGTCCGAGAAAATAGTCATCGTCACGCGCGAAGACATGCAGCTTGTGGTCTGGCACAATGTCGGTATCTATCCAAACGAAGATGCGATGCTTCGCTACTTCCGGCGTGACGATGCAGCGTTTCATTCCTGCCAATGCACGGCGCAACCCAGGACGATTTTCGCCATGTAGCCACCACCTATCGCGCGTTCGCTTGCGATTGTTCACGTCGCGCAGCGGCTTCACTTCCCGCCGTACATACTCAAACGGCAATTCGTAGAGCGAGGCTTCCTGCTCTGTCATTTCGCCAAAATCGATTAGCCATCCTTGCTGATTTCGTTGGACTATATCACGACCAATCAGCCGTCTTTTCACCACGTCTGAGTTCGGCCTGCCATTCGGATTCAGCGGCGCGCGCAGCATCTCCGCCGCCTGTTCTGGTGTAAGGTCGAACGGGCCGCCTTTCATCACACCGAGAAAACAGAGATTGGCGTTCTCTGGCAATTTCAATGCGCTGGTGACGTTCGCTTCAGCGGTCAGATCGGGGTGGATTTCACTGACAGCGGCTCCATCCAAAGTTCGTTCGGTTTGCGAGCCGTCGTCAAAGCCGATGATGGAGACGCGGACAGCCGCGCCGTCCAACACCCATTCGCGGTCGCTCCGAGCCATGAAGATGCCGCCCGATTCCAGAATGCGCTCCAATACCGGACGATTACCCACCATGCGAATGAAGTTGGTTGCCAGCAGACCGGCGCGCTTTGCTTTTCCCGCTGCGATTTGCGCCCGCGCCCGTTCAAACCAGAACGTCACCAGATCGGCTCCGCCGGACACGCGGCCTTCGTACAGGGCGCGAAGATCGTTGACATAAGCATCGCCTAACTCACCGCGCATCTTCTTATCGCCTAGAAATGGTGGATTGCCGATGATGCAGTCGGCTTCCGGCCATTCCGGTTCTACAGGCTTGCCTTCGCCGTCATGCGTGAGAATGGCGTCTCTGTGCTGGATATTGTCGAGCTTGCGCAGAATCGGCTCCGTGGGTACGCCCATGCCGTGCTCCTGTAGCCATTGGAGGTAGCCAATCCAGACCACCACGGAGGCCAGCTCGTGCGCGTACACGTTGGTTTCCAGGCCGTAGAGCTGCGACGGATGCACCTGCTCCGGCAGGACAGTGGGCAGGCCGTGATGGGCGGCGAACAGACGCGCCTCCTGCCATAAATCCAATAGGCGTTTCAGCGCCAGATAGAGAAAATTTCCGCTGCCACAGGCCGGGTCAAGCACGCGCACGCGGGACAACTCCTGCACCCAGGCATAGAGCGTTTCCTGCATCTGTGCGCGCAGCTTGCTGTAGGCCGCGCCCTTGGCTTTCTCCGCATTCGCAGCCAGCGCCGTGGCTTCCGCCTTCACTTGTTGCCAGCGAGCGAGCAGCGGGGCCATGACGACCGGCTCGACAATCAGCAGAATGTCTTCCGCGCTGGTGTAGTGCGTTCCAAGCTGGGAGCGCTTGTCCGGGTCAAGGCTGCGCTCAAACAGCGTGCCGAAGATGGAAGGCTCCACATTCGACCAGTCCAGCGCGGCGGCTTTGCGCAGCGCGGCCATGTCCGCAGAGGTCAGATCGAAGACTTCATCATCGGCAAACAGGCCGCCATTGAACCATGCGATGTCATACACGCCAAAGCTATTGCCTCTGGTGGACATTGCGCCAAAGAGTTGCCGGAGCTTGCGGGTGAAGCTCTGCGCCGTGCTCTTGTCCTGTTGGATCATCTGGCGGAAAAGATGCTCCGGCAGGAGTCCGATGCTATCGGCGAAGAGGCAGAACAGCAGGCGCATGAGAAAGTGCGCGGCCCGTTCCGGGTCTGTGCCACGATTTCTGAGGCTGGCGGCAAGAGAACTGAACTCCGCCGCCGCCTGCTCCGTGACGCGCGCGGCGGCACGGTCTGGCCGCAGCAGTTCCGGCTCGATGAAGAGCGCTCGAAGGACTTCCAGCGGAGGCAGGGCGCAATTGGCCGTAGTAGCCGTGGAGAGCAGATCGTCTAGCCGGAAGCTGTACTTCTGTTTTTTCGTTCCGGTGAAATTGGTATGAACTTCAAAGCGCTCCTGGTCGCAGACCACCAGTAGCGGCGGATTTTCCAGGTCTTCGCGGTAGTCGGCAAGCTGCGCGTAGGCGGCGGCCAGGTCTTTGTGCTTGCCCTTGTACTCCCACGCAAAATAGCCGCGCTTCCACACGTCCGCGTAGCCTTTGCCGCCCCGGAGCTTGGAGACGTGCTTCTCGAAGGTGAAGGAATCGCCGGTTGGATCGGCGGCGGCGGGATGCGGCTGGCCCAGCACTTCGCACAGATCAATGAAATGCGACTGCGCGGCGGCCCGCTCGGAAAGCTCGCTGGCCTTCCAGCGTTCGATAAATTCTGGCAGAGCAAGCGATGTACGGGCCATGGGAAGCTACTCCAATCTTACAGAGTGACTCAGACTTACTCAGGATGGTAGTGGGACGCAATTAGGATATAGGGCTGGCGGAGAGAGTGGGATTCGAACCCACGTTACCTTGCGGTAAACACGCTTTCCAAGCGTGCGCCTTCAGCCACTCGGCCATCTCTCCCGGCAGGTTGCTGAACCTTGAATCTACCACAATACTGTAGACGTGCAGAAGGGGCTACAGTGGTAGAGAGGGTCCAGATCGCAGAGCGCTTCCCTTGGTGGTCAGGGCTGACGGAACTCTGACACACCGAAATACTAAAACGAAACGTCGAATACGTACGTGTCAGAGTCGTTTCGCATCGACCTTTGAATACTCCGCGATTATTGTTAAAAATGTTTCAGGGAGGAATTTGCGTGCTGCGTTTTCGTGTCTCGGCGATAGCAATTTCGGTTATCGCATTTCTGCTGGTTCCACTGTCTACACTTGCCAGTTCCGGCAGGCGCTCCGGTGCGTATACCGATCCCGATGCTTACGCCGTATATTCCGCCGTGCTGCCGCATCTGTGGCCGTGGACGCAGTTGGGGGCGCACCATCCGGTTCTGATCAATGAGACCAAGCCGTTTGCCATCTGCCTTCCGCCGGCGGTCAGTAAACGGGCCACCGTCGCCTCGGCCATTGCGCAGTATAAACAGGCGAACCAGCAGGTCTGGATGCTGGAGCCGAAGCTCCATGTTTCGCGCCCCTACACGCTCATTGGCCCAGGCGAGCTGGGAGGTATCGCCCGCCATGAGATTGGGGCCTGGGACCTATTTTTCGAGCGTCACGGCGGTTCTGGGGGATGGATACAGTTTTCCGCAGTGGGTTTTAGCGCCGATAAGAAGACGGCCCTGGTGTATGCGGCCTATCGGTGTGGCGGGAACTGCGGTGGCGGAGCGTTGTATCTACTTCACAAAAAAGGCCAGCAGTGGCAGTTTGCAGGCCCTTTGCCCTCTTGTGAGGATCCACTCGCCGCTCGCCAGATGACGGGCTTCTGAATTATCGGCACGGGCTTGTCAGGAAAACTCCGGCACACCATGTAACGAATCTGGCGAAGCACCGTCCAAGAGAGTGGCGGGAAGGTGACGGGCCGCCGCGAAAAACATCCTTCCTGGCAACTTAGGCAACGCTTAAAGTTATACTGAAATCATGCCGAAATACTCCGTCGTCGTTCCTTTCCATAACGAAGAAGAGAATGTCACCGCAATGTATGACGCGCTCAAGGCCGTCATGGAGCAGGTGGGGGACAGCTTCGAGTTGATCTTTGTGGACGACGGTTCTTCCGACCGGACCTATCGCCTGCTGGAAGAGATTACCGCCGTGGACAGCCGCGTGCTGGTGGTCAAGCTGCGGCGCAACTTCGGCCAGACCTGTGCGTTGGCTGCTGGGTTCGACCACGCCCAGGGTGAATTTATCCTGGCGATGGATGGCGATTTGCAGCACGACCCCACGGAAATTCCGAATTTCCTCGCCAAGCTGGAAGAGGGGTACGACGTCGTCAGCGGCTGGCGGAAGGAGCGCATCGACAACTTCGTCATGCGGCGGATTCCTTCCCGCTGCGCCAATTGGCTGATGGCGAAACTGTCTGGCGTGGACATCCACGACTTTGGCACGACATACAAGGCCTATCGGCGAGAAGTCATCCACAACATTCCGCTTTACGGCGAAATGCATCGCTTTATTCCGGCGCTGGCTTCATGGTATGGGGCCTCGATCTGCGAAATACCGATCAGGAACGTGAACCGCGAACGGGGAAAATCGCACTACGGAATCTCACGCACCTTCCGGGTGTTCTTCGATCTGATGACGATTCGCTTTCTGCTGAAATATATGTCGCGCCCGATGCATTTCTTCGGCTCGCTGGGTGCGACCGGCATGGTGGGTGGCGTGGCGCTTTCGATGTGGCTGCTGGTGTTGAAACTATTTACACATCAGCCTGTGATGGACCAGCACGGGCCGTTGTTCGTCATTGCAGGCGTCTTGATTCTCGCCGGCATTCAGTTGCTCGCCATCGGTCTCATCGGAGAACTGCAAGTACGCCACTTCTATCAAAGTCAATACCGCGCTCCTTACACCGTGGACCGGATCGTTCGACTCCGTGCCCCGGGAGAACCCAGCATGTTGCCGGAAGGATGACCGCGCAGAGGCGGTCCTTTTTTCTGCATTTCTGAAACGAAAGTTGCGATGAAGGCCATTCAAATAGCAAACCCCGGTGGGCCGGAATCCCTGCGTCTGGTTGAAATCGAGCGCCCCATTCCAGCGCCGAACCAGGTCCTGATTGAAGTACGCGCGATTGGCGTCAATTACGTCGATATCTATTACCGTGAAGGCATCTATCCGGCGGCGTTGCCACTCACGCCGGGCCAGGAGGGTGCCGGAGTCATCGTCGAAGTCGGCGACCAGGTGGAAAAATTTCGCGTTGGCGACCAGGTGGCGTGGTGCATGTATCTTGGCGCCTATGCCGAGTATGCGGTCGTTCCGGAATACCATCTGGTCCACCTTCCCGCAACGATCGATTTTGAACAAGCGGCGGCGATTCTGTTGCAAGGTATGACCGCGCAATATCTCGCGACTTCGACATTTTCGCTGAAACCTGGAAACACTCTGTTGCTGCACGCTGCAGCAGGCGGCGTGGGACTGCTGCTGACGCAGATGGCGGCGCAGGCGGGTGCGCATGTTATTGGTACGGTTTCCACAGAGGAAAAAGCCGAACTGGCGCGACTCGCAGGCGCGCAGGATGTAATTCTCTATACCCACCAGGACTTCGAGTACGAGGTCAAACGCATCACTGGCGGTCGAGGCGTAGATGTGGTCTATGACTCCGTTGGCAAGACGACCTTCGAGCGATCATTGAAGTGCCTGCGGCCGCGCGGCATGCTTGTACTCTTTGGCGCGTCCAGCGGTCCTGTGCCTCCGGTTGATCCGATCCATTTGTCTTTGAACGGTTCGATTTTCCTGACTCGGCCCAGCCTGGCGCACTACACGTTGACGCGCGCGGAATTGGATGCGCGCTCGGGCGATGTATTCGGGCGCTTAGGTAGCGGCAAGCTGCAACTTCGCATTCACCAGAAGTTTCCACTGGTCGATGTGGTTCGAGCGCAGGAGGAACTGCAAGCCCGGCGGACTACTGGGAAAATCCTGTTAATTCCCTGAACGGGGTAGCTGCCTAAGTACAGTGGCCACAAGATATTGTGGTGTCCTAATTTGGATCGGGGCGCTGCTCGCGGTTCTATGTTGCGAGGTTGTAGGATTCTGGGCCACCCTTGATAAAACCGGATTTCTGCCATCCCTCAATCTCTTCCACCCATCGATAGCAGAACCACGTTTCCCTGTTTTCCCCGAAGGCGTCTCCATATTTTATGTACCGGTAAACCCAAAGAACGTCAAATCCCCGAGTAATCAAAACTGGTACTTGGGCCCAAGTGTTCACATGATTTTTATGAATGTTATCTTGCGGAAGAAGTGGGAGTCCTCCCCCTTCCCACTTAAATATCTCCTTTTCTTCGTATTCCGGATGAACGGCAGGGAGGTGTTCTGTAGAGGGCAAAACTTTACCGGAATACCGAATCTCCAGCAAAAATGCTGGCGTTTTACCCATATTTTT
This sequence comes from Acidobacteriaceae bacterium, assembly GCA_027306695.1. Taxonomy (GTDB): domain Bacteria; phylum Acidobacteriota; class Terriglobia; order Terriglobales; family Acidobacteriaceae; genus JAKAAZ01. Next base: position 8,439 of record DAHUZH010000093.1, read on the forward strand.
AAATCGCACAGAAAATCCGACATGTCTGATCCCGGTCGTCATCCCTTTAATCTCAGGAGGGATGTCTGGATCGCACGGCTCGGCAATCATCCAAGCACGCTCGGAAGTCACAATGTGATCAGTTTGGCGCTTGAACGTCCTGAGAGTCGAACGCGCCAGAAGACCCCCTATTACGCCCAAAGCGGCCAAAATCCAATTGGCAAGGTTTGCCGGAGCGATAGCAGCTTTCAAATACTCTTTGGGATGCGCCTTATAATAAGCGTATCTCTCTGCATTCTCAGTATTTTCTTTGCAATGGGTCTCGGAATGCTCTTGTTGCTGGTTCCCATTCACTGGGAGTGGTTTCTGTGCGCCGACTGGAACGATCATCAGCAAACCGAATATAGCCAGCAATTTCCACATAATTCAGCGATTGTACCCCTTCAAGCATTGAACGCGAGGAAACCATGAAACCCGAAACCGGCAAACCACAACATATAGGGACCACTGTACTTAGGCAGCTACCCCGCTTCCCTGATTTCACTACCTGGCCAGCCCGCCGCCCGATCAACGCAACATCTTTCTTCAGCAGTTCCAGCCAGAAGCGCGCCGATGTCTCTTTCCAGAAGACGACCAATTTCTACAACCTCATCAACTTCTATATTCTTCTGTCGTCGCGGCAAAAGAAGAATAAAAATTTACTTTCAACTACTGCATCTTTTGAATTTGCCTGAATGGCAAGCAGGAAAATTACCTGCGGCTGAAGAAGGACAGCAGTCCACGCCGCTTTGGCGCATCGGCTTCTTCTTCGTAGATTTTTTCCGGCTGCGGCTGTTCAGCCAGTGCTTCTCCATAAAAAATCGCGCGCGGATTCTGCACACACAGCCGTTCTGCTTCTTCCTGGCCGAACTTGTTGGAAACCGCATCGAAGGCCTTACTCATCACTGGCGGCCTTGAGGTCACATTGTGCGCATCGGTGGCAAGAAGATGGACCCATCGCGATGCAAGAAGCTGCTCTGCGATGCGCTGCGGCCCTTTTCCGAAGCGGCCAAGCAGGGAACCGGCCGTCACCTGCACCAGGCAGCCCATGCGAATCCACTCGATTAACTTTTCCGGCTTTTGCATCAGCGTCAGGTTGCGTTCCGGGTGGGTAAGGATCGGGACGATTCCCGCGACCGACATCTCATAAAAACTGCTGGAAATATTTTGCGGAATCCCAAAGTCCGGGAACTCCACCAGCAGATATTGTTTGCCGTTGATCGTATACTTGCCCGGATGTTTGAGCGCGTCGTCGATATTGTCGTAGCTCAGATGAAAATCGCAGCCTAGACCCAGCGTCAGCCGCTCGCCAAGTTTTTCCTGCAAAACCGCCAGCCGTTTGGCGTTTTCTTCGGGCGAAAAGTTATAGTCGCTGTTCGCATGCGGCGTGCAAGCCACATGGGTAATGCCGTCGTCGATGGCAATCTTCGCCATCTGCAGAGACGTTTCCAGATCGACCGCACCGTCGTCGAGGCCATAAAGAAGGTGGTGATGGACGTCAATCATGCTGGTTGTCAGAAATCCCTTTCACGAGACTTGTGCTGCGAGCGCCGCAACCATAGACTGAAAAATGCGCAGGCCATCCGCCGATCCCAGCAGCGCTTCGCTCGACCGGTCCGGGTGCGGCATCATGCCCAGCACGTTGTGCCCTTCACTTAAGATGCCTGCGATGTTCGCGAGCGACCCATTCGGATTTGCCTCCGGCGTGATTTCTCCCGCAGCGGTCGAATAGCGGAAGGCGATGCGCCGATCTTTCTCCAGACGCTGCATCGTGGCGGTATCGCAGAAATAATTTCCTTCCATGTGCCCGATGGGAATCTTCAAGACCTCGCCTTCGCGCAGCAGATTGGTGAAGGGTGAATCTGTCGTTTCCGTGCGCAGGTACACCTGCTTGCAGATGTACTTCAACCCAGCATTGCGCATCAATGCCCCCGGCAACAGGCCGCTTTCGGCGAGGATTTGAAATCCATTGCAGATGCCCAGCACCAGACCCCCGGAAGAGGCAAACTTCTTCACCGACTGCATGATGGGTGCAAAATGTGCAATCGCTCCAGTGCGGAGATAATCTCCATAGGCAAAACCGCCAGGCACCAAGATGGCATCACAGTGTTCGAGATCGGAACTTTCATGCCACAGAAAAGTGACTGGCTGTCCGACGACGTCGGAGATGACATGGTACGTGTCCTGATCGCAGTTGGAGCCGGGAAAAACGAGAACGCCGAATTTCATTTGCATGTAGTTTAGCAGTCAGAGCGGTTGAAGCCGGAGTTGAAACATGCCCCAACCTGGAAATATGCAACCGGTCCTCGCCATGGCCGGCAGGGCGCTGCTGCATTGGTTGCGCGCTACGGCGCTCGATGCGCTTCTGATGGGGATACTGTGGCTCATCGGATTATTACTGTTGCACGTTCCGTTGGCGCCGTTGTGGGCGCTTGTCGGGGCATTCGCGCAATTTATTCCCAACGTCGGCGGCATGTTGGCGCTCATCGGGCCGGCCCTGAGCCTGCTGTTCGCCGGACGCAACTGGGAGCAGTTCGGGTTGTTGCTGTGTCTTTACGCGGCAATCGTCTTTATCGACCAGATTTTTCTGCAACCGTGGCTGATGAAGCGAAACGCCAGGGTCCCCATCTGGGCCTCGATCTTTGGGCCAATCGTTCTCGGCATCCTCATTCCGTTTTGGGGAATTTTATTGGCCCCGCCACTATTGGCAGTCGTGTTTGCTTTTCGCAAGCCGAAGCCGCAGCAACAGCGGTGAGCACGCGTGCTAAAATTTAGGTTTGTGTGGACTGTTTGCATCGACCAACTGCATCCATCCCGCTAAAGTCATCTACTGAGGTTTTCCATGTCCGGCCACTCTAAATGGGCCACCATCAAGCATAAGAAGGGCGCGACCGACGCCAAGCGCGGCAAGACGTTCACGCGCCTCATTAAGGAAATCACCATGGCTGCGCGCTCCGGCGGTGGAGACCCCGACAGCAATCCGCGCCTGCGTGGGGCCATTGCAGCGGCCAAGTCGGAAAACATGCCCGCCGACAACATCAAGCGTGCCATCCAACGCGGAACCGGCGAACTGGAAGGCGCGGCCTACGAAGAGATCACCTTCGAGGGTTACGGTCCTGGCGGTGTCGCCATCATCGTGGAAGCGACGACGGACAATCGCAACCGGACGGTCAGCGAAATCCGACATGGCTTTGCAAAAAATGGCGGTAATCTCGGCGAATCCAATTCAGTTTCCTGGATGTTCTCGAAAAAAGGTCTCATCTCTGTGGCGAAGTCCGCTGCCGACGAAGAAAAGCTGATGAATCTGGTACTTGAAGCTGGTGGCGACGATCTTCGCGATGAAGGCGATTCGTGGGAGATCATCACGGAACCGGCGGCCTTCGATGCAGTGGCCGCGGCGATTAAAGGCGCGGGCATTCCGACACAGATGGCGGAAGTGAGCCTGCTGGCTTCGACCTATACAAAGCTCGAAGGCGCTGCGGCGGCGCAGATGGTCCGCTTGCTGGAAGCGCTGGAGGACCAGGACGACGTGCAGAACGTGTATTCCAACTTCGACATGGACGCCAAGCAGCTTGAAGAAGTAACGGGCTGATGCTGAATAACATCGAACTGCAACACATGGAGCGCTCTTGAAGAAGCAGGTCGGTTTTCTGGTTGTGCTGCTGGTATGCCTGACACAGGTTGTTTTTTCTCAAACAAGCCAATCCATTCATTCAAGCTCCAGCACCGCATCCACGATGCAGGCCACGGCCAATGCCGATCCAGTGCATGCGGCCATGCGGCATGATCCGTGGGACAGGGGTGTTTTTCTCGATGGCGGTTTTGGGACCACCGGCGAAACCGGTGACCACTTTCTGAATGCCGGAGTACGGCTGGGGAAGGTGTTGACCGATGCGGCTGGACCAGGCATCCTCCGCGGCCAGTTTGAATATGCCATCGAACTGATTCCATACTGGCAGGCCTTTACTCCGAAACAGACCTACACATTGACCACGGTAAATCCCCCGCGCGAAGTCACCACTGGCGGGACATATACCGGGCTGAGCATCACGCCTATCATCCTGCGCTGGAATTTGGTCCACTGGAAGCGGGTGATGCCGTGGATGCAGGGTGCAGGCGGTCTTATCTGGACTGACCATAAATTTCCTCCCAATGGCGCGCGCGGGACCAGTGTGTGGAATTTCTCGCCGCAGTTTGGCCTGGGAATTCACTATTTTGTAAGGCCACGACAGGCGATCACCTTCGCCGCAAACGCCGTGCATATTTCCAACGCGAGCCTTGGTGACGCCAACCCAGGGGTCAACGCGACGGTGCAGTTCCAGATCGGCTATACATGGTGGAAGTAACGGACACGACCCATGAATACTAAGGAATCCGTCGTCGAGTGCGTGCCAAATTTCTCTGAGGGTATGCATCCAGACGTTGTCCGCAAGATCGTGCGCGCCATGCATGTCGACGGCGTCTCTCTGCTTGACTATTCGCTCGATCCCGACCACAACCGCTCCGTGGTGACGGTTGTGGGAGCGCCGGAGCCGCTCCTTGAAAGCGTGCTTCGCGGCGTCGGCATGGCGGTGGAATGCATCGACCTGACAGCGCAGAAGGGTGTGCATCCGCGCATTGGGGCTGCGGACGTGGTCCCACTGGTCCCGATTCGTGGCATTAGCCTGCCGGAGTGTGCCATGCTGGCGCACCAACTGGGCCAGGAAATATGGAAGCGCTACCAGGTGCCGGTTTATTTTTATGAGGCCGCAGCTTTGCGCCCGGACCGGCGGCTGCTGGAAGATGTCCGCAGCGGCCAGTTTGAAGGGCTGCGCAAGCAGGTGAAGCTGGACGCTGCGCGCCGTCCCGATGTCGGCGGACCTTCGCTGCACCCCACGGCCGGGGCCAGCGCGGTGGGCGCGCGACAACTTTTGATCGCCTGCAACGTCTACCTGAACACGGGCAACGTGGGCGTGGCGCGCACCATCGCCCGCGAGATTCGTTCCTCGAACGGCGGCCTTGCCGGGCTGAAGGCGATGGGCGTTCTGGTGCGCGGACGCGCCCAGGTATCGATGAGCATCACCGATTTTCATGCCACACCCATCAGTAGCGTGTACCAAGCGGTGAAGACCGCCGCTTTACGTTTGGGTGTACAGACAGAAACGGTGGAGTTGATCGGCCTTGTTCCCGAGGCAGCCGTCGAACCGGACAGCGAATGGATACAACTGGCCTCCAACTTTTCCGCCGCGCGGACGCTGGAGCGTAGACTGGAAGTACCGCTCGTCTGGCCATAAAACATGGTCATCTGGCGGGGATGCACAGAGGTTTTGCGCTCGCGGCAATCTGACAGTGCTGCCCGCGCGTAAGCAAAGTAGAAGGAGAATCACAATGGATCGTTGGAAAAAAGCACTTGGGAGCGTATTGGGTGCCTTCGCGCTTGCCGTCACTACACTGTCGGCATTGGCATCTCCGCTTGCCACAGAGTCCCAGGCGGCCGTTCCCAAGGATCTGCAACAGCTCATCGTGGTGGATTATCAAGCGATGCAGAATTCCGACATCGCCATGAAGCTGAAGGAAAAAGTCCTGCCGCCGGAACTCAAGCGCTTGCAGGACGCGCTCCAACACTCGGGCATGAATGTCAGCCGCAGCGTGACGCAACTGGCCTTCGCTTCCTATCGCGTCCCCGGACAAAGCTCGGCGCGTATCGTCGGCATCGCTGCTGGGCAGTTTCCTGTGCAGGATTTTCTTGCCAACTTCAAAAAACAGCACGTCAAGGGCACACTGGTGCGCAATGAGACGATCTATCCCATGGGGAGCACCGGACTCAGCGTTGCATTTCTGGACCAGACCACGATGATCTTCGGCGCGCTGGAGTCCATCAAGGACTCGCTCGATGCACGGGACGGAATTACGCCAAGTTTTCTGACCAATAACGCGATGCAGAGCCTGATTCCTACGCTCCAGGATTATGCGGTCTGGAGCATTCTCGACCAGAAGGGAACACAGATGATGATGAAGTCCGTCCTTGGCCAGGCCTCCCAGGTGGCAGATTTCAGCACGGTCAAGGACAGCCTCACCGGTTCCCGCTACATGATGGACTTCGATCAGGGAGTCAGATTCGACCTGGATGTGATTACACCGGACACGGTAACGGCGGCGACCATGTCGTCGCTGATGAGCGCGGCCTCGTTATTTGAAAAGATGAACGCGACGCCGACGGAACAGCAGGCGATCAGCAATACCAACATCACCTCCAGCGGGAATGTTCTGGAAGTGCGCTTCGCCTCCTCCGACGACCAGTTTGCATCGCTCTTGAATTCGCAACTGTTCCAGTCGGTGATTCACTAAAGCGGTTTCATGGTGAATGCAGCAGGATATCGGAAGGAGTCATTCTGAACCCTTCGACTCCGCTCAGGGCAAGCTCCGTAGCGAAGTGAAGAATCCAGAGGATGACGGCGGCGCTGGTGAGGCGCATATTCTCTGGATTCTTCATTCCACTCGCTCGCCGCAGCGAGCGATCTACATTCAGAATGACTCGCTCTGAGAATCTGTCCAGAAACTAACGCAAGGAACCTGGGAAGGAATATGCGGAGAGGCTTTCGGTCGATAGGGTAGGGGCATGT
>DAHUZH010000094.1 GCA_027306695.1 Acidobacteriaceae bacterium
CAGCATGAAAAGCAGCAGAAGGAAAATCAATGCCCGGCTTGAGGCACTGCAAGCAGCGTCCAATGGCGCGTGGGTCTCCATTCCGACTCGAATCCTTTCCGCGAGATTCGAAGCATTTTCTGCTGCGCGGGGTCATTCAAGAATATATAGCCCCGCTCGGAATCGATGCCCACCACGACGACATAATGAAGCGGCCCGAGTGGCCCGCTCGCCTTCAGGCCCACGATCAGCGGACGTCCCAGCGCAAGATGGTGCTGTAGATCGCTCCATTGGCCCTGAAACGCAAATGCCCAGTAGTCCGCGCCGAGAAAATATTCCTGCATCTTGCTGGCGTAAATTCCACCCGCCGCGCGAGAGAACAGCGCAGATTGAATCGTTGCGGGGTTCGCCGCAGCAGCAATCGGCTGCCCTTCTTTACCTTCCCAGTATTGCATCACCATAGAGATGGAGGCCGAACCGCAACCATCCCTGGTTTGTCCTGCGAAAGGAACGTTGATCCATATTGCAGGCGCTGCTGCCGCTTCCGATGGCCCCGAAGCAACCGAGGCCATCAGCAGCAGACCTGTTAGGACACGAAATTTCATTTAATGTACGGCGACGATGATCAGGATCAGTGCGGCAATGGCAACCAGGATGAGCAGCAGATCATGATTGTCGATGGTTCCCGCCGCGAAATCCTTTTGGGCCTGCGCCGACCGGGCTGCCATCCGCGCCAGATCGTCGTTATTCAACTGACTGACCGCATTGGTCACCTGCTGGGGATTGATGTTGGCCTTCTTCATGGCGCGCTGCGCTTCATCGGAAGACAGGAAATTCTTCACCTGCTCCTGATTGCGTTGGCGGGCAGCGGAAGCGGATGCAACATCCTTCTGAATGTCAGAAGGGGAAACGACGTGGCTCTGCGCCGGTAGGTTTCGGGGGACCACTAAACCTAAACCCAGAGACAACAGGAACACATAATTGATTTTTTGACACAACAATTTCTTCATTTTTCCTCCACAAAAAATAGGATTCAAAACACGTCATTCCTGTACAAAGTTTATCGATTTACTCTAGCCTCAGTCAATCGAGGAATAAGCGCAACATATCTACGATGCGGCTCTATTTACCAACAGTTGCCCGCTCGGTACTGGCCGAAAGCCTCGCCGTGCGTTCCTGCTTCTCCCAGGCAAAGGGCCGACCGTCGATGGCGCGTTTGATGGTCTTCAACAACACCAGCGAGAAGACCTGCCGATAGGTGAAGCGCTGAATCCAGATATGAAACAACAGCCATCCATCGCCTTTATTGGCGGCGTGGCGAGGCTCCAGCAAAAATGCGAGTGAGGACGCGAGAAAATCCACGACCAGGAATGCAAGAAAATATACGATCAGTTTTTCAAAGCTCGCCGTGCTGGCCGCCTCTGGATGGAAGTGACGGTCCACCACGTAATGCACCACTCCGGCAAAAAACATCAAATCGATAAACGGCGAGAACAGCGGCAAAATAATCTGGAAAACAATCATGTTCGGCAGCGCGAAGAAACCCAGAGCGCGGTTGCGCAAAAAGGCGCCACGATGCTTGACGACTGCCTGAAGAATTCCAAATGACCAGCGGAACCGTTGACGCATTAAGCCGCGCATGTTGGCCGGCGCTTCAGTAAACGCGAGCGCACGGTCTTCGTACACCACTTTATATCCCTGCTGAAGCAGGTTCATCGTCAGATCGGCGTCCTCTGCAACCGTATTGACGTGGTAACCCGCAGCAGCCTTGACAGCGCCTGTGCGCCAGGCACCGATGGCGCCCGGAACCACCGTGACGACGTTGAACAGATCCAACGCGCGCCGTTCAAAGTTCTGACTGGTGATGTATTCCAGCGCCTGCCAGCGCGTCCACAGGTTGACGCGATTGCCCACTTTCGCATTGCCAGCCACGGCCCCCACCTTTGGATCGGCCATGCGCGGAATCAGCCTCGCCACCGCATCCGGCGCGATCACCGTATCGGCATCGATGCCCACATAAATCTCCTCGGTGACATATTGCAGCGCAAAGTTGAGGGCCTCGGCCTTCCCTCCATTGGGCTTGGTCAGGACCACCAGTCGCCCGGAGGTCAGAGCTTCCGGCATGGCCGCGCGCGCAGCTTCCAGCGTGGCGTCCGTCGAACCGTCGTCGATCACAATCACGCGCAAGTGGGGATAATTTGAGCCGACTACCGAGCGAATGGTTCGCGCGATCACTTTTTCTTCGTTGTATGCCGGAATCAATATCGCGACCTGCGGATGATAATTTTCCGCCCCGGGGTAAAGCCTGCGTTTGCGCAGGCGATCGATCACGGCAAACAGACCGACGATGATCAACCGCCCCGTCATCAGCACATCGCCGACAAAGAAAATCAAAATGACAGTGTGATTGAAGAATGAACCGAGCCAGAATGCGATGGCGTCGACGCGCGCTCGCCAGCGCTGATTCGGCGGAACAGGCGGCATCACCTGCGTTCTTGTCTTGCCCATCAGGGCCGACACAGGAACAATCTTGTAACCCTTCGCGCGCAAGGTTTCGATCAACAGCGGCAAGGTCGCCACCGTCACGGAACGGTCGCCGCCGCCATCGTGCAACAGAATAATGCTGCCGCGGAACTGCGGCTTGGTCTTCATCGCCTCCAATTGGTCGAGAACGGTCTGGGTAATCTCTTGCGGCGTTTTGCGCGGATGTTCATTCCAGTCATCCGTGTCGATCTTATCGCCGACGATGATGTAACCCATCTGCTCGACCACATCGACCGGCGCGGCCTGGTCGTTGGTGTCCGGTTCCTGATCGATGGAATATGGAGGGCGGAAATATAACGGCTGCACCCCTATCTCAGCAGCAAAAAGACGCTCGGTAAGGTTCAATTCCAATTTGAGCTGGCGTGTCGAAATCTGGCTGATGTCAGGATGCGAAAAAGTATGATTGCCAATCTCATGGCCTTCGCGATAGTAACGCTTCAGCAGGCCGGTATTATCCAGCGCCTCTTCGCCGATCACCATGAACGTTGCCGAGACATGTTCGCGTTTCAGAACATCCAGAATCTTTGGCGTCCATGTCGGATCGGGGCCGTCGTCGAAAGTGAGCGCCAACTCATTCGGGTGATAACCGTACTGCTGGATGGTGTAGGACTGCGGAAAAACCTGAATCTCCTGGCTCACGGCAAGGTTGGAATCCGAATCGATCTGTACGGTGCGCTTGCCATCTCGCGGCCTGCCGATGATCTTGAGAATATCGCCATCGCCTTCGGTGTTGACGTCCGCACCTGGCGGAATAGTCGCCAGCAATTGTGCGGCATTGGGACTGAGAGGTTTGTCCCATATCTTCCACATCGTGGGATCTTCACTGCCCAGCCGCCATAGGGCAAACGTCTGGATGCCCAACTCCCGCGCCGCACGCATCTCGTTCAGCGCAGTCACAGCATCCAGATACCAGACTTCATGACGGGTGTGCGCATCTTCATCGTCGTACGCAAAGTGCATGTTCAACGAGTCTGTATCCAGCACCGGCGCTGCTTCGGAGTCCGACGCAGCCTGCCATGCATCCTGCACCGCAAGATCGTCGGCGTTCAGGACCTTGCCGGGAACCAGCTTGTGGTTCTTGCGGGTCGGTAGCGAGAGCGTCCAGTCATAGCCATAGTCGCCGATGCTACAGATCAGCTTGCTTGGCGGGACCACCTGCAATGCCTGCTGCAGATTGCGTACGAACCACTCCTGACCGGCAATAGGGCCGGGTTGACTGGATGGTTCATGCTGGTCGTAATTCATAAGAATGATGCCGTCGGTATGGGCGGCGTAAAACTTAAAGTCCCAATCGTCGTCATCGACCGGCACGTTGATGTAGAGGCGCAGGTACAACGGATGCATCTTCGCGTAGAGGTCCGACACCAACTGGCGATAGGCCGGTTGCGCGTCGGACGGAATCGCTTCAAAGTCCAGCGACAAACCGTGATAGTGCGGGTTGGCAGCAAGGAACACAAGCACTTCTTTTTCAAAGGTGGCGCGGGCTGTCGGGTTCAGTAAAAATTTTTCTACAACATCGGAACGGAAATCGTTGGCAACCTGGTCGAAGTTATTGACCAGTGGAAAAATTTCCATGTCTTCATGCGCGTCCGTAATGGCGCGCATGACTTTACCCTCCTGATCTACGTTATGTACGCCATTCGCATCAACGACCGCATACGGATGATTGTCCAGCGTGAACGCGGTCATCTTGCCATCCGGCGTAATCACATGCAGCCAGTCGGTGAACAGTAAATCGATGTCGTGAATGTGACTCTTGAGCGAGGCATAGCTGGCCGAGTCATAATCCACGTAATAGGCGGCGCGAAGGCCTTCGCCGGAATTGAATGGGATGTCCGAGGCGCGCCGGTGCCGTTTGCGGCGCAATGCGCGCTGGCTGAACTTCGATCTGCGCGCGTTGGAGGAGTCTTTCAGCGGTTTGTAGTTGCGCTTGGGAATCGGTAGGAAGAGCTCTGGAAGCCGTTCACGGCGAAGCACATTGATGCCAAACGCGATCAGCACGACCGTCGACAGGACTGCAACAACGTCAAGAATGCGACGCAGACGCTTCCATCGTTTACGGCCGGGATCGTAGAAAATTGGCTTCATCATTGGTAATTAAAGTCTAAGTTGCATGCTAGATACATGCCTCTCCAGCGTCAAACGAAAATGAATTCCAGACATCTCGAACAAAGCTATTGCAGGGAAAGCATCCCGCAACCGCGCCAGAGATTGTATGATGCATAGTCGATGCCTCTTCTGCTGCGCCATGCTAAAAAGCACGTTCTGACTGCTCTGGGGCTGGGCCTGCTGCTGCGGCTCTGGTTCATCCATTATTATCCCGTCGTGGACGGCGACTCGCTTGTTTATGGAGAAATCGCGCGCAACTGGTTTTGGCATGGCATTTACGGTTTCACCCATTCCACCGGCATTCATCCTACATTGATTCGCCTTCCCGGCTATCCATTCTTTCTCGGTATTTGTTTTTTTCTTTTTGGCATCGATCATTATGGCATTGTCTTATTACTCCAGGCTGTGATCGATTTATGCAGTTGCCTGCTGATCGCCAGCTTCGCCGCGCGCACCGTTTCGCGCAGGGCCGGAATCGCAACCTTGTATCTCGCGGCGCTCTGTCCATTTACTGCCAACTACGTCGCATCTCCGTTGACTGAAACACCTACATTGTTCTGCATCGCGCTTGGTATCTACGCATTGGCCCGTTATGCGGAGCGTCCTGGATTCAACCGCTGGTTCTGGACGCTCGTATTTAGCATCAGCTATGGCGCTTTGCTGCGGCCAGACGGCGCGCTGCTTGGACTGGTGCTGGTTCCCGCCATGTTCTGGTATGGGCGCAAGCACGTTCCCGCAGCACGCAGTGCGACGTTGGCGCTCGCATGCACCTTGCTGACGCTCGCACCCTTTGTTCCCTGGACAATCCGCAACGCCCGCACCATGCATGTATTCCAGCCGCTCGCGCCACGCTACGCAAACGATCCCACCGAGTACATTCCACGCGGCTGGAATCGCTGGGTACAATCCTGGTCCGGCGATTATGCTTCCACCGCCGAAATTTACTGGAACGTAAATGGCTCACCCCTCGACGCAACATTGCTGCCTTCCCGCGCCTTCGATGGTCCTGCCGAAAAAATGGAAACTGCGAACCTCATCGCGAAATACAACCACACAGAAGTCATGTCCCCAGCGCTGAGCGCGGCCTTCGGCACACTGGCGCAGCAAAGCATTCGCCGCCATCCATTTCGCTTTTATGTCGCGCTGCCGCTGATGCGTCTGGCGGACATGTGGCTGCGGCCCCGGACGGAACAGCTATGGATCGATCTGCGATGGTGGCAGTATGAACATCACCCGGCAGAAACGATTTTTTCATGGAGCTACGGCGCGCTGAACCTGCTCTATCTTCTGCTGGCCGTCTGGGGGCTGAGACGGCGCGTGCCGTTTACGCCCGTTTTGGCGGCCTACGTTGTGGTCCGATGTCTGCTGCTGTTGACGCTGGAAACACCCGAGCCGCGTTACACGCTCGAATGCTTCCCGATGATCTTCATTCTGGCAGGAGCGGCACTGACTGCGCAGGTTACTTCTCCACCACCTGCGTCTTAGAATCCGTCTTGATCTTGAATACAGAGTTTGAAATTTTCTTGTTGTATTCGATGTTCCGATAGTAAGCCGTCCGCGAGTCTCCGGAAGGCTCATACATGATCTGCTTCAACGAAATGGCGCGCGTGGGATCGACCCAGATGGTGATATGGGAAACATTGTTTCGATCACTGGCGATCTTGCTGACCAGGTCGAGCTTGGCCGTCTGCACGCCGTCAATGGTTTCCATCCCCTGATAGGCAATGTTCCAGTTTTTCTTCAAATCGCTGCCGCTGCCGCCGAAACCCAGCGCCAGATAACTCTCAAACTGGTCCTGCTTGTTCCCGGCGTGGATGACCGTCATCTGGTCGATCTGCGGCTGGTAAAACTTCAACACTCCATCCATAAAAACGATGATCTTCTTTGCCGGCTGGTCATCGTACTTCTGAATGTCCGCAGCCATACGCGTACTCGCACCGGAACGCAGAAAATAGATGACTCCAGTCTGCGTGTCCGTGCTGCTGACGACGCGCTCAAACTGGTCCCACTGAAAATTGGCCTGCGCGGAGTGAAACTTTGCCGCCGCCGCGTCCATCTGCGACAGCACTTTATCCAGTGCGGCGCTGGAAGGGGCCTGCGCGCTGGCCACACCAACGCAGAGAAGTGTGCCAAGCGAAAACACGAATACCGGGAACATTCGACTTCGAGTTGTAAGACATATCTTCTGCATCAATCTCGTGTATCTCCTCATTTACCTGTGCGCCCACACGTGATACGCAATAATTTTGCCGCCAGAAGCACGCACCGGTTCGTAGCGGTCAATGGTTACATCGCCCGAAATGGGAACGATGACGGCCCTCAATTCCGACTGTAGATCGCCCGCATTGTGGAATGAAGCCAGCGTTGCCGCGTCGATCTGATACATCAGCCCGTTGTGTCCGTCATTTTTCACCAGCACCTGGCTGGGCGGCAGCGTGCGTACGACAGGTTTGTCATTGAAGTTGATGACGCGCGGCGAGAGAAAAATAAACAGCAGAATCAGCGTAACCATCACGTCGTAATGCACGCTGCCGCGCTGATAGGTCCAGAATATGTAATTGCGAAGCACTCGTTTCATCGCCCGCTCCTCATTGCAGCATTCATCGCGGTTTCGGCTGAATCAGTGTTTCCCCGCCCATATATGGCGCCAATGCATTCGGGATGCGCACGCTGCCATCCGCCTGCTGATAATTCTCCACGACCGCCAGCCATGTACGGCCCACCGCCAGCCCGCTGCCGTTCAAGGTATGGACGAACTCCGGCTTTTTTTGTCCCTGCGGACGATAACGGATGTTTGCGCGTCTCGCCTGGAAGGCCTCAAAGTTCGAGCAGGAAGAAATCTCCCGATACACATTTTGCCCCGGTAGCCAGACCTCCAGATCGTACGTCTTCGCCGCGGAAAATCCCAGATCGCCCGCACACAAATTCATCACGCGGTATGGCAACTCCAGCGCCTGCAAAACGGCTTCGGCGTGCGCCGTGAGCTTTTCGTGCTCCTCGTAAGAGTGTTCCGGCGTTGCAAATTTTACCAGCTCTACCTTCTGGAATTGATGCTGCCGAATCAATCCGCGTACATCTTTGCCATGCGAACCCGCCTCGGCGCGAAAGCATGGGGTGTACGCAGCAACGGAAATCGGCAACTGCTTTTCGTCGAGAATCTCATCGCGAAAAAGATTGGTCAGCGGGACCTCCGCGGTTGGAATCAGCCAATGGTCGCCGCCTTCGCAGTGAAATGAATCCTCTTTGAATTTTGGCAACTGTCCTGTACCAAACATCGAATCGCTATTCACCATATAGGGCGGCAGCACCTCTCTATAACCATGCTGGCGCGTGTGCATGTCGAGCATGAAGTTGGCCAGCGCCCGCTCCATACGCGCGCCCGCGTCCCAATAGACGGCGAAGCGCGCGCCGGAAATTTTTGCTGCCCGTTCAAAGTCGAGAATGCCGAGTTGCTCGCCAATCTCCCAATGCGGCTTGGGTGCAAAGTCGAACGCGCGCAGCGTTCCCCAGCGGCGAACTTCGATGTTGTCTTCTGCGGAATTGCCATCCGGCACACTCTCCGCCGGCAGATTCGGAATTTGCTGCAGCACCGCTTGCAATGCCTCATCCGCTGCTTCTGCCTGTCTCTGAAAGTCGATAATTGCTTCTTTGTGCTCGGATGCCGCATGAATTTGAGCAGAAGCATTCTGTCCTGAGCGCATCCTCTCAGCGACTTGTTGCGAAATCACGTTTAGCTGCTGTTTGAAATACTCCACTCTCGTGATTTTTTCGCGGCGTTCTTTGTCCAACGCCTCGAATCCATCTAGCGCCGCCGTCGCGTCGCCGCCACGCCGAGCGAGCTTCTCTTTCACCTGTGCAAGGTTCGCACGCACAAACCCCAAATCGAGCATAAGAGCTTATTTTACTGGATGAGTGGGAGTCATTCTGAGCGCAGCGAAGAATCCAGACAATGTCTACCTTGAATAAGCCGCGATCACCCTCTGGATTCTTCACGAAGTTTATCCTGAGCAACGCCGAAGGGATCAGAAGGACAAACCTTATTTTTCAAAACGCGTAACCTTGAATTTTTTGCTTCTACTGCCCCATCGATTTGAAATTGACCGTGCGGCTTTCGATGGTCTCGTTGGCGGATTTTTCTCCCCGTCCTTGCGGATAATGTTCCTGCAGAGTGCCGTGAAGGACGTAGTAGCCCTCATCGGCGCGGGTCTTGCCGGGGCCGCGAATGATCGTCCCGCGAAAGGAATACCAGAGACCGTGGACCACCTTGGTCTGAAATTCAATCTCCTCGTCATTGACAGAAGTATGGTCGAAGAAAAATGTCAACGGCGTGTTGCTGTCGGTCTCGTTATCTCCCAGCCGCGATATATATCCGCTCAACCGATTGCGATCGATGTCGATTTCAATCGATTCATTCAGATGATCGAAGTCGTAGGAACCCGACACATCCCTGGGCAGAGTCGATTGTTGTTTGTCGGCAGGCTGTCGATGGGTCTGGCTTTTATCCGCTGTATCGTCATCGGAGCGCTGATGGAGCGCGGGCGTAGACTGCTGCTGCGCGCGCAAGCGTGGCCCACACGTCATGAGCAAAAGCAAGGCTGCAAAAACAAGGACAATTCGGACCGTTTCTGACAGGCGCGAGCGCATGGGCTGTTCCCTTCCACTGGGGCGGGCATGACTTGGCGCGCTGACGTGTAGCTTGGCGGATGCGCCCTGGCTACATCAATATATCTTCCGCGCCCGGCAATGCTTTTCCCCGGCGTACTTCCTTCGGCTTGGGAAGTATATCCAACCGCATGAGAACCTTTCTTGCCAGTCCCGTCAAGGGAATTTCGCTCAGCTTCTTGCCGGGGACCCAATCCTGACGTCCGCCAGGTTGCTCCGAGTGCGCGAAATTGAGAGAATCTTTTGCATCGATGGCAAACACCGCGACATAGTAATTTGTGTTGGTAATAGAGTGCCGGACCCGCAAAACAGGTTCTCTCTCAGCTTCGCAGCCTGCGGCAAGCAGCGGCAATTCCCACATTCCGGGCATTTGCGACGCATCTTTGGGACGTTGCACCAGCAATACCGCCGCTGGATTTCCGCTGCCCCCCAGTGTTTTCTGCGCCAGGGCATAATTGATTTTTCGGCTCAACATCTGTTTGCCGCGCCGCACCGTATGCTCGCCGCGCGTCCCGCAAAACTCCTGCAAGGGGCACTGCGCGCATAGCGGGACCCTGGGCAAACAAACCGTCGCGCCCAGTTCCATCATCGCCTGATTGAACAACCCCGGCGCGTGCCGGTCCAATACGCGATTGGCTGCTTCCTTCAGACGAGTGGCGGTCGGGGACCGCATGGTCTCTCCCAGGCCCAGCAGTCGCGTAAGAACACGCTCCACATTGCCGTCAACCACAGCAATCGGCTCCCCATGCGCGATGCTGGCGATGGCGGCCGCGGTGTAGTCGCCCACCCCGGGCAGGCGGCGCAGCTCCACCGCTGACTTTGGCAAAGAACCGCAATGTTCCCGGACCAACAACTGGGCCGCGCTGTGGAGCATGCGAGCACGCTTGTAATAACCGAGACCGCTCCACAAGGCGAGCACATCGTCTTCATTCGCCAGTGCAAGAGAAACCAGCGAGGGAAAGCGCCGGATGAATTGCGTATATCGATCGATGACGGCCGTGACCCGCGTCTGTTGCAGCATCACCTCGGACACCCAGATGCGATACGGATCATGCGTGCGCCGCCATGGCAGGTCGCGCGCATTCCGCTCAAACCAGGCGAGCAACTGGGAACGCAACGACCGCACCTGTTGATCGGTGAATGCTGCCTGCTCCATAGAACGGATTTTACCGGTTGAGGGATGTCCCGACAGCTAAAGGGTACGTTTGCAGGTATCTTTGGTGACGTGGCCTGGTGGAATTTCAAACAGAAAAGCCGTCCAATTATGGACGGCTTTTCCGAATGATGCGCCTAAAACTAGTCTCCCATTACGGGTTCTTTGGTCTCAGTCTTGTCGTTTTCCGCAGTCTTGGGAGCAGAGGCAATCAGAGAATCGATGGCGATGAAGTTTTCCTTCGGCTTCTCACCCAGAACATGCTCGCGATAGAGCCGGGCCATCTGTGCATTCTCTGCATCCTGCCTGATCTTGCCATCGCGCGCGCGAATCTTTTCCTCGCGCGAATTCTTGGCAATGCCCAGCTTGTCCAGCGTATCGTTGGCGGCAGCATTCACATGCTCACTGTTCAGGACGAGCTTGTTCTCGGTGTCCGCCATGCCGACCTTGCGCCCGCCCGCGAAGATTTCATGCCGGCCATGCTCTTCATACCACTTGGTCAGGGTGGCCGTCATGTGCATCTTCTCGATGATGTTCCGCCAGCCCACGCCGGTGTTGTAGGCGCAGAAGCTGATTTCGCCTTCCTGCGTGGCATACGGGATAATGCACTGCTCGGTGCGGCGGAAATCGTAGTTGAACAGGTCCTGGAACCACATGCCCGCGATGAACAGGAAATTCCAGCGGTCTGCGCGGCGCTTCTTGATGTCGTCCATGGTGCGGTCGCCAGTCACCTTGCCGTAGTTCCGTCCCGTTGCGCCGAAGCACTTGTCGAACTTCTGCAACAGGTCGAAGATGCGGAAATGCGTCGGAGATTTCGTCGGATCGTAGTTCCGAAGCAGCGCCAGCGATACGCCAAAGATCGAAAGGAACTTGCCGCGCGAGGCGTCGTTGATCTTGGCGACGTCCTTGGCCAGCCGGTCCGCGTTCAGGAATGCTGTCACCGGAACGGCTTCTTTCGTTTCCTTATCGATCATCAGCGCCATGCCGATGCCGCAGTTCGGGTGGCATCCGCAGGAGAGCTGGCCCCAGTCGCGGTCCGGTCCATGCACCAGATCGGCCCAGTCGGAAAACGTGCTCATAAAGCTGATCGGGAACCAGTCGCGGGTAGGTTCGCCCAGACCAGTCTGCGTTTTTACATCGTGCGCCAGATGCGACAGCGTATAGCGTTGCGCGGTGCGGCGCTCGTCGCTGATGTCCTCATCGCGTCCGGTAAAGGACACTGGCTGGAAGCTGAGAAAGTTGATCGTCTTGGGATTGTTGAGCGCGAACTCGATGATGTGTCCGACCTGCTCGTTGTTGATCCCGTTGATGATGGTCGTCACCGGAACGATGTCCACGCCCGCTTCATGCAGGTTGTGGATGGCCTGGAGCTTCACATCGAACAAATTACCCACCTTGCGATGGGAGTTGGCCGCGTTGCCGATGCCGTCGAACTGGAGGTACGCATAGCGCAGACCGGCTTCCGCCGCCGCGCGGCAAAATTCCTTGCTTTTCGCGAACTCAATCCCGTTCGTCGCCGCCTGCACGGAGTTGTAGCCCACCTTGCGGGAATACGCGACTGCATCGAGGAAGTAAGGCGACAGGGTCGGCTCGCCGCCGGAGAACTGCACCGACATCTGGCGGCGCGGCTTGATCGAGATCGCGTTGTCCAGCATGGTCTTGATTTCATCCCATGTCAGCTCATGCACAAAGCCGACCTGGTTGGCGTCCATGAAACAGGGGTCGCACATCATGTTGCAGCGGTTGGTCAGATCGATGGTCAACACGGAGCCGCGCCCGTGCGTGATGGTGGAAGTCCCATGATGATGCAGGTCTTCGTCGTTATGCGCGCGAATATCGCGGCCCGGAAAGACCTCTTCCAGGTGACGGAAGAACGCCGTATCGATGGCCATGACATCTTCAAAATGGCCATGCTGAGGGCAGTCCTTCACCATCAGAATGCGTCCATCGCGTTCGATGATTTGCGCCTTGATCTCGCCGATTTTTTCATTCAGCAGAACTTCATGCGGCAGCTTTCCATCCAGAATCTGCTGCCGGATCTCCGGCACGCACTTCGGGCAGAGTGAGTCCGTGCTGCGCGGCCAGCCCAGCGGCGGCTTCTCTTTTTGATAGGACTTGAGCAGCGGCTTGTCGGACCATTTGGGCGTAAAAGAGGCGTTCGGACGGACCCGGTTGGCCTTCTCGAAAACAACCCATGCGCCTTTTGCAGCCAGCGTAACGGCTTTTTCTGCGAATTTTGTCGCTTTTGGCATTTCTATCGCTCTCCTGAATTGCATGGTTGAAGGCCATTTCTGTCCTGCTGCTTCGAGGCCCAGGATCAGCGCCGTCAATCTACTACTTCCAATATAATCAGCAGGTTACAAAAATCCTATCTATTTCTTTAGAGCATTGTTACTTATTTTGACTCACGTCCCGGTGTACGCACCGTTTACTACATCGTCAATCTTACGCACCGTCTCCGGTGCAGTGGAATTACCTTCCATCGAATGGTGTATTTTGCGCTTCCGATGGGGATTTTGTCACCCGAATGGGCACACGGGCGACGTTCTGTTTCTTCTCAACTTAGCCTGGTCGCCAGACAGTAGTGAAATTTATCGTTCGTCATACGGCCCCAGAAATCTCACTCCGTTGAAATGGATCAAGTGACTCGGAGCGTCTGCAATCCATACATCGGATTCCCAGGCAATCCATTCCAAGTAATTCAGAAAAACTTTACGGTTTGGAAATGCTGAAATGAAGACCAACCCGGCTGTGCATTTCCCAAACAGTTTCGACAGTTCGCCATGTCTTTTTGAATCCACAGGACCGTGGCTGGTGACAGCCTCAATGAGTATGAGCCAATTCTTTTCTCTCAGATAAATGACAACATCGAGCATCTTTCCATGGGCGTCCAGTCCAACGTTGAGACTGGCCAGAAGTTCTTCATCGAAAAAAGCATGCTTATCACCGGTATCTCCTACGTAGAGAAGCTCTCCACCGGATGCATATCGGCCCCCGAAATCTTCAACAATGCGTTTTATAAGTTCAGAATGGTCGCCAACGGAAAGTCTTATCTCTTGGCTTTCCTTGATCTTCACCGCAACCATGTTCATCTCTCTGGCCTTCGCATATTGCTCCATCAGGGAGGGTCGTGAGCCAAGATAATTCTTTAATTCTGCTGCGTATCCATTCGTTCCAAAAGTTTTCAAAATCGCATACAGAGTTGGTTCAATCCGATAGACGGTTTGCGGACTGTTGACTGGCCGACTGGGCTTGTCTGGATTGCAAACACAGATGCCGGCTTCCAGGAACTGGTGCATGGATTGACGCCGAAACGTTTCACGGGTATTTGGGGCGTACTTAACGCCGTAGTGGATCTTTACCCAATCCATGATAGGGGTGATCCCAACCAATGGCGTTTCGCATTCTTCCCACTTCTTTGCAAGCGTCAAATTCACCAGTGCAAGCAAGCAAAGAGCGCTCCGTTCATTCAACTGCTGGCGTGGCATTCCAAGGGAAGCAAGAATGGAATGCGCTTCCTTGAGTCGTTTTCCCTTCTGGTCACGCCAATCCTTCCAAATTTGAATCGATATCTTGCTGGCTCATGTGGAAACGATACTCGGCCCCCAGTTCTTTCAATTGCTCCATGGCCGGATACCTCATGTGCCGAAGATCGGCGGCGTTGACCTGGGTATGGCCCGAAAACCTGCGAAAATAGGTGTCCAATTGAGTGGAATTGAGAAAACAAGCCAGCCCATGGGCGAGTTTACGATCCAGCCCTTTCTTCTGGAAATGCAGAACATTCCAATGGTTCTCGAAGCCGATCCACGGAGAATCCAGATCACTCGGCGATACAACATAGGCCACAACCCTCCTCCGCTCTTCCTTGGACGAGAACCTCTTCACAATTACGTAGTAGCCGCTCGGCATCAACCACTTGTCAACTTCCGGTGAACGGACCAGTGCGTTAGGTTTTTTATGCTCCTTCGGATACTGCAATCCATCCTTTGTAAAATGGTGCGGATAAAGAAGTGGGACTGTTCCTGGCTGCGGGATCGCACTCCACCAATTTTTCAATCTGAAATCTACGACGGGGCCAGTGCAAACCTCCAGACCGAGATCGCTGAGGCTATGTGAAAACAGTGTTTGCGACGGCCTCTCGTCTTCTTCTTCCATTGGAATATGAATGAATTGTTCCCGGTCATTCGGTTTGACGATTTCCTCAAAAGCGACAATCCTCTGCTTGAAATCGGTAAAGTCTGCATCCTGTGAACAAGACAAAGTGACCATTTCTTGTTTCCTGGCCCTGGTCAGTTTCACAATGATGTTTTCCTGCAGGACTCCATCATCCTTGAAGGTTTTGCTACGCGACCCAAAAACATGGATGTGGTCAATGGAACACTTTTTAAGCATGAATTCGCGGAATGGCTTATAGTACGGGCCGTTGCAGAATGAACGCGGAACAATGGCAACCACCTGTCCCTGTTCCTT
>DAHUZH010000095.1 GCA_027306695.1 Acidobacteriaceae bacterium
ATAGATCTTCCTTGCCATTTCCTTGGCTCCTTGTGTCCAGCCTCTCTCTTATCCACTGGTACAAGATTTGCCGGGCAGGCCAAAACGGCACCGGACACGCAGCTCGAACTCGCCTTCATCTGGTCAGCCTGAAATTCTGGGGAAAGTCCAACGAAATCAATACTTGACAATGTTTGTCACTGCTATACATTGATGAGTATGCGCACTGCCAAGACCATTTCCATCACTCTGCCGCCGGATCTCCTCGGCAAAGCACAAGAGCTTGCCCAGCGTGAACATCGGACGATCAGCGAGCTGTTCCGCGAAGCTCTCCGGCGCTACATGACGGCCGACCCGGAATGGGATGCTTTACTGCGGCGCACCCGCGCCACCGGGAAGACGCTGGCAATTTCGACCGAAACGGACGTGGAACGCCTCTCCGATGAATTCCGACAGGAAAAGCAGCAGTCCATCTCCCGATGATCCGTGTTGTTGCCGATACCAAACATTTATATTTCCGCCCTGATGTTTGGCGGATTGCCAGGCATGTTTCTTGACCTTGCTCTTAAACGTGCATTCACGCTGGTGACTTCCAACGTCCTTCTCGATGAATTGGACGAAAAACTGCGCGGCAAGTTTGGGGTTGTCCAGGAAGATGCTCGTGCGATCCGCGCCAGGCTGGAAAATGTCGCTCATCTAGTTCAGCCAGATTTTGTTCTGAATGTTGTTGCAGCCGATCCGGATGACAATCGTGTTCTGGAATGCGCGGTAGCAGGTAAAGCGAATTTCGTGGTCAGCGGTGACCGCCATCTGCTACAGCTTGGTTCTCACGCAGACATTGTCATCCTGACAGTTCGGCAATTTATGAACACTTCCATAGTGAGAAATCGATGAGTTTTCGTAATGCAGACATGGCAACGCCATCTCATGGTTTTTGGCGAAGGCGGCAATTGTCGCAACATTCGTCAAAAATCCACTCACAACCAAACTTTGACAATGCGTCATCGTGCGATCAATTCAAGGCCTTTTTTCGACCAGCGAGAGGAGTTTAAGGGAGATTCCCTGCGGATGCTTTTCTCCTCGTTCCCATTTTCCGATTGGGCTTGGTGTCATATATCAGATAGGCCGCAAAGACCGTTTACTCGCTTTCTTGCGGATCCACAGGGGCGAATTTTTTTGGCGTCATCTCCTGCATCGAAGTGAAGCACAGCACATCAAACTTGCGCAGGGTATTCCGATCCATACCGCCGATCTTGTACAGGTCGGTCGCCGTTCCGTGAATCACTCTCATTACATCGCTACGATATTTTTTAGGCATGACTCGTCCTCCTCTGTTTCGGGTATTTCAATCAGCACACTATCCACCACCCTTACATAGACGAATACAACCCGTCCCTTGGAACCCGAAGAGGGTGATCAAACGAGAACCATTAGGCCTTCTCTCGCCAGCACGCGCGATGTGTTGCTTGACCTTGCCCCCGCAAAACGTACCTTATAGCGCTCTGAGAAGATATCGAAGGAGCAGCGAAGATGGAGTGTTTACCGAGGAAGATCTACACGTACGAGTTCAAGCTGGAGGCGGTACGGCTGGTAGAGTCGGGCCAGAGGGTTTCGGAGGCGGCACGGTCGCTGGGCGTGGTCGAGCGGACGTTGTCGAACTGGATCAAGGCGCACAAGGCTGGCAAGCTGACGGCCAACTGGGGCGGCTCGAAGTTGACGGTCGAGCAGATCGAGATTCGTCAGTTACGGACGGAGCTGGCACGAGTCAAGATGGAGCGCGACATACTGGGAAAAGCGGCGGCATACTTCTCGCGGGGCCAGAGATGAAGTATGCCCACATTGATCGCAGTCGCCATCTCTGGCCGGTTCGCTTGCAGTGCGAGGTTCTCGATGTCAGCTTCACGGGCTATCACCAGCATCAGTTGCGCCGCAAGCAGATTGCTGGTCGAAGGCACATGACGGAGGCGGCCTTGCTGGTTCACATTCGCGCCATCCATGGAGAGCTTCATGGTGCGTACGGCTGGCCGCGGATGTGGCGTGAATTGCGTCGTCGGGGCGTGCGCGTGGGCAAGGAGCGGGTGCGTCTGCGGATGCGGCAACATGGCATCCAGGCGCGTGGCCACGACCGACAGCTGGCACAGGTTGCCGATTGCACCGAACCTTCTGGACCGCAACTTCACCGTAACCCAGCCCAACACGACCTGGACCGGCGACATGACCTATATCGCCAGCGAAGAAGGCTGGCTCTATCTGGCGGTGGTGATCGATCTGTTCAGCCGCCGCATTGTCGGCTGGTCGATGAAGACGACGATCGATCGCAGCCTGGTGATCGATGCGCTGGAGATGGCCTGCCTGCAACGCCGGCCACAGGCGGGCAAGGCGATCTTTCATAGCGATCGCGGCAGCCAGTATGCCTCGGATGATTTTCGCGAGGTCATGAAGATGTATGGGTTGATCGCATCGATGAGCCGCAAGGCCAACTGCTGGGACAACGCAGTGACCGAGACACTGTTCGGCTCGCTCCAGGTAGAACGATTGCACGGCGAGAAGTTCATCACGGTGCGCGCGGTCAAAGACGCGGTCATCCACTGGATCCTCTGGTATAACCAAAAACGAATGCACTCGACGATCAGCTACCAGAGTCCGGTCGAGTTCAAACAGGCCTGGCTGCAAGTGCGGGTCGAAGCGGCCTGAAAAGCAGGTTGTGGAAGTATGGAAATCGCAAACAACGCGATTCCCACACTCCCACAACCTCGACGACTACGGGATTATCCCCTCAACCCCAGCGCATATGGGGTACGCATTCTGAGGGCAAGGTCACGTCCGATATCTTGGGTCTGCTTCTGACCCGAATCTATCTAGTTCCTCCGCCTCAAGCCCAGAAAATTGCAAATAGTGCCTGCCTTCGTCATACGCCGACGGAATATTTCGCCCGACGAAAATTTTATGTGCGCGGTTTGGCGGGCCATGCCAGCGCAATGGCCAGCGACACAATAATTCCGAGGGAGACTTCCAGAAAGCGTTCGAGCGCCACATGCCAAACCGGGCCTGTATGAGGAATAAGAATGATGATGGCGACGGTCACGCCGCCCAGCCGCCCGGCGTTTTTGAAATGGAACGCACTGCATAGCATCATCACTACCAATACAGCCAGCGCGAATAGGACGATGTGGTGATGCCGGATCAGCGCAGTGATCCAGCCTACAAGACCGCCCATGGCTGTCCCGGCGAACCGGTCGCGTGAGGCGGCGACGGTCGCGCCCACCTCCGACTGCATCACGACAATCGCGCTGATGGCGGCCCAGTAGCCGCCCGGCATTTGGAACACCTGGGTGATCCAATACGCTAGACCTGCGGCCAGGGCGGTGCGCAGGCCTTGCTGGAAACTCAGCCGATCGGGATCGGTGGTCTGGATTGCTGGAACCGCTGCTTCTGTCATGCAGGCATTTTTACATGCGGCTGCTATGTTGATGCAGCGCCTCGCCGGCAGCGATCTATTTGCGTTCCGTGCCCAGCGCCTTTTGCACCTTGCTGTGCTTCACGCTATAGGTAAAGTAAATTCCCAGGCCAATAATCAGCCACGCGATCACGACTTCCTTCGTCAGCGCGGGAAGGGTCCAGACGAGATAGAGCGCAGTAACGATGCCAAGGATGGGAACCAGCGGAACCAGTGGCGTTTTGAATGGCCGGTGCATGTTTGGCATGCGGCGGCGAAGAATCCAAACCCCGGCGCAGACGATCGCGAAGGCCAGTAGCGTGCCCATGTTGACCAGTTCTGCAAGTCTGTCGATCGGGAACAATGCCGGTAGAAAGGCCACGATGCCGCCGACCACAATGTTCGAGAGATAGGGTGTGCGGAAGCGTGGATGAATTTTGCCCGCCCACTTCCACAGCAGGCCGTCGCGGGACATGGAAAAGAAGATACGGCTTTGGGCCAGCAACATCACCAGCATCACAGTAGCCAGGCCGAAGACTGCGCCCACTTTGACTAAGACACTGCCCCATGCAATACCTGTCGCATCGATGGCCACGGCCATGGGATCGGCCACATTCAGAGTTTTATAACTCACCATGCCCGTCATTACGGTTGACACCAGAATGTAGAGGAGAGTGCAGATCACCAGGGTCCCAATGATGCCGATGGGCATATCGCGCTGCGGGTTCTTGGCCTCCTGCGCTGCTGTCGAGACCGCATCGAAGCCGATATAGGCGAAAAAAATCGAAGCCGCACCGGCGCTGATGCCGCCCCATCCGTAGAGTCCCGGGCCTTCCGAGGGAGGGATAAACGGATGCCAGTTGATTTGCGGAATGTGCGGATGGCGCAGCAGGAAACCTATCCCGATGACCAGAAATATCCCGACGGCGCTAAGTTTAATCAATACCATCGCGGTGTTGAGGTTGGCTGACTCCTCAATGCCAACCACCAGGATGACCGTGACCACCAGAATGGCGAGAAATGCGACCACATTGAAGATGCCCATAACGTGCGGCAAGCTGGCGGCGCTTACTCCGGGTGGAAGAGACATGCGCGGCATCCAATGCGCGTTGTAAAGATAGAGGACATCGCCGTAGGTGGTGGTCAACCGTGGAGGTATATGAATGTGGAAGTCCTGCAGCAGGCTCACTAGGTAGCCGCTCCACCCGGAGGCGACGGTGGCCGCGCCAAATGCATATTCCAGCACCAGGTCCCAGCCAATCATCCACGCCACAAATTCACCCAGCGTGGCATAGCCATAGGTATAGGCCGAACCTGCAATGGGGATCAGCGCGGCGAACTCCGCATAGCAAAGGCCAGCGAACGCGCAGGTGATGCCAGCGAGCACGAAACTGAGCGCCACAGCCGGGCCGGCATGCAAGGCCGCGGCCTGTCCCGTCAGGACGAAGATGCCCGCGCCGATGACGGCGCCTATGCCAAGAGTGATGAGATTGACAGGACCAAGAGCGCGCTTCAGTTCGTGTTCGCCTTCTTCACGCGCTTCGTTCATCAGCGCAGACATAGGCTTGACAGCCCAAAGTTTTGCCATCTACCAAAAATCTCCCTGTTTCATTTTTAATAAACGAGCCGCGAGCGATCGAAGGTCGCCGATGCGCTAGCTACTTCCATAAAGTTACCGGATAGCCTATCGTATCTTACGCACGTATGGGCATGCTTTTTAAGTTTGTCATCCCGACCGAAGGTCGTTCGCCGTGGCGAAGCGACCGCAGTGGAGGGACCTGCGGTTTAGCAATTGCACACATCAGCTCAGTAGCACAAGAAATTCCTCCGCGATCTGGCGCGGAGACCTTTGGCCGGAGGCGGAGCCGCCGCTCGCGGGCAGTAAATCCGAGATCACAGCGACTGAGTCCGCTCCTCCACCGAGCACGGTGCGACAGTTGGCGCGGGTGACGCCGCCGATGGCGACCAGCGGCTTGCGTGTCAGCATTCTTGCCTCACGCAGACCCACGAGACCGACCAGAGGATCGGGATTGTTCTTACTGGTTGTAGCGAAGATTGGTCCATAGGCAATGTAATCGCAACTCGTCTTGTTCGCCTCGATTACCTGCTCTCGCGTATGCGTAGACAAGCCAACCCAGGCCGTTGTTCCGACGATGGAACGTGCGTCTTCCGCTGTTAAATCTTCCTGTCCGACATGCACGCCGTCGAAGCCGGAGAGGAGCGCAAAGTCCGCGCGGTCATTCAATATGAGCCGGAGATCTCCGCCCGCCGGGAATATATTGCGCAGCACTGCTGCGTCCCGCAGTATCTGGCGCGCATCGCCTTGCTTGTTGCGATACTGCACAAGCTGGACTCCTGCTGCGCGAAGTTCGGCGGCAAAAGCAGCAATCTCGATTGAACGGGCCGACAGCAGATCGACATCTAAAATTGCATATAAACGGGGAAGCGTCGTCATAAGGGAGGGTGCTTTTCCAAATTGGGGTCAGGCAAATAAGTTAAAAAGCTTGTCATCCTGAACGTAGCGCAGCGAAGTGAAGGACCTTGTGGTTCCAGCCAACCACAAGGTCCTTCGTCTGCGACTCAGGATGACAATCTATGAGCCCGCGTCTATGCTTTTTGAGAAAAGCATTAGCCAGCCTGTCGCCCTACACGTTCGCTTCGCGCGACTGTTTTTCCCGCTCAAAGAAGCGCTCCATAAATTTCGTATCGAAGCGGCCCGCGCGGAACTCTTCATCGGCAAAAATGCGCTGATGCAGCGGAATGGTGGTGTAGATTCCTTGCACCACAAACATGCTCAAAGCTCGTTCCATGCGCGCGATGGCCTCGGCGCGGTCTTTGCCATGTACGATCAGCTTGGCGATCAGCGAGTCGTAATAAGGAGGCACGATGCCTTCCGCATACTGCGCCGTGTCCACGCGCACGCCCGTGCCGCCGGGCAAATTGTACGCAGTGATCTTTCCCGCTGAGGGCGTGAATTTTTCCGGGTGCTCGGCGTTGACGCGGCATTCAATGGCATGACCGCGAATTTCAATGTGCTTGGGAAGAATGTCGCTGAGCTTTTCCCCGGCGGCGATGCGGAATTGCGCCTTCACCAGGTCAATGCCGGTCACCATCTCCGTCACCGGATGCTCCACCTGAATGCGCGTATTCATTTCGATGAAGTAAAGTTTTCCGTCCTCATCCATCAGGAACTCGACCGTCCCCGCGTTCATGTATCCAATGGCTTCGAGGCATCTTTTGAGAGTTGCGCCAATCTCCTCGCGCATCCTGGGCGTGACTTGCAGCGACGGTGCTTCCTCGATCAGTTTCTGATGCCGCCGCTGGATGGAGCACTCGCGCTCGCCGAGCGAGACCACGTTGCCATGTTCATCGGCCAATACCTGAAATTCAATGTGGCGCGGCCGCTCGATGAATTTCTCCATGTAGAGGTCGCCGTTGCCGAAGGCGTTCTGCGCCTCCGTGCGCGCGGCCTGGAAAAAATTCGGCAGCTCCTCCGCGCTGCGGACCACGCGCATGCCACGGCCGCCGCCGCCTGCGGAAGCCTTCAGGATGATGGGATAGCCAATCTGTCTGGCCCAGTCCAGGGCTTCTTCCTCACTTTGAATGACGCCTTCGGAACCAGGCAGAATGGGCACTTTGGCCTTTTTCATGGCCATGCGCGCTTTGTCCTTTTCGCCCATCAGCCGTGTCACTTCCGGCGGTGGCCCAATAAATTTAATGTTGGACGCGCGGCAGACCTCGGCAAAATTCGCATTTTCACTCAGCAGTCCATAGCCGGGATGGATCGCGTCCACATCGGCAATCTCCGCTGCGCTGATGACAGCGGGGACGTTGAGATAGCTGTCGGAAGAACGCGGCGGCCCAATACAGATGGCCTCATCCGCAAAGCGGACGTGCAGCGAGTTGCGGTCCGCCTCACTGTAAATGGCGACCGTGCGAATACCCATTTCCTTGCATGCGCTGATGATGCGCAATGCGATTTCGCCGCGATTCGCGATGAGAACTTTTCGGAACATAAACCTCGACTCTGTAGGAATGTTGGACGGGATTCGCGAGACGAACAATCTAGCGCGGACGAACCTCAAACAGCGGCTGGCCGTATTCCACCGGCTGCCCGCTGTTCGCCAGGCGCTTCACCACTTCGCCCGCCACATCGCATTCAATCTCGTTCATCAGCTTCATGGCTTCGACAATGCAGATGACCTGGCCCGCTTCGACCTGCTCGCCAACCTTGACGAAAGGTTCCGCGCCGGGTGAAGGCGCTTCATAAAATGTACCGACGATGGGAGACTTTACAGTATGCAGACCAGCTTGCTCTCCTGCAGCAGCAGCGGCAGGCGCGGCAGCACTCACCGTAGCAAGTTGAGCGGGAGCATTTTGCTGTGACGCGGCGGACGGAGCGGTTTGCGGCATTGCTTGCAGCAGACGGGCCAGTTGGCCCAGGTCCGCACTGCCGGCGGAACTGCCATGTCCAGCAAAGCTTAGACGTACCTTTAGGTCGTCCTGCTCCAGCTCGAATTCGCCCACTTCGCTCTGCTTTAGAAACTCGATCAGGTCTTTCAACGATTGCAATTGTCCGGCGTTCATATCGCGACTTAACTCCTCACAGCTACACAGCCAATCTGTTCAGCCATTGCAAGTATAGTTGCCCCGGCCTGCGATGGTCGCATGGAGACTCCGAATGATCACTACGCGGGTCTATGCAGCCGTTGAATTTTACAACTCGATCCATGCTTTCGTGGCTGGCGTCAGTATTTCCTGCCCCTTGCGCGTTACCAGCACCATGTCCTCGATGCGAACCCCAAAACGTCCCGGCATGTAAACGCCCGGCTCAATGGTGATGACCATGCCCGGCTCCAACGTTTGCCGCTGCCGCGCCGCGATGCGTGGCCCTTCGTGAATCTCCAGCCCAACGCCATGCCCGGTCGAATGCGTAAAGAAGTCGGCCAGTTTTGCGCGCCGCAACACGCCGCGTGCAGCCTCATCTATCTCGCCGCAGGTCACGCCCGGTTTGACGGCGGCGATTCCCGCCAGTTGCGCTTCGAGCACGGCATCATACGCATAGCGCTCCGCCACAGAAGCGCGGCCCAGATGCACCGTTCGCGTCATGTCGGAACAATAACCACTGAGCATAACACCGAAGTCGAGCACAACGAACCCTCGTTTTGGCAATCGCTGCGATGTCGCGTGGCCGTGCGGCAATGCCGAGCGCGCGCCGCTGGCGACAATCGTCTCGAACGACATTGCCTCCGCCCCCGCCTTACGCGCGGCGAATTCCAGTTGCGCGGCAACTTCCACTTCCGGTTTGCCCGGTTCGAT
Source organism: Acidobacteriaceae bacterium (assembly GCA_027306695.1). GTDB lineage: Bacteria > Acidobacteriota > Terriglobia > Terriglobales > Acidobacteriaceae > JAKAAZ01. The sequence continues at coordinate 8,735 of DAHUZH010000095.1, forward strand.
GGCGGTCAGGATGCGCTCAAAGAGGGAGCAGCCTAACTCTGCGGCTGCACGCATCCTGACAATTTCCTCTGCAGCCTTGGTCTCCCGCAGGCGGGCCGTCAACGCCGGAGCAGGCAGAAAAAAACCTCGCCGCAATTTGCCCGCAATCGACGCGCGCATCGTGTCCAGAGTCGCGACCGTGGTGTGCTCGACGTCGAACGTGCACTGGCGCACATGCTGCGTCTGCATCCACGCGCAGGCCTCGCGCAGAATGGGTCCTTGGGCAATCACGACGCCAGCGTTCTTGGTTTGCTGCCGGGCCTGCTCAATGTAACGGCCGTCGGTGAACAGGATGGCGGGCGGAGCTTTTTTCGTAGTCTTGCGCCCAGGTGTCGCGCCTGTGTGTAGAACCAGCGCCGCGCTCGAGCCGGTAAATCCGGTCAAGTAGCGTACGTCCTGCGGATGCGTGACCAGCATTGCGTCCGCAGAGGGAAGTTGCGAATGGAGTGCGGCTGCCAGCCGCTGCATGCGAACCATACGCTTCGGTTATAGCATCTCGCGGAGATGCGTAGCAGTAACCCGCTACGCCAATAATGGAATGGCTTGAATCCTACATATCGGACACCCTCTACGCGCGTGGGGTAGTTGGAGCCGTCCTCGCCAACACGGCCAGGGTCATGTCGTCGTTTTGCGGCGCGTTTTGGGTGAAGGCGTCGGCTGCGGCAAAGATGTTTTCCAGGATTTTGTCGGCCGGGAGCATTCTGGAGGCGCACATAGCTTCAATGATTTTTTCTTCCCCCCATTCTTCATCGTGCGCGTTCATCGCTTCGCTGACGCCATCTGTGAACGCGACCAGTACGTCTCCGGCGCGCAGCAGGATTGATCCAGTGTCGTAGGGCGGGTTGTCAAACAGGCCCACCACGGTTCCTCCTACATCCAGGCGCAGAGTCTCGCAATCTTCCGGACGGCAGCCGTCTCTCACCGATGGCTTCGGACGCACCACCACCGGCGGATTGTGTCCCGCGTTCACATAGCGCAGAAGCTGCGTGTGCGGATCGTACTCTCCAAAGAAAAACGTGGCGTACCGGCTGGGGGTCGAGGAGTCGTGGACCAGGCGATTGATGTGTTGTATCAGCGTGGGCAAATCCAGGGAATTATTTTGGGAGCCGCTGAGCGTAATTCCATGCAGAGCTGCGCGCAAGGACGCCATGACCAGCGCGGCGGAGATCCCCTTGCCGGAGACGTCGCCCACGGCAATGCCGATGCGTCCAGAAGTGAGTGCGATAAAGTCGTAATAATCTCCGCTGACCCCCTGTGCCGGACGGCAGTGGCCCGCGCAGCTTCCGCCCGGGATCGTCGGCATCGCCTGCGGAAAAAGCCGCTCCTGCACTTCCCGGGCGATCTCGATCTCGCGATTCATGCGCTCACGCTGCGCGGACTCTTCCCGTAACTTCGTCGCCAGTTCCGTATTTTCGATGGCAAGGCCGGTCTGCGCGGCCACGGTTTGCAGCAGTTGCAGGTCGGCGTGGGAGTAAGGCTCTTCGCTCCGCTTCGGCCCCAGCACCATCACGCCTACCATTTCCTTGCGTCCGGGCAATGGCAGCAGAAGCTCTGCGGAGAGTTGCTGGAGCGCGTCGCGTTCCGGCTTGCTGGCAAGCATCAGCCATGCCTCCGGATCGTCATTGTACAGCCTGGCCGGGGCGTGGCTGTGCAACAGATGGCGAATGGCGCTGGAGTTTTCCGGCAGCAGAACAGTCCTCGCCGGTTCGATCCCGACTGCCTGCCGGAGCTGATAGCTTCCCCCCTGGTTCAATAGCACGGCGATCCGGTCGACATGCAGGGTGCGGCTTATCCGTTCGGTGACAGTTTCCAGCAGTGGACGCGTTTCGGTGAAGCTCCGCACCTCCCCGGCAAGCTCGCTTAACAACTGTTCAGTGGAGTAGGCTTCGCGGAAGAACTTACGATCCAGCCATGTAGAAATGAAACGAGCCACATGATAGCGCAACGCAAGGACGATGAGTCCGAGGACGAGGAGGACAAAGATATCGTTCGGGGAGATGCGCGGCTCATGCAACACCCTTGCAAGACGGTATGTCACTGCGGCGATGAATGCGAACTGCAAGACCCAGAGGGTGCCGCGTGCAAAAGCGTATTTTGTGCCCTGGCGCAGCAGAATGCGCACATCCATGGCCCTCTGCACCAACACCACATAGGCCAGTGTGATGGGGAAAAGCAAGGGAATGAGGATCAGCACCATCACCAGCCAGAAGGGAAGAAGATGGCGCAGATGTCCAGACGTGTAGTTGTCGATTGCGAACAGCAACAGCAGTCCAAGCAGTCCCACAGCCGAACCGGTATAAAGCACGTGCAAGCGCCGATGAGCATCCTTTGTGGGCGCTCGACGCATGTTGGAGATGAGTCCCGCAAAAAAAAGCAGGATACAAAGCACTTCGAGCGCCACTTCTATGCGGTATATTGCACGGTCCCAAATGCCGATTCTGCGCAATAGATCGAGATGGTAGTAGAGGGCATATTTCGCGACGATGACATACGCTCGCAGACCCGCGAGAGGCAGCATGACGGCCCACTTGATCCAGGGAAAGCGTTTGTCCAGGCTGGAGCGATGCGGGAAGTTCAGCCCGAACAGCATTATGCCAATAAATGCCGCCACCACCAGGAAATCGATAAATCCCAGGTACAGCATTTGCGGCCAGAAGCTCAGATGGGGACGGCCACTGTTCATCACCACGCCAAAATACGCAAATATAAAAAACAGCGCCCATGCGTTCAGGTCGAAGGGTTTGGCCAGTACAACCCAGAAGCCGAGAAGAAGACAGAAGGAGGGCAACAGCACTCGCAACGAGAGGGCGATGGCCCAAATCACCCGGGTGGTAGGCACTTTCCCCGTGGGAGCCAGTTGAATTTTTACCGCATAAGGCAGCAGGTTGCTGCGCCGGATGCCAACCACCAGTGCGGTGCCGGGAGCACTGTTGCGCAGTGTTGTCAGGATCTGCTGAAAGCCGCTGTAGGGGTGGCCGTTGATGCTTTCGACGATGTCGCCCGGCTGAAGCCCACCGGCTTTGCCTTCAGGCGTCACGCTCCGTACCACGCGGCCGCTTTGGTCGAGCGCAAACGGCGACTCCGAGAGATGCATTGCGTTGTGCATAAGATGAAAGAACGTACGGAGGTTGACCGTGTATACCGACAACATGGCCGCGGAAAGCAGCAACAGCGCCAGATACGGTGCAACGGGGGATCGTCCGGTTTTACGCGAAGATTGCATCGATAGGCCAGTCTTCCTGGAGGTGTAGAGCAATGAATCGAAAACCCGTGCATTCGCCACTGAGACTACAGATGCATGGAAAGATTACTTGCACTCTATTTAGACAGGAGAAGCGGCCTGAATGTTTCGTAGTGTGCCCCCGCATCTGAGGCTAGATACAGTGCGCCCACTTTACCCGACGAGCAGCGGACATTACAATCACGAAAGCAGGCCGACGTAGCTCAGTTGGTAGAGCAGCTGATTCGTAATCAGCAGGTCAGCGGTTCAAGTCCGCTCGTCGGCTCCAAATATCGTCAGGTATTGTTTTTGGCTGCACCGCCGTTGTAGACCAATGACGATCAACTTGACCGATCTGCATTCCGTACCGGGTTTTCCTAGGAAATTCGCGAAATCTTCTTGCGAAGTGCGTCAAAACGCTGCATAATCGTGGCGAGAGACGGACCACCGAGCACTCCCTTGTGACCCGATATAGCCGTCAAGATGTCCTGCGAATTCTTCGAGTCTCCGCCCGCCAACTGCAAGGCTGGGAGCGGACAGGGTTGATTGACCCTCTGGAAACCTATACATTTCAGCAGCTTTCCCAGCTCCGCATGCTCAGGCTATTGTCCTCGCAGCGCATTCGGAGTTCGCGCATCTCAGCGTCGGTAGCGGCCATGCAGCGCGTTTCCGGCATGGCAAATCCGTTATTGGAAGCGGGACTGTTCTCCGCCGGATCGCGCGTCGTCTTTCGGCATGAAGGTGCCATCGTAGATCCTTTATCGCGGCAATTGGTCTTTGATTTCGACACAGTATCCACTTCTCGTTTGCGTACAGTTGGGAGTGCGGCCGATGTTCAGCGCGCTCGCGAATCGCAGGCCGCTGAACTTTTTTATGAGGCCGTCCGCTTGGAGGACGAGCAGGGCACTCTTCGCCGGGTAATCGAACTGTATATCCGCGCGATCGAACTGCAACCTACGCATGCTGCGGCGCTCATCAACCTTGGGACCATCTACTACAACCAGCGTCAATACATCCAGGCCGAACAAGCCTATCGCCGCGCAACGGAGGCAGACCCCAACTATGCGCTGGCCTTCTTCGACCTGGGGAATGCGCTTGATGAATTGCAGCGTTTGATGGAAGCGATTGAGGTCTATAAGATCGCGATTCGTCTGGTTCCAAAATATGCCGATGCCCACTACAATCTGGCGCTGGCCTATGAGCGCATCGGCGAACATCGCAGAGCGCTGCCCCATTGGATGACCTACGCCAGGCTCGATCCCACCGGGCCGTGGTCCAACCACGCGCGCGGCCAGGCGCGCCGCCTGATTGAGGCCGAGCATCTGCAGATCGTCGCGCGGCGATAAAGATGCGAACTTAGATCCTAATCCGTAAATAATGTTTAACTTGATTCTTTTCTGCGAAATTTCCGAGGTGCGCTGTTCAATCGGAACGAAGATGGCTTGCAGGATGGCACAAACAAAATCATGGACGGTATCGGACCAGTTGTGGGCGAAGGTGGGGCCTCTGGTTCCAGTGAGGCAGCGGAAGAAGGGACGGCGTTACCAGCGCAAACTGGGAGGCGGTCGTAAGCCTTTGGCGGCGCGGGCGATTTTTTCCGCCATCGTGTATGTGCTGCACTCCGGCTGTCAGTGGAAGGCGCTGCCCAAGGAATTCGGCAGTTCCAGTGCGGTGGACAAGCATTTTCAGCAGTGGCAACAGGCGGGGTTCTTCCTCAAACTGTGGCGCGCCGGGTTGGCCGAATACAACGAGATGGAGGGCATCGCCTGGAACTGGCAAAGCATCGACGGGGCCACGGGGAAAGCTCCTCTGGTGATCGAATGCGTGGGGCCGAACCCGACGGACCGGGGGAAAAAATGGGCGCAAGAGAAGTTTATTAGTCGACGCGCGTGGCATCCCGCTGTCGCTCGCCGTCAGCGGAGCCAACGTGCATGACATGAAGTTGCTGACCGTCACCCTGGACCGGTTGGCTTGCAAGCGGCCCAAACCCCGCAAGGGACGACCGCAGCGTCTGTGCGCCGACGCCGGATACAAGGGCGATCCGGCCCGCAAAGCAGCCATGGCGCGCGGCTATCGGCCGCACATCAAGCAGCGCAAAGAGGAGACCGACGCCAAGCGCAACAAGCCCGGCCACAAAGCTATGCGCTGGGTTGTGGAAAGGACCCACTCCTGGCTGAATCGATTTCGCAAGCTTCTGGTGAGCTTCGAGAAGACTGAAGCCAGTTTCGTCGTGCTGCTCAACTTGGCTGCAGCGTTAATCTCTTGGAGGCAGACAACCATTATTTACGGATAGGTTCTTATTATCCTCAACAATCTATTGGACTTGGTTGAGAAACTTCAGTAAGTATTGCTACCTCGGCACAAAGCAAAGTAATTGTGCCCTTACAGCGACCCTAGTACTACTGTGTTATAAACTGGGTGGGTGTTAACACTACGTCAATACAGTTCGTGTAGTTTTGTCCTTAATGGAGATTACCGAAGAGCGGTACGCGAGAATCAAGGACAGTTTGCCGGTGCAGCGCGGCAATGTAAGCCTGTCCAACCTTCAACTGCTGAATGCGCTGTTGTA
>DAHUZH010000096.1 GCA_027306695.1 Acidobacteriaceae bacterium
AGCTCAACTGGGAACGGGGCGCCGAACGCCTCGCCAGCGTCATCGAACTGTTCGGCGAACGCGGCAACTGGTGAGCGCTACTGTCGCGCTTTGCTCTGTCATAAAGATAATTTTTGAAGAAGCGTAGTCAACATACGCCGGTTGCCGTGTCGAGTAGCTGGTGCGAAAGGGGGGACTTGAACCCCCACGGTTTTACCCGCCAGATCCTAAGTCTGGTGCGTCTGCCAATTCCGCCACTTTCGCATCAATAATCTACAATCTTATCGACCGCAGCCATCACAAGTTTACCGGCAAACACAGGGCGGTTGCAATGTCATGCACCATAGCTTGTGCCGAACATCACAACGCTTTTCCCATGATGCCCAACGGCAGGCCCTTGGCCTTCAAAGTGGAGTTGAACTTAGGAATGTCCGTGTCGTCCAGGACTTTGACGGCCTGGAGAGCCTCCGCAAGTTGCTGCTGCAATTCCTTATGGAGCGCGATCGATTGATCGGTGGGCGGCAAGCCAGCACCGCCTTCGACAAGAAACGCCAAGTTAGTCAGCTTACCGTACAACACGGTCGGCGTGCGGAAGGCATCTTCTGTCCTTCCGGTAAGTGCCAGCGGAAAGAATTTTCCCTCGACATCATAAATCTTCTGCTGAAGTTCATCGATGGCCTGGAGAACGGATGCATCTTTAGAAGAGTTACCGCGCAACACAGCTTGAAGTTGAGCAAGCTGCATTCTGTTCCACTCGATACGGTTGATGGTCTGCGCGCATTCGTTCAATTCGCCACGCAGTTGTAAAAGAAATTCCGTGTTTGCCTTCAAATCTTGTACCGTACCCAGCTCTTTGGGATCGCGCAATATCTCAATCGGCTGTGTGGACTCCTTGCCATCCACGTTCAGCTTCACCATGTAGTGACCTGGCCACACCTTTGGCCCTTGGGTGTAGTTCCTCCAGTGGATGAGAGGCCGCCAGCCTTCCGGCCCATTCTTGACCCATGGTTCGCCAGGAGGGCTGTTGCGTAGTTTCACCGCAGTAGGAGCATCGTAACGGAGGTCCCACCATATCCGATTGATGCCAGTTTCCGTAGGGCCTTTCAGTGTGTGAACAATCTCGCCCGATGGCCCGACAATCGAGATTTCCACTTTCTTGGCCGGAGCACGCAGGTAATAGTTCAAGTCCGCGCCTTGCGGAGGATTTTCCCCAAGGATGTGATTGTTAACGTCGGCTGCCTTCGTGTTGTTGAATTGACGGTAACGATACATCGGGCGTGGTTTGAAGAGATACACATCGGACCGTTGCGATTTATCGAAGTCGCGAAGCGGCGTGATGTCGTCCAGAATCCAGAACCCGCGGCCGTAGGTGGCTACGACCAGATCGCTGTAACGCTTCTGAATGGTGAGCCAATAGATAGGCGCCGGCGGCATGTTATTGCGCAGCAGCGTCCAATGCCCACCGTCATCCCAACTGATATAGATGAAGTTGTCTGTACCGAGAAAAAGCATTCCCTTGCGGACTGGATCTTCAACGATGGTGTGCGCGCTGCTATTGACAGACGTCGGAATATCTCCGCTGATAAATTTCCAGCTCTTTCCGTAGTCGCTCGTCTTGTAGACGTAAGCGTTGTAGTCGCCTGCACCCTGTTCCAGGTTATCGACGATGTAAGCTGTGCCAGCATCAAAATTTGACGGAGCGATGCTCCAGATCGTGCCCCACGGGGGCAGGCCGGAGATGTTTTTGGTCACATTGGTCCAGGTTTTGCCGCCGTCCTCGGTCACATTCACCTGGCCATCGGTGCTGCCGGTCCAGATCACACCCGCGCGCACCGGAGACTCCGCGATGGCGTACAGCGCAGCGCCTTCAAAGGTCATCAGGTTGTCGCCGTGGATGCCGCCGGAACTTTGCTCGTGACTCTTATCGTTGAGCGTAAGGTCGGGGCTGATTACTTTCCACGACTGGCCGCCATTGCTTGTCTCATGGACATACTGGCTGCCCGCATACACAATGTTGTGATCGTGGGGGGACATGGCCAGTGGCATCGTCCAATGCCAGCGATACTTCACGTCCTTCGGCGCCCATCCATAGGTCGCTTCCGGCCAGACAGACACCCACCGCGCCTGACCGCTGCGAAGATCCATGCGACTAAGGTCTCCGTTGTAGCAGCCGGACCAAACGATGTTGTTATCGGCCCAGTCTGGAATGGAAAATCCGGGTTCGCATCCACCAATCTGGGTCCAGTCTCCTGCGGTGATTCCACCTGCAAATACCCCGCCAAACAGCGGTACTTGAAGATTGTTGCTGGGGCCACGGAAGGTCGGTTCATCCTGACGGTTCCCGTAAACGAAGTACGGAATCTGGTCGTCGGTAAATGCGTGATACATCTGCGCAATTGGAAATGAAAATGTTTGAAAGGATTTTTCGTGATTCAAGCTGACGCTGATGCCATGATCGTGCGCGACCATAACTCGATCCGGGTTGAGCGGATCGTACCAGACATCGTGAACGTCTCCAGCAGGGGTGACAATATCGCTCGCGAGCGTGCTGCCACCATCGCGCGAATAAGAAATGCTTACGGCGACAAACAAGATGAAGTTTTCATTGTCCGGTTCCACCGCAAATCGCGTGTAGTAGGGAGACCGTTCCGATAGGACGTGCATCTGGTTCACCACGCGCCATGTGTTGCCACGATCGTCGGAACGGTAAAAGCGCGGCGTGTCCTCTTGTATGAGCGCATACACTCGGTTGGAATCGCTCGGCGAAACTTGGACGGCTACTTTTCCCAGCGGTTGATTGGCTGGCGGCAGGCCGTGCCCGGAAAGCTTCTTCCAGGTGTCTCCTCCGTCATGCGAAACATAAACGCCGCCGCTGGTTCCGCCGCTGTGCAGGTCCCAGGTATGGATGGCCACCTGCCACATTCCCGCAAAGAGCGTGTGGTGATCGTGCGCGTCCAGAGACAGTTCGGAACAACCTGTGTTCTCGTTGACGAATAGTATTTGCTTCCAGGTCTTGCCCCCATCACTGCTGCGGAAGATACCCCGCTCCTGTTGCGGCCTGTAAGCCTGACCCAGGGCGCATGCATAGACGACCTTGGAATTATACGGATCGACGATGATCCTTCCGATATGTCCGGTAAGCTCCAGGCCCATGTGTTGCCAAGTCGCGCCTCCATCGGTGGATTTATAGATCCCATTTCCCATGGATTGGTCGGGGCGAATAATCCATGTCTCGCCGGTTCCAGCCCAGACGGTATTGTGGTCGGAAGGAGCAATCGCCAGAGCGCCAATAGCGGAGACATGCTCATGGTCGAAGATCGGTCTCCAGGTCACGCCGCCATCGCTGGTTTTCCAAATTCCTCCGTCCGAGGCGCCGGCATAGATCACCATCGAGTTGCCCGGTTCACCGACAACCGCGGCGACACGGTTTCCTCCGGGGCCGATTTGACGATAGTGCAACTGCGCAAAGGGATTGCCCGCTGTCGGTTGGCTTTGGGCAAAAAGAGAGGCGAGGGATTGGCCACGCTGCGCATGGCCGGACATTGCCAGGCACAATGCTCCAAAGCCGCCAAGAAACCACTTGAGTGCTGCAACACCTCGGTGCGTATTCATCGCAATCCTTTCTCTATCGCCTGCATCCATTGGTGCTAGTTCTACTACTGCGGTCGAGTTTCATCGTAGAGCCGGTCAACATCTTTCTTCAGTTGATCGAGTGCGCTGCGGTCGATGTAGACCATGTGACCGGTCTTAAAGTAATCTCTGCGAATATTCTGGTGGGCCTGAGGCGTAAGCCCCATGTGGTCTAGCGTGTACTCGACACCGCCCAGCGGAGTTGCAGCGTCGTAGTACCCCTCCGCGATGAAGATGTGCATGTACGGATTTTTGGCGAAGGCGTGGCGCAACATTTCGCTGGTGTCGGGAAATCCCCCGCGATTGAGTCCAGGAAATTCCCATGGCCCGATGCCGCCACCGAGCACCCAGTAAACAAGATCGGTCTGATAACCGAGTTCCTGCTTCACATAATTGCCAAAGGCAGAGGTATACGGTGGTCGAATTGCCGCCTCGCTTGGATCGTAATCGGGGTATTGTTGCGTGCCTGACTCATTGACGCCGGTAAAGCGTCCGTCCAACCGCCCGACGATCTTGCTGTCGTCACGAAGTAACTCTGTATCGAAGTGCGACAGGTCGATGCGGAGATTGCTCTGCTCAATGTACTTTGGGCTCAGCCCGGTGTAGCGCGCCAGTTTGGCGACAGCGTCCTGCCGCTCTTGTGGAGTCAGCGAATCCCCTTTCTGCAGGATCACGGGATACTCGGTAGTGGCAAATTTCTTCACCTCCGCCAACAGCGCAGTTGGATTGCCGTTGAGTTCCGGCGCGAGTTTGTTGTGATACGCGGCGGTCATGGCATAGGTGGGCAGAAAAGAGATGTACGGCAGATCGTTGCCAGCGGTAAATGCTGTGGTCTGGAAATTCATGATGGTTGAGATCAGCACGATGCCGTTCAACGCTATTCCATGGTCCACCAGCCAACCGGAGAGGCCAGCGGCGCGCGTAGTTCCATAACTTTCTCCAGCCAAATAAAGAGGAGACTGCCAGCGCGAATTCTGCTGGAGATATAGGCGTATAAATTCGCCAAATGCGTCCAGGTCGCCCAGCAATCCCCAGTATTTCTTGCCAGCCTCCGGCGTAAGCGCGCGGCTGTACCCTGTCCCGATGGCGTCGATGAAAACAATGTCCGTCTTGTCCAGCAGGGTATCGGGATTGTCCTCCAACTCAAATGGAGGCGCGGGCATAAAACCGTTCGGCAGCATCTTGACTCGCTTCGGCCCGAATGCGCCCATGTGCAGCCAGATCGTCGCCGATCCAGGCCCACCGTTGAAAGCGAATGTCAGCGGGCGTTTTGGTCCCGCGTTGTCGAGCATGTAAGCCACATAAAACATCTCGGCATCGGTAACTCCGAGCGAGGTTTGGATCGGCATTCGACCGGTAGTTGCAGTGTAGTGAAGCGTTCTGCCGCTCACCGTTATGGAGTGGTGCGTAATCACCGGTTTCTCTACCGGCGGTTCATCCTTATGTTCCAGCGCTTTTACTGGCTCAATGCCGCCAGGCACGCGAGTGTTGGGGCCGTACTGCGCTTGACCGCCGCGGCGCTGCGCGTGCGCCAGCGATACCAGAAGTCCCATACATATCCACTGGAAAAATAAGCGCCGTGCTCTTGCAGATGCTGTTTTCTGTTGTTGCACCGCACTGAAACTGCTCTTTTGTTGCGCGTTAAGGAAGTGCATTCAGCTTCTCCATAAATGCTTTGTCGTCGAGCATGCTTTTGAATGAAGGACGAAACTGTAAGATCGCGTCCAGTTGCTTTTGAAAGTTTGGGCTGAGCTGTTTCGCTTTCTTAAACTCCGCCAGCGCCGCATTTTTATCGCCAGTTGCATAGTCCAGCAGTCCGAGATTGATATGTGCGCTGGGCCTCTCCGGTGCATAGGACACGGCTTTGATCGCCGCATCGCGCGCCTGGTCCGTCGTGCCCGCATTCAGCAGCTTGATGGAACTGTCCTGCCAGTCATTGAGAAGCGCAAGATTCAACAGCCGATGCAATTCCGCAAACGGATCGGGGGAGTCATCGACATTGATGTACACCCAACGATCGTTATTGATGTTCCTTCCGCACTCCTTGCATGTGACAAGGATAGAAGCCGACTCTTTGCCGCGCTTGTCTCCACCCGCTGCATCGCCAGCCTTAATCGCCGCATACAGCCTTTCGGCCAGCTCGCCCTTGGTGGATTCAAAGGCATTGCCGATCGCTACCGGAACTTGCGGGCCTACTAGAATGTTTCCCTGTGCAGACCAGGTCTTACCCTGTTTGTCCCCGGCCCAGTAAGGAGCGTGTGGGCCAGTGTAGGCCGCGATATTTCCCTTCGCATCCACAATTGCAACCTGGCGGCCATCCTTACCCGGAAAGGTATCTTCGGCCAAAAGCTGTTTCAGCACTTCCGGCGCCGTCTTACCCTCACGCAGTAACTCGAGCGCTCGGGTACCATAGCCGACATTCACGTTGGCCTGTGTCGCCACTGCGCCAACGTTTGCCTCCGACCATGGCACCACGGAGCCGACGGAGAAATATCGCGAGGCGACAGCTACGCCAAGCTGCCCGGTTGCTGGATCTATGGCGACAATCGAGAAGGTCGTCACCGGCGTCAGGTCATATTGCTTTGGCTGTGAAAAGGCAGCTATCGACAAGAGCAGGACGCTGGATGCGCACAGCGCCCTCAACGACAAGTTTCGATTCCATCTCATAAATTAAGCACCCAGAATCAAAATGTAAATTTAAGCCCAAACCTGGCGATGCGTGGGTTGATTAAATCCACTGGTTTGAGAAAGTTTCCACCATAGGTCGCAACTTTTGTCACGATCGAGTTGCTGTTCGTAATGTTGAACAGGTCCAAAACCGGCTCCAGAATGTAATGCTGGTGAAACGTAGTGGGCCGTGCGAAGCGAATGTTTGCAATGTCCACGTTCGGCTCCCGCAGTGTCGAGGGTTCAAGAGCTACCGTCTCCGCGCCCTGCGTGAATCCCGTATAGGCGTTCGTGGGACGGATCGGATAGCCGGTGTAATGCTCATAATTGAAGCTCACGCTGAGTTTCGTCCGCGGCTCCTGATACTGGCCAGAGATTTTGAACACGTACGTGGCATCCTGGTCGAGATTGCTATTGGCGCGATTGATATTGAGGTTGGGATCGCTGAAATTGTCGGAGACGCCAGCGATATACGTACCAGTCATGGACTGGACGGTGAATCCCGTCAATAGTTCCAGACCGCGACTGAAGCGCTTTTGCGCGGTAAACTCCACCGCGTTGTACTGGTTGTTATTGGTGGCCGCAATGTTGGTTGTATAGAATGCGAACTTCCCTACATACGCCGAGGGCAAGTTGTACATCGTCAGAGGCTGCCCTGTGTATACGTTCGTGATGGGCTTACCCGCATTCGGCCCAGAGGGAAACGTAGTGACCGGCTCGTAGGCGGTGATGGGCGCAGCATTGTTGTACTGCGCGATCTGGTCTTTCGTAGTGCGATAGTAATAGTTTGCGCTCACCACCACATCCCTAAGGACTTGCTGTTGATAACCGCCCACCACTTCATAGGAATACGGACGCGACAAATGTGGATCGATGGTGACATGTACAGCGCCAAGCGCGCCCACAGGAGTTGCTGGCGCTCCGCTGGGAGTGGTCAACCATTCATTCTGCTGTGGGTATCCATCGCCGTTCAGGTCTTTCCACGTATAGACGTAACCGCTCAGCACGTTCGGATTGATGCTCTCGCCTAAACTGGTCCCTTCCGTCAGATCGTAGCGTCCGAAACTCGCGCGCAAAACACTCTTGCCATTCCCGCGAACGTCCCAGGACGCCCCTACGCGAGGAGAAACATCTTTCCATAAAGCGACCTCTTCATGAGTAATGCTGCGGTTCGGAAAATAAGAGGCAAAAAAGGCGGCAGGGGGGTTCGTCTGCGTCGGCTCATATTCATGGAAATGGTCGAAGCGCAGGCCCAAATCGAGGGTCAGACGGCGCGAGATCGTCCATGCATCCTGCCCGAAGAGAGACCCCTCGAAAAAGATGGTGCGCTCTCGCGTAGGACCGTCGTACTGGTACACCTCATAGGCGTTGCCATTGTTGAAAAGAGCTACGATGTCCTGATTGACATTCGCGTAGAGTCCACTGAAGTTGTAGGCGTAATCCCAGCCTGCGCGGAATTCGTGCGATCCCCACCAGCCGCTATGGGCATACTGCGCTGATTGGTTCAAGCGCCACTCCGCCGCTGGCTCCACCAGGTTCTCTGTTGCCGCCCCAGTCAGCGTGGAGAGGCTGATGTCTTCCACCGCGATATCGGTCGGTGTCACCTGCGGCTCATAGCGTAATGGGAAGGTCAGATGCAAATAACCAGCGCGGCTGTCGAGCACCAGGTTGGGAGTAATCTGCGTGGTCAGATCGCCCTGTACCACATACGCAGGTTCGATCTGGCGCCACGCTGCCGCGTCGGAGGTGAACTGAATGCCCGTCGCCGCTGTATTGCGCCGGGAATACTGGTTCTGCTCGTTGTACCACCAGGTCACGCCAAGGTGGTTCCTCATGCCTATCTGAATGTCGTTCTGCATCGTTGTGTTGGTCTGGTGATTCACGCTGATCGGAATCGAGCCGTCGGGACGCGGGATGCTCAACAATTGCTCACTGGTGATCAGATAGCGCCAGCCGCCGTAAATCCACCAACGGTCTTTGAGGATCGGGCCTCCCGCATTGGCCGTAAGGTCGCGGATCATCACGATAGGCCCATTGCCCGCATGGACAGGCACACCATTGTAGGTTGGCTCCTGAATCTGGCTCTGCAACGCATTGGTGTCATAGTAGACATTGGCTGTCCCGTGCAACTGGTTGGAACCGGACTTCGACACCATGTTGATATATACGCCGCCCACGCTGACTTCCGCCGGAGCGGAATCGGTAATGATTTGCAGCTCCTGGAATGAATCCGGGTCGGAATAGAAAGCGGTCGCTCCACCTCCGCCACCCGGCCAGTTCAGCTTCAATCCATTCAAGCTGTACGCCATTTGTCCGGGAATACTGCCATGCACGCTCATTGTCGATTGGTAATAGCTCTTGGAGCCGCCAACATCGAACTGGTCGGTCGTCACTCCAGGGGCCTGCTCGATCGTAGACCATGGATCGCGTCCAGTAGGCAGGTTTTGCAGCATATGCAGGTCGAAGGTCGTACCGATCTGCGTACTCTTCAAATTGAGCAGGGGCGCAGCGGCGCTTACATTCACCGTTTCACTCGCATTTCCAATCGCCAGCGGAATGTTCAGGGTGGCCGTAAACCCTGCGGTCAGCAGAATGTTCGACCGCTCATAGTCTTTGAAGTTCGGCGCGCTCACCTTCACTTCATACCTTCCCGGAGGTAACTGCGTAAACGTGAATCCGCCGTCCTGCGCCGCCTTCAGTGTCTTCGGCGTCATCATTTCCGGGCTTTGCACACTTACGCTGGCGCCGGGCACAACAGCTCCCGCACTGTCGGTGACTGTCCCCGTAATCGAACCGGTAATGGCGACCTGGGCGATGCACGCTTGAGAAGCGGCCATCGCCGATAAGAGGAAAAGAATTCGAGTGAATTTCATGGCCCACCTTGGAAAGTACGAATGGTGTATGAATACATGCTCACAAGGGAAAGTCAAGAAATTTTTTGCATCCGCAACCGACAACAATATTGTTGACGCTATTGTATCCACTGTGCTACTAACCAATCATTCGCTAAGACCCAACAAGCGAAGACTTTGTACAATAGCGGGTATTTCCAGACGCCCCGCCGAGGTAACCATGAATATTGCCCGTACTTTCCGCGCATGGACACGGTTCGCCGTCGTTCTGCTGACGCTCGGCTGTGGCCTTGCCGTTGCCCAGTCCGCAGACTCTGCCAGCCAGTTTTTCTCCGCCCTGCACTATCGCTATATCGGGCCGCCGGGAAACCGCGTTACCTCCGTCGTCGGCGTGCCTGGCGATCTGAACGTCTACTATGCGGGCGCTGCCTCCGGCGGCGTTTGGAAGTCCTTCGATGCGGGCGAGCATTGGTATCCCATCTTCGATGGCCAGCCGGCACAGTCCATTGGCTCCATCGCCATCGCACCGTCCAATCACAGCGTGCTGTGGGTAGGCACGGGTGAGGTGTTCATCCGCAGCAACGTGTCCCTGGGCAATGGCATTTACAAGTCGATCGATGGCGGTAAGCACTGGCAACACATGGGCCTCGAAAAAACAGGCAGGATCGGACGCATTCTCATCGACCCTCGGAACCCGAACATCGTCTACGCCGCAGCTTTGGGGACTTGCTATGGCCCGCAGCAGGAACGCGGCGTCTACCGCACCCGCGATGGCGGCAAGACGTGGGAGCGGATTTTGTTCGTCGACGAAAACACGGGCGCGTATGACCTGACAATGGACCCGCAGGACTCGCAAAAGATCATCGCGTCTACCTGGCAGATCGACATCAAGACCTGGGGGCGAGTGAGCGGCGGACCCGGCAGCGGCCTCTTCATGACGCAAAATGGCGGAGACAACTGGACGCGGC
This sequence comes from Acidobacteriaceae bacterium, assembly GCA_027306695.1. GTDB lineage: Bacteria > Acidobacteriota > Terriglobia > Terriglobales > Acidobacteriaceae > JAKAAZ01. Next base: position 10,097 of record DAHUZH010000096.1, read on the forward strand.
TCAAGGGACACGGGCTACCACCATCTCCGCTGGGAAAAATTGCTGTGAATATCGCACCCAGCGATTCGCGCCGGGTCTATGCGCTGATCGAAACAGGTCAGGGTGGCACATTGTGGCGGTCTAACGATGGTGGCAATAATTGGCAGGTGGTGAACTATAGCCGTCTGCTGAATGAGCGGCCGCACTACTACACGCGGATGCTGGTCATGCCTGACAACGAAAATGAAGTCTACTTCCCTTCCAACGGAGTCAGTGTCACCTTTGACGGAGGTGAGACTACCGAACACATGCGATGCCCGGGCGACGATCCGAACGTGATGGCGGGAGATGCGCAAAGCCGTGGCGGCTGCGGCGGCGACAACCACGACATGTGGTCGGACCCGACCGATCCGAGTCGCATGATGATCGGCAGCGACATCGGCGTGATGATCAGCACGGAGCGCGGACGCTCATGGAAGCGCATCCGGCTGCCCATCGCGCAGATATACCATGTCGCTACGGACAATCGCATTCCCTACTACGTCTATGGCCAGATGCAGGACGGCACACCGCAACGCGGCCCCAGCAATGTACCCGGCGAATACAGCATCTCCGCCAGTCGGTGGACGACGACGGCTGGCTGCGAGACTGGATGGAACATTCCCGATCCCGTCGATCCGAACATCGTCTGGGGCGGCTGCTACTCCGGCGTAACGGAGCGTTACGACGGCAAGAGCGGCTACGCCCGCTCCGTAAGTGTTTGGCCGGACCGCACCATGGGATCGAACGCGGGGCAGGTCAAAATCCGCATGAACTGGACTTACCCGATTGCGATTTCTCCACTGGACCACAACACCGTGTACGTGGGCAGCCAGTATGTGCATCGCACCACAGATGGAGGACAGACCTGGCAACAAATCAGTCCCGATTTGACTTTGAACGATCCCACCATGCATGGCGACTCCGGCGGCCTTACCGTCGATAATCTCAGCGTGGAGTATGCAGGCGTCGTCTATGCGCTGGCTATTTCTCCATTGGAAAAAGACCAGATATGGGCCGGTACAAACGACGGCCTTCTGCAAATGACGCGGGATGGCGGGGCGCATTGGACCAATGTCGCCGCGAACATCCGCGGCTTGCCTCCGAAGATGACGGTCGATGGCATCGAACCTTCCAAGTATGCTGCGGGCACTTGCTACGTTGCGTACGACGGGCATCAGGTCGATATTCGCGATCCCTATCTCTACAAGACCACGGACTACGGCAAAACCTGGACCCGCATCACTAAGGGCATTCCTTCCTCCCAACTTAGCTATACGCATGTCATACGCGAGGACCCTGTACGGCGCGGCTTGCTCTACGCAGGCACGGAAAACGGGCTGTATATCTCGTTTAACGATGGCGGACAGTGGCAGCCGTTTCAGCAGAACCTGCCGCATGCGCCCGTTTACTGGCTGACCGTTCAACCACGTTTCAATGATCTTGTGGTGGACACCTACGGACGTGGCTTCTGGATTCTGGATGACATCACGCCACTCCAGCACTACCAGGCACGGACAGAAAATGAGACTCGTCTGTATCCCGTGCGGGACGCTTATCGTTTCCGAGCAGTGAGCAAGAGAGACATGGCCCCTCCGGGGGCCTCGATCGGCCAGAATCCGCCGTACGGCGTTCCCATCAACTACGCGCTAACGACCGGCACCTCGAAATGCGCGCTGACCGTTTTGGATGCGAAGGACAGTGTCGTGCGCCAGCTTCCCTGTGCAACGCACGCTGGCCTGAACCGGGCCTGGTGGAACCTGCGTTATACAACAACGACGCCAGTTGCGTTGCGCACAACACCACCGGGAAATCCGCATATCTGGTCGGAGAAACGCTTTGCGGGTAAGGAAACGCGGCCAGTCTTCTACTATGGAGTAGGGGGCGCATCCACCGATGGGCCGCTGGTCGTTCCAGGCACATACAAGATACGACTGGTCGCCGGAGGACAAACTCTTACCCAGTCGGTCACAGTGCTCAAAGACCCCAACACTCCTGCCAGCGCGCAGGACGCAATCGCCTCTTCCGCGCTATCCTACAAAATTTATCAGGACACGGACCGCTCTTCGGGCCTGATCAATCAGATTGAATGGACGCGCAAGGAGCTGGAAGATACGCGCAAACTACTGGTCGCTACCCATGCGAATGCGTCGCTGCTGCAAGCGACCGACGAGCTGAACAATCGATATGTCGCGCAGGAATCTCAACTACTGCATCCCACGATTGCCGAAGGCGATGAGAAAAGTTTTCGAGGCCCGCTCGGACTCTATCTCAAGTTCATCTGGCTGGGCGCGGAGGTCGGCACAGGCGGCGGTGATGTCTCCGGCAACTCCGATTTTGCGCCGACCCAGTCGGAGGTTGAAGTAACGGCGCTCCTCGAAAAACAGTTGGATAATGTCGCGTCCGCAGTCAACGATCTGAACCTTCATGCCGTCCCGGCTTACAATTCCAAGTTGCAAGGTTTGGGCGTATCTCGCATTACTGTGGTGCATGAGAAGTCTACTCAATCTTCTGGCGCGTCCGAACAGCAGCAAGGACATCTGCTCCCTGCCGCTAATGTTCCATCTGGAGTAAGTACACATAACCAAGGCCTCAATTGAGATGGATGTATCTTGAAAGGACGAACTATGGTCACTCGCACGTTCATACCACGCCGAAACGGCTACTTATTTTCTCTATGCATCCTCTGTGCTGCCGTTCTTCTGGCTTCAAGTTGCGCAGCGCTGGCACAAGCGGGGCCTGAGCAGTCTGGCCCTTACCCCATGCTCCTGATTAAGAGCGCGATTGTGATCGATGGAACAGGCGCACCCGCCAAGGGGCCACAAGACATCCTGATCAAAAACAACGTTATCGTTTCGCTCACACCGAGCGACCCTATTAGCCGCAGCCGAGTCGGTGACGCTGGAACCATCCATGCCGACCGCGTCATCGATGCGCAGGGCATGTACGTTATGCCGGGCATTATCGATATGCACATGCATTACCTTGATCTGGTTCCGTTGGACTACCAATACAAACTACTGCTCGGCCAGGGTATTACTACTGTTCGCGCTTTCAACATTGGCAACGACACGCCGCAGCAGATGGTCGAAGTAAAAAAGCAAATTGCGGCCAACAAGATCATGGCGCCGCGCTTGTATGTATACCCATTCTGGCGCGCATATCCGAATGACCCTCGCTATTCCATCGCCAAGGATGCGCCAGCCATTGTGCGTGAATGGAAAGCGATGGGTGTCGATGGCATCAAGATGGCCAGTCTGCCGGGCGAATATCCTGACGTGTTTAAGGCAATCACGGATACAACCAAGCAGCTTGGCATGGGCGTGGCCGTGCACATTGCGCAGGAAGCGGTTTATCCCATGAATGCGGTGCGGATTGCCCAGGGCGCCAGCACGGTGGAGCATCATTACGGTTACGCAGAGGCCTCTTTTACCGACCAGACTATTCAGCAGTTGCCGCCCAACTACAACTATTCCATCGAGCCGGAGCGCTTCTATGAGACTGGCGCTGTATGGCTCCAGGCAAACCTCTCGACGCTTCACGGCAAGGTAATCGACGAACTGCTGAAACAAAAAGACGATCATAACTTCACCATGGTGCCGACCATGGTGGTGTATGAAGCGAATCGAGATTTGCTCCGCGCTGAAACTCGACCCTTCTTCGCGCAATATGCCCTTCCCAGAATGATGGAGCAATGGCAACCGAATCCCCACAACCACGGATCGTATTTCTACCATTGGACGTCAGAAGACGAGGCCACCTGGTCCAGGATGTACCGGCGCTGGATGGACTTCGTGGAAGACTATAAAAATCGTGGTGGTCTGGTCGCTGTCGGCTCCGATCCAGGATTTATCTTCAACCTCTGGGGATTTGGCACCATACGCGAAATCGAACTATTGGAGGATGCCGGATTCAACCCGCTGGAAGCGATCCACTCCGCAACGGAAGTAGGCGCGCTTTCGCTCGGCAACCATCAGCTCGGCGCCATTCGTCCGGGCTATACCGCCGACCTGCTCGTGCTGACAGCCAATCCGCTCGATGATATTAAAGTCCTTTACGCCAACGGCGCTACGCGCCAAACCGCAACAGGGGAGGCAACGCAGGTCAAGGCCGTTAAGTACACCATCCGAGATGGCGTCGTTTTCGACTCACAACAGCTTTTGAAAGATGTGCGCGATATGGTTTCCAGGGCAAAGGCCTCCGCGCCTGCTGGCTCCATAAAGTGAATCGGCTCTGTTGACATCCTCAGATTATCGCAGGGAGCCAGAGGCGGTAGAGGTTAAAGGCGAGGCCGAGCAGCAACGCC
>DAHUZH010000097.1 GCA_027306695.1 Acidobacteriaceae bacterium
ATTCCTACTTCTCCTCCGCCCGCCGACAAACTTTAGACTGCGGCAGTGCGAGTTACAGACGGGTTGAAAAACTAATTTGTAAACTGCCGCGTGGGGGTGGGCGCAGGTTCGGTTGTAGACATGGCGTCGAGCGCTTTGGCGAACTCCGGCAAAAGGATCGTCTGGTCGCGATCTGGGCCTGTCGAGATCATACCGATTTTCGCGCCGGATTCCTCTTCGAGAAACTTTAAATAATCCTTTGCAGCGCGGGGGAGCCGGTCGAATGTCCGAATGTCCTCGGTCGGCTCGCTCCACCCTGGCAGTGTGGTCAGCACCGGCTGGATCGATTCCAGTCCGCGTACGTCCGCAGGAATTGTATCGGTCGTTTTTCCGTGGATGCTGTAGGCCGTGCAGACGGGGATCTCCTTCAGCGCATCCAGCACATCCAGCTTGGTGACGACCAGCCACTCCGTCCCGTTGATCTGCGTGGAATAACGCAGCAGCGGCAGGTCTAGCCATCCGCAGCGGCGCGGACGTCCGGTCACAGCGCCATACTCTTGACCCCGCTCCCGCAGAATGTCTCCCACTCCATCGTGGATCTCGGTGGGGAACGGCCCTTCGCCGACGCGCGTCACATACGCCTTGGTTACGCCGATCACGGTTCCAATTGCGGTCGGCCCTACGCCAGTGCCGATGACGGCCCCGCCTGCGGTTGCCGAAGACGAGGTGACAAAAGGATACGTCCCATGGTCGATGTCGAGCATGGTCCCCTGAGCGCCTTCAAACATGATGCTCTGCCCGTCGCGCAGGGCCTGGTTCAACATTTGCGCGGTGTCGGCGATGAACGGAGCAATGCGGTCTGCGGCGCGGGCATACTCCTCGTACATTTTGTTCGGGTCCAGCGGGTCCGTTCCAAACAGGGCGTGCGCGATGGTGTTTTTTTCGTGGCAGGCATTTTGAATGTGCGTACGCAGAATCGCGGGATTCAACAGGTCGATGACCCGCAGTCCGCTGCGTTTCATTTTGTCTTCATATGCTGGCCCAATGCCTCGGCTGGTGGTGCCAATCTTCACCCGGCCCGGGGCGTTTTCCGCCGCCAGCTCAATCATGCGATGGTAGGGCAGAATCACATGCGCGCGGTCGGAGATGAACAATTGTCCCGCAACGTCCACGCCCAGGTCCTTCAGCCGGTCGATCTCGCTCAAAAAAGCCATCGGGTCAAGTACGACGCCGTTGCCGATCACGGCCCGGCAGTCGGGCCGCAGGACGCCGCAAGGGACCAGTTGCAGCACGAACTTTTTTCCGCCGATGATGACGGTATGTCCGGCGTTGTGGCCGCCTGCGTAGCGCGCCACCACAGAAAACCGTCCCGACAGAACGTCGACGATCTTTCCTTTGCCCTCATCGCCCCACTGGGCGCCTAAAACCACCGCTGTCTTCGCTCGCATCTCTACTCATTTCCGTGGCCCGCCGCGCAACCCCCGAACACACGAACGCTCGATTGCGTCGAAGATGTTGCCGGTTGTGTGGGACCACGATGAAGCTGGGGAGGTCGCTGGCAAATGGCCAGAACTTGAAGCACTCACAAATAAGAATCCTATACTACCGGGTGGCCCTGTAAAAGAGGAAAGCAGGCCATCGCGGAAACGCAGTCCACCTGAATCTGGAGCAGACGCAGACATAACATGCCGGAATTGCCTGAGGTCGAGACCATTGCGCGCGGCGTGGATGCGCGGGTGCGCGGCCGCGAAATTATTTCCGTCTGGCTTGGCACCAAGCGCGAGCCATTGCAATCCAGACCGGAAGAGATAGTCGCCGCTCTCACCGGCAGCATTATTGCGCGTGTGCATCGCGTAGGGAAACATATCGTGGTGGATCTTGTTGGCGGCAGCGATGCATCCGACAAGTCCGTCCGCCGATCGAGAGAAAAAAATAAACAGTCTGCGTCCTCGCGACGGCAATGGCTGGTGCATCTCGGCATGACGGGTCGCCTGCTGGTGTCGCAGCCGGACGTACCGGTAGCTCCGCACACGCACGCCATCGTCCAGCTCGATGACGATCGCGAGATTCGATTCGTCGATCCGCGCCGCTTCGGTCGGCTTGCGGTCCTTGACGTGGCAGACGCGGAAACGAACCAGGCTGGGTCGGCAGGTTTCGTGGGCCCAGGCCAGGAACCATTGGAGATTTCTGTGGATGAGTTTCGCGCTCTGTTTCGTGGACGGCGAACGCCGATCAAGTCCGCATTGTTGAACCAATCTTTGCTGCAAGGGGTGGGCAACATTTATGCCGATGAAAGTCTATTTCGCGCTGGAATCCGACCGAAGCGGCAGGCGGCCCGATTAAGTGGCAGGGAACTGATGCATCTGCACGATGCAGTGCAGACGGTTTTGCGGGAAGCCATCGCCTTGGGTGGGTCGTCTGTTTCCGATTATGTCGATGCCGATGGCGTCAAAGGCTTCTTTCAACTCGAACACAAAGTGTATCTTCGTACCGGCCAGCCGTGTCTGCGATGCAAAACGCCGATACGGAAGATTGTTCTGGGCGGGAGAAGCACTCATTTTTGCCCGCACTGCCAGCGGTAACGAATGCCTGCAGAAGTACTTGCCGTTACACTAAGAAAATCATGAAGCCAGCGTTTTCCATCGGCGTGGATTTAGGTGGGACCAATCTGCGCGTGGCCGCCATGCATGTGGATGGTGTGTTCCTGGAAACGTTGTCATTTCCCACCCGGCGAGCTGCCGGGCGCGATGCCGTGATTGGGGACCTTTGTGAAGCCGTAATCGCCATACGGGAACGGCATGGCACTGCGGGCGAGTGCGTCGGCGTCGGCATCGGCACGCCCGGGCCACTGGAATTGCCTGCGGGCATTCTGCGCAGGCCGCCCAACCTCCCCGGCTGGGATGGGTTTGAGGTGCGCAAAGCCATTGAAGACCGGTTGGGGCATGCCATCCATCTCGATAGCGACGCCAATCTGGCCGCGCTGGCCGAGCTTCGTCTGGGAGCGGGCAAAATCCATGCCGTGGACTCTCTTTGCATGCTTACCCTGGGGACGGGCGTGGGCAATGGCATCATTCTGGACGGGCATGTGTGGCAGGGAATGAGCGGAATGGCTGGGGAGGCCGGGCACATGACTGTGGTTCCCGACGGCGCACCCTGCGGCTGCGGCAGTCGTGGCTGTCTGGAGCAATATGCTTCCGCGACAGCCATCCATCGCATGGCGACGGAGATGGCCTCCAGCTCGCACCCACGCAGTGGAGACCTGGCAGCACGCATGGAAGGTGATCCAAATTTCGACAGCCAGGACGTGGCTGCATGGGCCGAAGCGGGCGATCTGGCCGCGCAGGCGGTCTTTGAAGAAGTGGGACGCTGCCTGGGATTGGTCCTGAATGCGCTCGTCAACACTCTGAATCTGCCTTTGTATGTCATCGGCGGCGGTAGCGCGGCAGCGTGGCCGCTCTTTGAACCTTCGATGATGCGGGAGCTGCGAGAACGTTCTTATGTCTTTCGCGCGACGGAGCTGGCAGGCGGCAAAAAAACGCACGTCGTGCCCGCTGCTCTCGGGCCTGGCTCTGGATTGCAGGGCGCGGCTATACTTCCGTTCGTCGAACAGAGCGCCCTGCACGAAGTTTTATAGAATGTTTCCCGGAGCACGATTGGATTGCGCAACTATGGATTTACGGATATTTGCAAGAAATTTCTATTAAATCTCAGACAAGTCTCAGTTTTCATCCAACCAAGTTGTTTGTTTGCAGTAGTTCCATTTTGGCCCAAGAGTTGCATTGTAATAGACAAGCCAGTGCAACGCACTCTTGGCCCTACAGGGTCGGAGAAATAGCAAGTTCAAGCATTGTGGCCGTTTGCAAGAGTTTCCAGCGGATCAAGATTGGAAACCTGGACGGCTCCATGCTGAATCGATAACGCCTGTGTTGTAAGCGGGTCTACCCGAAAAAGCCGGGAGGCCAGTGACCCGTTCATTGTGCTCTTCGAAAATTACTACTGGCACTTTAGCTGTGCAGATAGTTGGATGAGTTTTTGCAGTACCCAGCTGTGGCTCTGGAAAGCGCATGGCGACCTTAATAAAGCCTGCTAAATCTCCATGCCTCCATGTCAGGTTCCCTCATTTCAGCAAATTTATAGATGTTTTCAATTTTTGCTGTGGGTCTCTGTTCCCCACACGGATACTTGATACTTGCCGATTTGACAATCCGGGAGTAGCATCAATCTTGCTCATCGTTTGGCTGTAGCCGCACACCTCTCTGGGATACGTGGCTCGCCGATCACAGTTAAGGTTAGGAAATACAGATACAGTCTGGAAGCACTGCGGTTGTACGTTTCAACCGGCATGGCGCTTCCGTTGACTGTCAAGTCCATGGGCTGCCTCGTAAATTGGCAGAACACCGAAGTGGGCAGACGAAATTACTTTTTGATATTAAAACTCCATACACTGCTCGAAAGAAGCCTCGCAGGATAGGACGCTCAGCGTCCTGATAGCGCAGCATGTTCGGCAGATGGTTGCACCAAGGAAGTGCCTCGATGACAACAGATACAACGCCGCCGCAGGAGGTTCCATCCTCCTCTCCGCAAGCGAGTCCGAACGCTCCCAGGCAGAAGCAGAGCTTCCGCCGCCGTCGCAAGCGCAGGGGGCCCGGCACCAACCCAGCCCAGGCTGCCACAAACGCGCCACAAGCCAATGGAGCGCCAGCACCATCCCAGGGCAATGCACCCCGCAACGAGAACCAGCCGCGCAAGCAGAAGAAGCGGTTCTTCAAGAAAAACCAGGGTCAAAATCAAAATCAGGCGCAAGGTCAGGGCCAGCCCAACGCCCGCAACGGTCAGCAGCGGCGCAACGGCAAACAGCGCCGGGCGCCCAAGGTATTTGTTGGCCCCATGGACCACAGTTATCGCGCGACCAATGGAAACTATGCCGACGCGCCTCCTTCGACCATCGAGCTGCAGCGTGGATTTTCAAACGCCCACTACAACGGCAATGGCAATGGAAACTTCAATGGAAACCATGCCGGCCTGCCTGTAGAGGGCATGCAAGCTTCTGCAAACTCGGCAATCATGGCGGACAATGCTCCGGCGCGCATTTACTGTTTCATAGACGACCTTTTCTTCATGGCCAAAATTCAGGAGACGGCACGCAAACTGGGCATCAAAGTGGTCTTCGTCAAGAACGAAAAAGAGACCGTCGCGCAAATGCTGGCGCTGCCGGAAGCCGAACGCCCCACGCTGATCGTGATCGACCTGAACAACGCGAACGCCAAGCCGCTGACGCTGATCCCCAAGCTCAAGCTCAAATTGAAACGCGCCACTTCGATCGTCGGATTTCTCTCGCACCTGCAAGGAGAGTTGAAGGCGAAGGCCATTGAAGCGGGCTGCGACACGGTGATGCCGCGCTCCGCCTTCTCGCAAACGCTGCCGAACCTGCTGCGGCGTTATGGCATCGAAGTGGAAGAAGAAGACCAGACGCAAATGGCCGAGGCCTGAGAAGCACTCCGCACTGGACTAGCGGGTGCGCTCTCGGAGATATGCAAAAAACAGGCTGCGGCGGTCTGACACGCTTGATTTATAAATCGGGGCACTTTGAGATGGAGTGTACGTGCAGGCTGCGTCTTGTCCCACCCTACGAGATTGCATGTTTGTCATGCGCGCTTTTACGGATGGGAAGTTTTCCTGGGGTGCTGAGTGTGGGGTGAAAGTTTCTTCCATCCAAGCGGGCGACTCTCCGCTAAGAGCAGCTTCCCTTCGTCTGGATTGACAGTGTCTAAGTTGAATGCACATAAAAACCCATAATCTCCTCCCAGGTCGATCTTGTACGCACGAGCGCGGACATAGTAGGTCTGTCCAGCAACGACATGCACTCGCAATAGCGCAGTATTCCCTAGCGGGAAACAGCCGGCTGGCCAACTGCGCCTTGACGACTGGACTCGTCCGCAAAAATGGTCCTCTCCAGCCTTCACCGGCAGTTCGACATAGGACCGCCCCTTTGTGGCCCCGATCCATTGACCATTCAGACCTATCTGTACTGTTGCGGCACCAATGACATGCTGCCCCGGCTTGAACGGAATGACAGTATCTCCAACGATGTAGACGCGCGCCTCATTGTTTCCAATCGAAATGGTTGGCTGGCGCAATGCGCCCGGTTGCACGGTGAACTTTGCCAATGGGTCTCCGCAAGCGGCCTCTGCCTGCTGGATGCGCTGCTTGGTTGCAAGTTTTTCTTTCCTGTTCTGCGAAAACGCGGAGATAGCCAACAGCAAGCTGAGGCCAACTCCGCACGCATTTCGCAAGGTCCTTCTGCAATGCATTGTTTCTCCTATCAGCGTCTCGCATCATCGATTCTTGGATACTGAATGTGTGTTTGGAATCTCTGAAAAAGCTACGGGAGAGGACCGCGACAAAATCAATCGTCCTGAATACTCTTGCAGTGGCTGCAATTCCAGCCCACACTTGTTGAGATTGTGTATCATCATGTACGAAATCTGAAAATAATAGGTCCGCCCAACTGCCGCATTCATGCTTGAAAGAAAGGCCATTGGCGCTGTCGAGCTTGCGCCTGCATTCGGTGGATTCTGAAACTGCACACAAAGATGGTGTTCACCCGGCGCAACTGTAAAGCTGGTGAAGTCATTGCCCCGCAGCGCCCCCAACCACCTCCCGTCCATTCCTATGCGTACCGTCGGAGTAAGACTCTGTGGCAATCTCTTATAGCTCTTGGGGCTCGATTTTCCTTTTGGCAGAAAGTATCCATCTGCGTACATGAGTCCGCTTTCAAGAACCACCACGCGCGCAGAACCTGCCGAAGGTGCTGGCACGTCTGCCGGTCCCTGGATGCGCTTTACCGTGAACCGCGCCGTGGGGTCTCCGCATGCCGCCTCGGCTGTACGGATATTCTGTTGCATCTGGGCAGCCGCGCCCTGTTGTAAATTTTGGGCCGAGGCCGGAAGCGGGAGCATCGGAGCTGCCAACAGCAAAGCAGCGCAAGCGAATTGAGTTTTCTTACCCATAACTTCCAAGTCTATTTCCGGACCGTGGATGTAGCAGGCGCAGTCCGCGCAAGCTGGAGATGCGCCTCATCTGGGTCGAATTGGGCGAAGGTTGACGAGAAATAATAGGAGTTGCCGGCTTTGGCGTCCAATTGCGTCAGGGAAACCAGGTTTACGGTGCCGAAGGCCCAGGATTGACCGCGTGTACAAAGGCGGTGGACTCCCGCAGGGACCTGAAACGCAAAATAAGCTCCCATGGCGACGGCCCCAATCCACGTCCCATCGAGTCCAATTCGTTTTGTGAATCCGGAAAGGTTAAATGGCGTGGATTCCGGTTCGAGAATGTACACAACCGCCGTGTCCTTGGTTGGGGCCGGAAGGGGATGACCGGGAGCACGCTGCACATCGAACTTTACGCGGGGGTCGCCGCAGGCTAAATGTGCCTGCTGTGTAATGTAAGCGCTTTGCGCGGGGGCAAAAGCGGAAATCAGCAGGCAGGCGGACAACACGAGCGTCGTTCTCATCTGGGTCTTCTTTGCTATCGCACGCGCAGGGCATTGGGGACCGGCGCGGAGAAAGTCTAATCCCAACCGCAGACAGCTTAACGCTGAGTAGACGCAGCGGTGCCGCAAAGGTCTGCATGGGCTGGTGACCATTGCACTTTGTCGGTGGGACGGCGCTCGCGGGTGGCAAGAGGCAAATGCAACCGCAGGCCCTTCGATTCCGGTCGCGCCGCTTAGACTACCCAGGCGGCCAGTGCATGGCGCGGCCTCCCAGCACATGCAAGTGCAGATGGTGTACGGTCTGTCCACCATCGTCGCCTGTATTCATGACAATCCGAAAACCTTTCGACAGGTTTTGCTTTGCCGCCAGTTCGGCTGCGACCAGTATCAAATGGCCGAGCAATGCCTGGTCTTCCTTGCCTGCCTGAGCGATGGAGGCGATGTGCTGCCGGGGAATGACCAGCAGATGCGCGGGGGCCTGCGGGTGAATGTCAGAAAATGCGATGCAGAGCGCGTCTTCATGCACCTTGATGGCCGGAATTTCTCCATTCGCAATTTTGCAGAATAAACAGTCCATAGCGAAATCTTATGCCCAACCCTTATTTTGGAAAATATCGCGGATGCCTGCCGGGAAGCCACGGATCGTAATGCGCGGCAAAGTTTGCGCGATGCGACACCGAAGGATGGCTGTACAGCCAGAACTCGATCCAGGGATTCGGATTCGGCGCTTCCAGATATACGCTGCCCAGCGCAACGAAGGTCTTCTGCGCGGTCTGCTGCGGATCTGCAACCAGACCGTGGATGGCTTCCTGTCCGTAGACGTCGGCCTGGTGTTCTTCCCATCGGCTGAAAGAGTTCTCCATCGGCGAGAACAAGAAGCCGACGCAGGTGAAGACCAGCAGCAGCACCGCCAGGGCCGCCCAATCCTCGACATCGCGAATCTGCCATTGCGCCTGGTAGCGGCGAATCAGCCAGCCAACGGAACGATACGCCAGCCACAACAGCACCAGCAGCACGAGGGCAACGAACGCCAACCCCTTGTAGATATGTTTCAGGACGTAGTGGCCCATTTCGTGGCCGACGACGAACAGAATTTCATTCGGTGGCAGTTTCTGGATAGTGTTGTCCCAGACTACGATGCGCTCCGAGGCCCCAATGCCGGTGACATATGCATTCAGTCCGGTCACTTTTTCGCTGGCTCGCATCAGAAACATGCGCGAAGGTGGAATGTCGAGTCCGGCGTGCTGCGCCAGCCGCTCCAGTTGCACTACCAGTTGCGGATCGCTTTTTTCCAGCGGAGAAAAGTGGTTGAACATGGGGTCGATCCAGATCGGCGAAATGAAAATCGCGAAGACGATTACAGGCAGCGTGCATAGCCAGAACCAGAGCCACCAGCGGCGTGGAGACTTACGGATGATCCAGAACAAAAGCAGCAGAAGCGGCGTCAGCATGACCAGCGAGAGAAGCAGACCTTTCAGTTGATCGCCGGTCCAACTGCCCCACGACTGGACGGACAGCCCGTACATGCGGTCGATGTGCTGGCCATAGATGTCCAGCGGCAGCGACACGACGGTTAAAAATACAATGGCCAGCGGCAGAAAAAGCAGACCTTGCAGCCAGCGGCGTTGGGTCACGTGTTCCACCCAGTTGCGCAAATGAGCGGGCCAGCGCAGGGCCAGAACCAGCAGAAAAATCGCAATCGACCAGGCCGTGCCGCCAAAGGAAAGAATGGCGCGCAGCCGGGTGAGCGCGATGGCCTTGGCCAGGATGTCCGGCGGTAGCGTGTAGGCACTGTTCGTCGAAGAAGTCTTGTCGGTTGGCTGGCTTGCGGCCACTGTCGCCGCGCCAGGCGAGCCAGGGATTTGCTGGGCCTGACTTTGATTCTGGCTGGAATCCGAGGAAGTGGCGGAGTTCTGCGCCAGCGCAGGGCGCGAAACAAACGCGGTCATTGAAATGCAAATCGCTACCAACCAACCCATGCGGCGGAGTGACATAATTTCCCCTTCGTTCTTCCAGCAGGATTCGGCCACGATTGTAGCTTGGGCGCCAAAAATCTACCAGAAAATATGGAAAGCAGTGGGGTTTTGTTCACCAACAGCGCCGGAACGCCATGACCCTAATTGAGCCGAACGACGTAGGCCTCGCCCTCCGAGAGACGCAAGGAACTGGCGATGTCGGCGGCCGCGCGGTGCGATTCTCCTGATGGGCGGATACGCACCCAATATCCGGTCGCACCGGTAAATGCAATCACATTGGCGTCAGGAAATTTGCGCTGGAGCCGATCACGGAGCTGGTTTGCCGTGCGACCATGGCGAAACGCGCCCATTTGCACGCACCATCGGCTCTCCTGCCGCGCCGACTGCGGAGAACGCAATACATCCATACGGACCCGTGCGGTCCCAGTCCGATAGACACCGATTTTAATAGCGGCAGCACGGGAAAGGTCGATCATCCGGTTGTGAACGAAGGGCCCGCGGTCGGTAATGGTGACGACGACAGACTGGCGCGTTGCGAGGTTGGTTACGCGCACCACCGTTCCCATCGCCAGCGTTCGGTTGGCTGCCGTCATGCCGTTCTGGTTATAAATCTGGCCATTCGCTGTCCGCGCATTGTGATACGGCGCGCCATACCAACTGGCAATTCCCACTTCACTGTAAAGAACTTTGCCATGGCGGCGGGGAACGGGCTCTACCGGCGTGGCTGGCGTAGGAGTCGGTTCCGTCGTCTCTGGGGCAGGAGGCGGTGGTTGTGCGGGGGCCTGCACGCGGCGGTGGCTACAGCCTGCCAGGAAGAGGCAAGCTAGCAGAAGTGTGGACGAAACAGAGCGGATGGCCGCCGTGCGATTTTGAAACATCACAATCCCATATCCTATCTGTTTCGACCTGACAAATGAATCCTCTGTGCGCATCTTCTTACTAACCATTGCATCCCACTTCCATGGGTACTTTATGGGTCTGAAATGCAGCCTCCGATAACTAAGCGCATCGGGGGCCGTCTAACACGCAAAATTAAAAAATTTGCAGGAGTGGTGTTTGCGACGTATTTACTTGGTTTTGAGCCTGGTCCTCATAATGGCTACGGCGCATTCGCTTATGGCCCTCTCGACCGAGCCAACAACGTTGCCAGATGCTCCTTTGCCCGTGCCAGATGTAGCCAGTATGCCGCAGGCTGGCGCACCCCCGGTTCGCGGGGCTTCGGGCGGCCGGGTTCGCTACGCGCCACTCTATGCACGCACGATCTTTCCCGGAGAGACAGCACAGCACCTTACGCCGAGAGAAAAATTTCTCTACGCTGGCCGCCAGGTTGTCGAGCCGATCGACCTTGCACCCGCCATATTTTCCGCTGGATGGAGCCAATACATAAACAGCGATCCCCGATATGGGACGGGTTCGTCAGCGTTCGCGCAACGGTTCGGGGCCGCGATGGCCAGAGAAAATAGCGACAGGCTTTTTACCGATGCGCTGCTCCCCATCCTGCTGCACGAGGACCCGCGTTACTACCGCTTAGGAGAAAGCGCCAGCACCTTCCGGCGTTCCGTCTATGCGATTGGGCAGACATTTGTCGCCAGAACGGACGGTGGGAAAGAAATTCCGAATTATTCAGGATTTATTGGACGCGCCATGGCCATGGGATTGACGTATGCATATTATCCGGCAGCCAGCCGCAACGGAGGGGTGGTGCTTCGCGGGTTTGGCGCTTCATTGGGTGGGCTAGTGGCCTTCAATCTGTTGCGCGAATTTGTCTCGCGCGATGTCTTCTCGCATTTAACGATTTTCCGCCAGCCGGATTCGTCGCAACCGGTCACGGAAACCCGTTAAGCGCATTTTCTTAGCTGGATGGGGCGCGAAGAGTGGCTTTCTTTCTGCCGATGGGAATGTCCAGCGTGCAACTCGAGTCGGCCACGCCCTATCTCATTACACGTCGAGAGAACCTGGAAAATGGTAGTGCTGTAAAAATCAGTTCAAGATTGGGCCTTATCGTTTTGACACTTTCTTTGAGACTTGTACTTTTGGGCGTCATCCTTGTGTTCGTCCATGGAGCATTGCCCTGTTTTGCGGCCAACAATACGCCGCCGCTTCCCGATGCGCCCATGCCGCAGATGAACAGCCCTTCCGCGACATCTTCCTCTTCCAAGCCCTATGCCAATTTCTACTGGCGCACGATTCCGCCCGCGTATCAGGCGCGGAAACTCACCGTAACCGGCAAATTGAAATTCGTGGCGCACGAGATGGTGGACCCCATGGACCTCGTTCCTGCCGTGCTTTCCGGCCAATGGGGCGATCTGGTCGACAGCGACCCAAATTATGGAACAAATGCGACCGCGTTTGGCGAACGTTTTGGGGCCGCTATTGTCCGGCAAACCAGTTTCCGGCTCTTCGCGGATGGACTGCTTCCCATCGCCTTTCACGAAGACCCACGTTACTATCGGTTGGGCCGAAGCCATCCCTGGAAGCGGCGTCTAGGTTATGCGCTCACGCGAGTATTCATTGGGCGCAACGATGCTGGCGAGAACACACCAAACTATTCTGCTATATTAGGCCGCGCTTTCGGCGCCGCTCTGACGCCCGCCTATTATCCAGGAGTCAGCCGCAACTCCCGAGTCGTCTTTGATACTTTTGGGACCGCGATTGCCGGCGAAGCGGGGCTGGATTTTCTGCGGGAATTCGCCCCTGGCACTCGTTTTTGAACGCACTTCGTTTCGTGTGATCGCGGAATCAGCGGTAACAATACTGCGCCGCATCTTATCGCGAAAGAGCAACCTTTCCTGATAGAGTCGGTCTATCTTCAAGAGACCAATTAGATATATCTGGCACGTAGATCGAGCGGACGGAGAGGACGCGTGTTTTGTGGAAACGAGGGTGTCAACCCATGTTCCTGGCTTCCCATGCTCCAGATACACATCCTCGAAACTGACACGGATTTACAGAATGCTACGGAGAGCACTGGCAGTCAATGGCTTAGCAGCGCTGACTCTCTGGATGCCGTCTGCACTGCAAGCGCAACTGCCGGACGCGCCATCTGCCGTGAAATTCCACCAGAGTCATATCCAGGATGCCCCCACAGCCCGTGAGGATTTGTCCGAACGCGCGGACAGAAAGGCCGACGCCTTCAAAGCTGATGCCTGGAAAGATGACGCATCTGCTTCCGCGTGGACTCCGCGGTTATTGGCTTTTGCAATGGAAGACGGGCCGAATGGCCAGCAGTCTATTTACAGGCCCTCGAAACAAACGCTCGGGCCCGGACCTTCGTCGTCTACGGCGAATCTGCGTCCTGTGCCCGGCTCCGCACCCGTCCTACACAATGCCTGCCCGCAGGATACGTGTTCCCCCGCGCAAGCTATCATGTGTTGCGGCCGCGCTCCCTCCCCTTTTGCGCGCTATCTGAAACGGCCAGACGTTGTTCCTATGACGGCCCGCGACAATCTGCGCTCCGCCGTGAAGGACATCATCGATCCCTTCAACCTGTTGACCATCGTTGGCGACTCGGCGTTTGGGGTTGCGACGGATTCTCATTCTCCCTACGGGCCGGGAGTGGATGGGATCGCGAAGTACGGTGGTGTGAGCATGACGGAGGATCTGACCGGTGAATTTTTTGGAACCTTCCTTGTCCCGTCCCTCATGCATCAAGACCCGCACTATCATCGGGAACCATTTGTCTCTATCAAGCGCAGAGTATGGCACGCCATTGTCCAGGTCGTCTGGACGCAGAGCTACACAGGGCAGCCCATGTTCAACTACGCCAACGTGTTTGGTGGAATTGCCACGGCCGTAGTCAGCAATACGTTTGTGCCCGGTCCGGGCCGACAGGGATGGAAGAACACTTCCGAGCGCCTGGCCGTCGCCTTCGCGACCAGTCCCTCCGGCAACCTCATCACAGAGTTTGTGCCTGACATCGCCGACCGCATCAATCTTCGAGTGGTCATCTTCCAGCGCATCCTGAATAGCGTGTCTCTGGAGGAAGGTGGCCAGCCGTAGGCTCCGTTCGATAAGGGTGCATACATAGAGATCAGGACATAGAATTTAGATTTGAATATGCCTTCACGCAACGTAAATGGAAGAGGAATGGATGAACGGTGTCGTAGTGGATCGAATTCGACACGAGGCAAACGCAAAGCTCGACCTGAAACGGAAGAGTGATCTGGGACAGTTCATGACCCCGTATGGCATTGCCGAGTTCATGGCAAGCCTTTTTTCAACGGGAGGTCAGCCGGTCGTTCTCCTGGATGCAGGCGCAGGCGTTGGTTCTTTGACGATTGCAGCGAGCAGGAAACTCCTTCCTGAGCGAGTTGAAGCATGGGAAATCGATCCAGTAATGCGGTCCTATTTGCAAATAAACATGGAGAGTTTAGGTGTTCCTTATGAAATTCATGCAAAGGACTTTATCCATGATTCCGTAGATAGGATTCAATTCGATATGGGGACCCGATTCACGCATGCGATTTTGAATCCTCCATACAAGAAGATAAACAGTTTTTCGCAACACCGGCGGGTGCTCAGCGATCTAGGAATTGAGACAGTCAATCTCTACACAGCATTTCTTGCACTGACAATTCTGCAGATGACATTCGTGAGGAGATGGCCCAGATAAGGACAGAGTTGGGATTGGTATTGAAGCATGTGAGCGGAGGAGCAGAAAAGGTAAA
>DAHUZH010000098.1 GCA_027306695.1 Acidobacteriaceae bacterium
GATACGCACCACCGTGCCCTCGGTTTCCGCCGGGATGGAGCGGATACGGTCTTCGCGCGGGACAAGCGTGCCCAGCCCGCGCACCTGACGAATCATGTTGCCGCGCTTCACGGTGTCGGTCCAGACCGTGTTGCGGTCAACGCTCGGAGCGGCCGGTTTGAGCCGCATGACGAAGACAGTAATGCCAGCCAGAACCACCAGTCCAATGGCGGCCCAGAGGGCCTGGCGGCGAATTTTGCGTTTTTTCAGATCGGGCCGTGCGATATCCATTGCAAATAATGGGTTGCACGCAGCCAGCCAAAACGGTCAAATGCGCGAATCGAATGAGATCAATGATTTATGGGAATTTAATACGATGCGGTTTGCGGAATAGTGTCCATTATTGAAAAAGAGTGTCCGAAAATGGACAGTGCCAAGCGAGATCGCGAATTGTAACTTTGAAGACTTGTGCCGATGGTCGTCACAGGTATAAGCCGGTCCGCAAGGGCAGGGATTCGTATGCCAAATCTGACAAATCTGTACAGCCGGAATTGGTTTTTTTCGCATCCAACAACCCCATAGCACGGCGGCTTGTGCCCGCACAGACCACGGAGCACAATGCCATGCAGCGAGCTGGGAAGGAGCCAGCCACCATGCGTCCAGGAAAATTATCCGTTGTAGTGTCCCTGTTGCTAGCCATTGGAATCGTCGTGGGACCTGCGTTCATTTCTCATAGTATCTCGGCAGCCGAGGATCCACAACAAGATGTCACCATTCCCGTTGATGCGCTAGCAGCAATCCAGGCAGTCGAGGCGCGCATCGATCACTATGAGGCTTTCTACCTCAAGCAATTCCATACGAACCCTCCCGATCGAAGCGACCAGCTCGCCAATGAAACGACACTGGGGGGCCTTTTGCTCTACGACAAAAGTCTTTCGGTCAAAAGCAATGAAGCCTGTGCATTTTGCCACATGCCTGAAACAGGATTTACCGGTCCGGTTTCAACACTGAATCGAACCACGACATCGTATCCGGGATCGGTCCGTTCGCGGTTTGGCAATCGCAAACCGCAAAGCTACACCTACGCGACTTTCGCACCGATATTTCACTACAACGCGACACAGAAAAACTTTTATGGTGGCAACTTCTGGGACGGGCGCGCGACAGGAACCCGCCTGGGCAATCCTGCAGCAGAACAGGCGCAAGGCCCTCCAGACAATCCGCTCGAAATGGGCTTTACCGACTTCGCGTGTTTTGTGTATCGCGCTTCGCGCTCGCCGTATAGCAGCCTTGCCGACGCTGTGTGGGGCAGTCAAATCTTTGCGATTCAATGGCCCGCCGATACCGAATCTGTGTGCAGCAAACCGGGTGGAAACTACGATCCAAACCATCCCACGGTCCATCTCAACAAAATCGATAGAGGCAGGGCACAGGCTGCCTACGATGAATTGACGCTGTCCATCGCACAGTATGAAGCGCATCCTCCAGTCAACCGCTTTAGCTCGAAGTTCGACTACTATCTGGCAGGCGACAAGCGGGCGCAACTTACGCCCGATGAACTGCATGGATGGGAGCTCTTTCGCACGAAGGCGAATTGCAATTCCTGCCATCTCGATGGGACCCAGAACAACGGCCCAACACCCAGGCCTGGATCGGGTAAACCGATTGCATCCGCGCCAAACGGCACGGAGCCTGTAGTCACAAATTTTGAGTCTTTGTTCACGGACTTCACATTCGCCAATCTCGGAGTCCCCCGGAACCCAGATATTCCTTTCCTCCACGAAAGTCAGCCGGACCCATACGGCTTCACCGCGAATCCGGATGGTCTCAACTTCCATGACGGGGGCTTGGGAGCGCTTCTTCAGGGAGCAGGTGGAAGCCCGAATCAGCAGTGGTCGCAGTATGGCGGAGCTTTCGAGGGCGCGATTCAGACGCCCACATTACGGAACGTGGATCTTCGGCCAGGCTTGCCATCGCATGCATTCGTGAAGGCCTACATGCATAACGGTTACTTTAAGAGCTTGAAAGAAGTTGTCCACTTCTACAACACCCGAGACAAGTATCAAGTGCGGCCCGGTCAAACTTGTGCAGGAAAACGCCTCAATGTGGACTGTTTTCCTCCGCCCGACGTTGGCGAAAACCTGGATACGACGATCGGCAATCTTCAACTGACGGATCATGAAGAAGATCAGGTTGTCGACTTCCTGGAGACGCTTACGGATGGCTACAATCCAGCGACTGGCCGAGTCAAGGTTCCACTGGCGACTGAATAGCCCGGGGCCAATCCTGGCAGAAAATTCCACTCAGGTTCACCATCAACCTCTTCCATCACCACTGTGGGACTAGAGCGGATTGACAGTTGGTGTAGTGATTTGTGAAAGGGGAGTCATTCTGAACGGAGCGCAGCGGAGTGAAGAATCCAGACGATATGCGCCTGGTCATCGCCGCCGTTACCCTCTGGATTCTTCGCTTCGCTCAGAATGACTCATCTCGTTTTCAACTACAGCATCTGTAAATCGGCTATAAACATCTAGGCCATGGGCTGGAGTTCTAGGTAGCACTATGCTGCTGACCCATCCCCAGGAGGGCAAAGCTTGTTGGAATGAGTAGAAGATAACAGGCAGCGGATAAGAGCATGGTTACGTTGATGCCGAGCGCCATGCTGAACATCACGGCCAACACAGACGCGAGTACACCGGTTGCGCCGTTGATGCCCCAGAACCAGGGTGTGGGTTGCCGGTCCACTGCTTCGACCAGACGCAATCCCGTGGGAAAAGCGAAGCCAAGCAAAAATCCCAGCGGCATGATGACCAACACGGAAATTCCTATGCGCACCAGGCGTTCCTGGCCCGTGGTGGACTGGAGGAGCGCGGGCAAAATCCACACCATCCCCACCAGATATGCGACGAGGATACTTCCCCATAGAAGCAGTTTGACGCGCGCGTTCAACTTGAGCCGGTCGGAGGTCAAGCTGCCTAGGCCAGAGGCCAGGATAAGGCTGAAAAGACAGACGCTCAGCGAGTAAATCGGGTGGCCCAAATACACACTGAAACGCTGGAGGAGCGCGATCTCGGCCAGCATGAAGCCCATTCCGATCAGCGAGAAGTAAAGACTGCCAACGACGACCAAAGGCATCGGAGATTCGCGTGCCGTACCCCTGAGAGGCAGAAGAACGGTGAGGACCACCGCGATGATCGAGATAAAGAGAATGAGAACGAGCACGCCGGACGCGATCAAATTGCCCGCCATTACGCCGACCCTAAGATTCCCATGGATCATTCGCAGCGTGGCATTCGGGATGTTGCGAAAACGCAGTTGGTTGAAGAAAAATGGCCGGTTGTCGGTCGGCACGCTCAGATCCAGGTAGTTCCCCTCCAGAACACGATTCAAGGTGGTGCGATCCGGGCTTTCAACAATGGCGCGCAGGAGCGGAGATTGTGGTGGTTGATCGGGAGCCAGAAGCACGTTGAAGCCGAGATCTCGCACTGTGGCGTGCAGGATGCGCAACTGCTCAGGCGTGAAGGGCTTCTTTGACAGCACAAGGGTTGCGATATATCCCGCGTTGGCGACGAACAGGTGCGGGCGGATATCTTTGACGCCGGAGTCCAGGAGGACGGCGGTGGCGAGACCGATCATGCGCCCTGTTTCGTTGACATCGCCCGGACTGTACCAGCGACTGACAGTGAAGATTCCATCGTCGTTCAGGGAATGAAGGAAGGCGCGCCAACCCTCAAGCGTGTAGAGTCCGTTTTCGCTGAGACTGAACGCGCCTGCGCCGGTTGCCGCCCAGGTGTCGATCATGCTCATTTGCACCAGGTCGAACTTTTCATGCGTACTGGCAAACCAACTGCGGGCATCGTCGACGTGCAGCTTCAGATTCGGCAAAGCGTTTATGTCGCTGAAGTTCTTGTAGTACGGATTTATGGTTAGCAGGTTAATGAAGATAGGATTCAGTTCGACGCCTGTGATGTCGGGTACGCCAAAATAGTGGGCGGTCAGAAGGTCGCGGCCGCCGCCGACACCAACGACGGCGGATTTGTGGATGTTGGGAAGACGGTACGCCAGGCCGACGAGATCATATTGAAGGTAGGAAATGGACTGGGGAGTGCCGTCATAGTGGGACATCTCCGAGCCTGCGCCGCCATCGATACTCAATTGCGACTGCATCGCAAGCAATCCGGGCGGTGTTTGGGGAGAGCCGCCCCAAAGATCGGGGAATCGCAACTGCGGCCGCTCGGCTGTGATGCGGGAGTAGGAGTTCCACTTCTCATACACCTTAAAGCCAGAGCGTTCGAGGTGATCTTTGACCAGGATCGGGCGAACACCGACAGGCGCCAGTGAATTGAGAATGGCGAAAACAGCTAAAGCGATCGTGACCGGCACCGGGCGACGCCACCAGGGATTCGATTTCAATCGCTGCTGGTCTTCGGCGCTGGCGCTGGACGTGAACGCGAGTGCGGACAAACCGCATACGACAGATGAGGCAATGACAGCAGTCGGGCCATCCATGACATTGAGGATGAGAATGACTCCCATGCACCCCAATGCAGCGCCCATCAGGTCCACCCCATAGACCTGGCCGGAGGGGAAGGGGCTGCGGGTCAGCGCCAGGCTGACCACCACGCCGGAGAAGAAGTAGGGCACAGCCATGGCGAGCAGCAAGATGCTCCACGAAATGACGGTGGTGAGCGAAAGAGAAATCGTGGTGATGAGGCAAAACTGCACCATAATCGACGCGGGCATAGCGACTGCTGTGGCGAGCGTGAAGTTCGTGAGTGTCACTGGCAGAGGGGCCGACTCGATGCGTTCGCGATGCAGATAGACCCAAACGGCGCCAACGGTCATGCCCAGCATGGCCACGCTAATCGCAAAGAAAGCCATGTAATACCACGCGATCACCGAGAGGATGCGTGTTTGCACAATTTGAAAGGTCAGTAAGGAGAATGTCAGGAGGAATAAGCCTACAAGAAACGGAGCTTTGCTTAAGGTGCGGGGAGAAGTCAAAAGTGCCTCCGACGAGCTTTTTTCAAGGCGCGGTTTCTGGACGCATTATAGCAAGCAGATAACAGTGAAGAACGGACTAGCTGCGTCACCCGGCCGCCAGTTCTTTCGCGCGTTGCGCGGCTCGCATGACGGCTTTGATGAGTGTGACGCGCAGGCCGCCCTCTTCGAGTTCGAGAATGCCGTCGATGGTGCAGCCGGCTGGCGTGGTGACGGCGTCTTTCAGCAGAGCCGGATGGCTGCCGGTTTCGAGCACCATCGTCGCTGCGCCGAGCGTGGTTTGCGCCGCCAGCAATGTGGCGATATCGCGCGGCAGGCCGACTTTGACGCCGGCTTCGGCGAGCGATTCCAGAATGATGTAGATGTAGGCGGGGCCGCTGGCGGAGAGTCCTGTGACCGCGTCCATGTGTTTTTCATCCACGGTGACGGTGCGGCCAACGCTCGAAAACATTCGTTCGGCGAGTGCTAGCTGCTCGGCGGAGACAAATTTTCCTTTGCACAATGCCGTCGCGCCGCAGCCGAGCAGGGAGGGCGTGTTCGGCATGGCGCGGATTACAGCGAGGTCCACTCCTGCAGCCTGTTCGATGGCGCTGGTTTTGATCGAGGCGGCGAAGGAGACGATCAGCTTTTTGGCCGTCAGCGCAGAGCGAATCTGCTCGATCACTTCGGGGACGGTTTGTGGTTTGACGCCGAGCAGAATCAGATCGCTTTGACGCGCTGCTTCTAAATTATCGGTGGTTACAGGAATGCCCCATTGCGCGGCCAACGACTCACAGCGGACGGCGTGTTGGACGGTGGCGCAGATGTTTTCCGGGCGGAACAACTGGTTCTTCAAAAATGCCTGCAATAGAATGCCGCCCATTTTGCCCGCGCCCAGCATGGCGAGCTTTGTGTCCAGTGTTTGCGTTGCTATTTCTTGCTTTGCCATGAACTAAGTTTCCTTTCGATGTCTTGCATTAAAAAACGGCTTGTCATTCTGAGGTTGATCGCAGTACTTATGAGGCGAATATTCTCTGGATTCTTCACTCCGTTCAGAATGACTCCCTTTGACAATCGGCAAAATTGACGATGGGACGCTCTATTTTGTCGCAGGGTTTTGTTGCTGCTGTATCCATGTCTCTATCCGTTGCTGCAAAATATCCAGCGGCAATGCGCCGGAGTCGAGCACCTCATCGTGAAATTTGCGGATGTCGAAATTTTTTCCGAGCGCTTTTTGCGCCTCCGCGCGCAGTTCTAAAATCTTCAACCGTCCCATGTCATACGCCAGCGCCTGGCCGGGCCACGCGATGTAGCGATCGACCTCTTCCTGAATCGTGATGTCGTCCATTGCGGTGTGGTCGCGGAAGTACTGCACCATCTGCGCGCGCGTCCAGTGTTTGGAGTGCACGCCAGTATCGACAACCAGCCGCACTGCGCGCCACATCTGGTTTTCCAGCAGGCCATATTCGCTGTAGGGGTCTTGATAGAAGCCGACTTCCTTGCCAAGCTGCTCGCTGTAAAACGCCCAGCCTTCGACGAACGCGGTGTAGCTTTCAAAGCGGCGAAAATCGGGCAGACCGGTCAACTCCTGCGCCAGCGAAATTTGCAGGTGATGGCCCGGCACGCCTTCGTGATAGGCAATCGGTTCCACCTGCGTCAGCAGGCGTTTGGTGGCGTCGGTGGTGTTCACGCGAATCCATCCCGGGCGCGAGCCATCGGGTGTTCCCGGCTGGTAATCCGCAGGGACTTGATCCGCAGAGCCGAACGTTGTCATCGGCACGACTTTCAACGGCGTCTTGGGAATTTTTGTCACCAGCTCGGGCAGCTTGCCTTCCATCTGCTCGGCGTAGTGGCGATAGAGGCCGATTAACTGCGCGCCGGACTGCGCGTGTTCTTTGGGATTGTTGACGAGTGCCTGGTGAAAGCTGCGCAGGTCTTGATAACCGAGTGAATGCACGACGGCCATCAACTGCGGCTGGATGCGCGCGACATCTTCCTCGCCGATTTTGTAGACCTGATCGGGCGTCAGATCCGTGGTGGTGAAGCTCTGCACCAGGTATGCATAACAGGCGTCGCCATCTTTGTTGGCCCAGATGCCGGGGTCTTTGCGCGCCTTCGGGATATAGTCCGAGGCGAGATACTTTGCAAACCGCGCGTACGCAGGCTGTACCTTGGTGCGGATTGCCGTCAGAATTACAGTGCGAATCTGCGCCTGGTCGCGCGCGGAAATGCTGGCGGGGAAGTGTAGCAGTGGGCGCGCAAAGGGCGTGTCTTGCGGCTTGGCCGTGACCATGGCATTCACCTGCGCCAGCATTTTTTGCATGATGTACTGCGGTTCGCTGCGGCCGTCCTGTTCGCCCAGCATCATGTCGGTGCTGATTTGCATGATCGTCGCAGGCACTTTATTCAACCGCGCGACATAGTGGTCATAATCGTCGGCGGAGGTGAAGCTCAGCATCTCGACCAGCGCGGGCAGATCGACCTGAATGCCGGAGAACTGCGTGACCGGCGTCTGCCAGGGCTTGCAGACGGAAGACTCCTGCTGATCGACGAGATCGTGTACCAGGAGGTCCTTGCTCAGGATTTCCTGCTCGCCCATTCCCGTGGTGTCGATTGCGCCCAACCGCTCGATGAAGCGCTCACCCCGCGCCAGCGCATCGTTATAAGCCTGCGGAGAGTAGTCGGAAAGCTGGTCGTCATAACGCTTGTCGCCGATGCTTGAGGCCATCTCCGGCGAGTGCTGCAGCGTGTCCTGCCAGTAGTCATGAAAAATTCGGTCAAGCTCCTGCGTGCGCGCTTCGAGCGACTGCGGTTGCTGCGATTGAGGTTGTTGCGGCTGCGGTGTCACGGAACGCGCAGGTGGTGGGCCGAGGTCTCGCGGCTTGAACGTCTGCGCGGCAAGAGATGCGGGAAGAGAAAGAAATCCCAGTACAAGCAGCAGGGAAGCGCGCGTCCATGGATAACGTGACGCAATCGTAATTACAGAAGCCATGGCATGAGTGTAAATGTGAAGACGAAGGCAATAGAAACGGACCCAGTTTTTGGTGCAGGGAAAGGAAACGCAGGTCTCTCGACTTCGTCCTTGCTACGCAGGATTTCACTCGGGATGGCACATCTGCTTTTTTACATGTACCAACTGTGAGTGTGCTAAAGAAAACAGCCCAGCCGAAGCTGGGCCGTGGATGCAATCTTTGCTGGAATGCTGCCTATGCGCTGGCTTTGGTGCAAATCTCGTCGAAGGCCTGGGTGAGGTATTGCGCGATTTGCGGCGAGGCGGAGCTTTCAATCACCGAGCGCTGCATCAGGAACGCCAGCTTGCCATCGCGAAAAATTGCAATCGCCGGCGAACTGGGCGGATGCCCTGCCAGGTGGCTGCGAACTTTATCGGTTGCTTCGCGGTCCTGGCCGGCGAAGACGGTGATCTTCTGATCGGGCAGCGTGGTGTGCTGCAACGCCATCCGCACACCGGGGCGCATCTTGCCCGCCGCGCATCCGCAGATGGAGTTGACCACCACCATCGTCGTTCCGGGTTTGGCGAGCGCCTGCTCCACGTCGTCTGCTGTGCGCGCTTCCTGAATACCCGCGCGGACAAGTTCCTCGCGCATCGGGATCACCATGATTTCTGGATACATTTCGTTTTTACCTCCATACCGCAAGCGGCAAACTCCAGTGTATATCGTTGCGATGGTTACAGTGGCGCGAAGTGGGGCCAAGCAAGCTGATATATTCGTTGGAGATGTCCACCACCAAAGAAATTGCTGCGCGGGCGGACGCGAGCTCGAAGAGCTACGCGGCGTCGATTGTTTTGATTGCAGGCTGGCTTGTGCCGGGACTTGGGCACTTACTGCAGGGCCGCTGGATTCGCGCGGTCCTACTATTCGTCTCCATTACGTCCATGTTTGCGCTGGGGCTGGCCATGCATGGGAAAATCTACGCTCCCAACACGGGCGAACTGCTCGACATGCTTGGATTTATTGGTGACCTGGGCAATGGCCTGCTGTATTTTCTGTCCGCGCTATTGGGCTGGGGACAAAATATCGTGCAGGTGGTCACTGCGGACTACGGAACGAAGTTCATTGTGGTGGCGGGCTTGCTGAACTTCATTTCTGCCGTCGATGCGCACAGCATTCGGTTAGGGAGGAAGCAGTAATGTACACTCCCTCGCATTTCACCGCTGTACTCCTGTTCGCACTGTTCGCATCGGTTGTTTTCGGCATTACGCAACGCTCGGAGACGCGCGCCATGGTGCGCTATGGGCTGTACTGTTTCTGCTTGTTTGTCGTGGGAACGATCGTCGCCAGTTGGTTGATGTGGCTGGTGCGCCACTGAGCGGGTTGGCGCAGGGAGAATAAACCGCAGGGGCCCTCCACTTCGGTCGGGACGACAAATTTGTAGAGCGGATGAAAGGCCTCACATTTACCGCATATTTTTTGGCATGCCGCTGGCCCACAGCATGGCGTCGAAGCGGTGCATCACCCGGTAGCCCAAACGCCGATATAGACCCACCGCCGCAGAATTCTGCTCCGTCACCGTCAAAGTGACCGCATCGCAATCCCGGCTTTGCAGAGAAGCCGTACACAGCTCCAATAGAGTTTTTCCCACTCCGCGGCCCTGGAATTCCGGCATGACGCAAATCTGGGTCACATGACCGACCCCGGCGCTGACGCGGGAACAGAGCAGCAGACCGTGCAGCTTGTGGTCATGCGAGTCCGCCAGCACCCAGGACGCATTCGGCTCAAAAATTCCGCAGCCGGGGAAGCGCACGATGTTATGCAGAAAGCGCTGTGCGCCACCTGGCGACAGATATTGATCGTTGATTTCGCTGTCGATATGGCCAGCATACGAGGCCGTGATGACGCTTGGCGCCAGATCGAAGTCAGACGCCATCCACCGGCGGTACTTGCCGTCGCTCTCCCATGCAACCACTTCCGGTGGCGGAAGCTCGGAAAGATCGCTGCGGTGCAGTTCGAGTTCCATGAACAGCCGGGGATACAGATGGAAGCCCGCGCGGTTGAATGGCTGGCGATGCAGTCCCTGGGGATGCAGCAGCAGTTGGGCTTCCACTCGGGCCAGGTTGGGCGTGTGTTGCAGGGTCTCCAGCAGGCGGTCGATCAGTTGCAACTCAATGGCGACCGCAGATGCTTCGTCCACTCCCGCGCGGGAGGCAAAGACATCTCCAATGACGGCCTTGTTGTTTTCATACACGCAGAAAATATAGCCGCAAACGCGGCCCTGTTCGAGCGCCACATAGCCTGTCAGCAGATGCGACTCGACATATTGCAGCACCAGACTGGCCGAGTTGCGGTAGTCCCACCGCAGACGCTGGCTCCAGAGAGCGCTTTCCTCATCCAGCAGAGATCGCAGATGCTGGGCGGAGAAATGGCGCAAATCCAGGAAGTCGAGTTGCAGCGCCGAAGTCATCATGGGTTGGCTCACGGGCAAATCGCAGGGGAGAGAGATTCGCATCGAGTGGGCGGCAGTAACAATCCGTATGCGCGAGTGTACGGCATTGGGGCCGAAATCGAAAGATTACTCAGCCGTAAGCGAACCCGCTTCGCCAAGGGCGATCTTTTCCTGGGAGGGGCTATGGCTTCGCGTCGACCCGGTAGATGGTTAGATTCTGTGGTCCATAGACGAACAGAGGCTCGTCATGGCGGCCGGCAAGCAATTTTTCCAGGTTGGCCCGCGCCTGCTGTTCCCTCTGCGGATTCAAATGGTTTCTCACCACCAGCAGGTGCGCCTGGACAGGGACGCCAGTGCGGTCATAATTGGGTACTTGCTCATTCAAATAAAACGCCAGACCATACTGCACATCGCGCCGGGCCTGATAGACGGCGACCAGATGCGGGGCATCAGGCAACTGCACCAGCTCATGGGCGAGCGTGCGCGCGGAGTATTTCTGGTCGAGCAAAATTCCGTTATGCGTTCCCAACAGGAAGACCAGAATCAGCGCCACTGGAACCATGGTGGCGATGCGCAGGCGAGGAGTTCCAAAACGCAGGACCGTCACCAGGATGGCGATGGAGAACGCCGCTCCCACCATAATGGCCGCAACGATGACGCGGAGCGGCGGCCATGCCTGCGGATGCACCAGAATCTGCGGCAGCATCAGCGCTCCAGCCACCAGGATGCCGACGACGGTTGCGTGAATTGCCAGCAGGGAATTGGGAAGGCCACGCATGCGTACGCGGTTAAGATAATCTCCGCACAAGATGGTAATCGGCGGTACGGCGGGCAGAATGTAGCCGGGTAGCTTCGACTGAGAAAAGCTAAAGAAAACGATCGGGAACGCGGCCCACAGGATGAGGAACTCAGGAAACGCATCGCCGGCGCGCGGATTGCCAACGTAGCGGTCGGGATTGCGGCGGACCCGCCACTCGTTGATGGAATTGCGGACCGCGTCCCACAGTGCGCTGCTGGCGATGGCGACCCACGGCATCAGTGCGAGCGCCATGACTGGAAGATAAAACCAGACGGGCGCGGCATGGCGGAAGCGATCTGTAGCGAAGCGTTGAAGATTATGTTCCCAGAAAAAGACGCGCAAAAATTCCGGGTTTCTATGCTGGACTGCGATGAACCACGGCAGCACCATGGCCAGATAAAGGAGAATCCCGGGGACCCAGATGGTACGGCGAAGCAAAGACCACTCTTTGCGCAGGGCCGCGAAGAGAAAAATAATGCAGAAGGCCATTCCGGGCGCGACCGGGCCTTTGGCGAGCGTGGCCGCGCCGCCAAAAAAATAAAGATCGAACAGCCAGAATTTACTGTCCGTTTCATACCAGGCATACCAGCCCAGCATGCCAATGCAGAACGGCGCGGCCAGTTGCATGTCCGTCGAAGCGCCGCGCGCAAAGCCGATGATGCCCGCGCAGGAGACTGTGATGAGCGCAGCATCGAGCTGCGCGCCGTGGCGGAAACGCCGCATGTGCAGATAGATCAGAAGAATCAGCACAAAGGCGAAGCTGGCGGAGGGTAGACGGGCGGACCAATCGTGCACGCCAAAGTCTTTGAAGGAGAACATGGCCCGCCAGTAGTAGAGGGCGGGTTTTTCCAGCCAGGGCTTGCCATACAGGATGGGGGTAATAAAATCGTGCCGGGCGAGCATTTCCCGCGCCACCTGCGCATAGCGCGGCTCATCCGCGCCGACCAGACCCAGCACGTCCCCACCGAACCAGGGAACGAGTCCATAGAAGAGAAAAAAGACCGTGAAGCAAAGTAGCGTGGCGAACTCAGCCACAGTGGCTGTGGTGAGCTTCTGCCAGAAGGTTCCACCTGGCAGGTATTGCTTCCAATTGTCGCTTCGGTTCGCTGTCACTTGGTTGTCTGGCGGTCTGGCCCGCAATGGATGGCAGGCAAAGACTTATTCAGCCTACCAAACCCGGTCGATAAAGACGAAGGATGCTGCAAAGGAAATAGGCGCTGCGGAAGCAAAACCGCGCTCATTACGCGACGTCGATGACGGCGTGAGGACGCAGATGGCGGCGCAGTTCATCCAGAATGCGGTCCATGGCGGAGTAGAGAGGCCCATCGAGCGTGCAACCGCTGGCGTTTTCATGGCCGCCGCCGCCGAACTGCTCAGCCACTTCGGCCACATGCACTTTGCCTTTGCTGCGCAGGCTCAGCCGCACGCGATGGTCGGGCAACTCGCGCAGAAAGACCGCGGCTTCCACGCCGGAAATGCCGATGGCATAGTTCACAATGCCTTCGCAGTCTTCCTCCACTGCGCCGACACGGATCATGTCGCTGTGCGTGACCCACAGCCAGGCAATGCGTCCTTCGCGTTGCAGCGTGCTGAGCGCGGCGCCGAGAAGACGCATCTTGGATGCAGGATTGCTGAAGTACACGTCCTGTGCGATGCGGGCCGGGGAGGCCCCAAGCTGGACCAATTCCTGGGCCAGCGCGAAGGTGTGCGCACTGGTCCCCTCATAACAAAACGAGCCGGTATCGCTGAGCAGCGCTGTGTACAGGCAGGTGGCAATGGCGGGTGTGATGGCGACTTTGGATGCAATCGCCAGCCGATAGACCATTTCCGCCACGGCGCTGGCTTCAGTGTCGATCCAGTTGACGTTGGCGAATCTGCGGCCGCTGGTATGGTGGTCGATATTGATGAGAAAATTTCCATCCAGGCCCTGGAGCCGCGAGCGGGCAATGCCATCGCACTCCAGAAGAATCACGGCATCCGCATGGGAGTTGCCGGGAATTGCCGGGGCGTGACGAATCTGCTCGGCGGCAGGGAGTGTGCGGTAAATCATCGGCACACGATCGTAAAGCTGCATCTCCGCGTGCTTGCCCATCTCTTTCAGCACCATCCACAGCGCCAGCAGCGAACCCACAGCGTCACCATCGGGCCGCGCATGCGAGGTCAACAAAAAACACTCGCGTTCCCTGATCGCTTCCAGCAGCATGGGTTCGGGTGGGCACGGCCGTTGCGCATCGCGTTGGATATTGCGTTCTGTCATTCCGATTTTGGTACGTCCGTTTCGTCGGGGATTGATGGGTGCAACTTCGCCTTCTGCTTGTTCCGGCGCTCCACGCGGCCCAGTAACTCGTCGATGCGCGCGCGCACGGGCTCGGAGTGGTCGGCCTGAAAGACCAACTCCGGCACATGGCGCACGCCCATGCGGTGCAGCAGCTCATGGCGGATGTAGCCGCGTGCGGCTTCCAGACCCGCCAGCGTGTCCTGCTCGTCCTTGCTGTCGCCGTCGATGGCCACGTAGATGCGTGCCGACTTCCCACCGGGCGCCATCACAACTTCGCTGACGTAGCCGAAGCTGATGCGCGGGTCGCTCAACTGGCCCTCCAGCATGGCGCTGATTTCCTCGCGCAGCGTTTCCGCCACACGATTCTGGTGATACGTTCGTCCGCGATGCTCTGGCATAAGGGTGCTCGCAAGAAAAAACCGCTCAAACGGATGAGGATATCAAATTTGAGCGCCGCCGAAATGTTTTTGCCGGATTGGGGTGGATTTGGCCCTGTAAAAATCCTGCAAAACTTAGTACTACAGTTGCACTTAATGGATTCCACCTGATTTCCATCGCGACTCACTCGCGCGCTGCTCTCTAAAAATCA
>DAHUZH010000099.1 GCA_027306695.1 Acidobacteriaceae bacterium
CCACCGAACTGCGCGTCGCTTTAGATGCGGGCGAGTCGACCGCCGAGTTCCTGCCCCAAGCGGTCAGCGAATATATCCGCAAGACTGGCCTCTATCATGCTTCCAGCAATCCAATTCTTGGCACTTGTATACGCAACAGTCTAGGATGAGTCTCAGCGCACAGGAGAGCGCACAACCGCATGACGAAGACTGAAATTCGCCGCATGGTCACGGCGGCTGCGGCCGCTTGCGAAGAGAAGAAGGCCACGGAAATCCACGTCCTGGAATTGGATCCCGCGGATTCGGGATTCACCGACTACTTTCTCATTTGTAGCGGCACGAACGACCGCCAGAACCAGGCCATCGCGTCTGAAATTGAACTGCGCATGAAGCGCGACTTCGGCGCGTATGCGAACTCCGTCGAAGGCTTTCGCCAGGGCGAATGGATTCTTCTCGACTACGTTGACTTCGTCGTCCACATCTTTTCCGAAGAGAAACGCAGTTTCTACGACATCGAACGCCTGCGCAAGACCGCTACCCCTGTGGGTCTGGAGGAATTGAAGGCTTCGCTGGTGAAGAAAGTGACCGCAGCGCGAAAGAAGCAGGCCGCAAAGAAGCCGCCCGCCAAAAAGACGGTGGCAAAAAAGGCCGTGGCGAAGAAGACAGTGGTCAAGAAGGCTGCTACAAAGAAAGCTGTTGTAAAGAAAGCGCCAGCCAAGAAGGCCGTCAGAAAAGTCAGAAAGAAGTAGTTAGGATTCACCTTTGCTCGATACCAACAGGAAACTGTCCTAATCGATATCTTTTTGTGTGGCTGCGCCAAGGACTCTTCCAGGCCCAGATTCCTGCACGAACACGACAAGCCTGAGATGTTTGGAGGCCAACTCGGGGGTGAGCTTGATGGTGATGTCCTTATCGACCGTCGTGCCTTTCTTCAACTTTCCTACTGTTTTCAGGACCTCTACAACGGCAACATGCGTGAGATGCTGCCCTTTGTTTTCCCCTCGTAAAACCTGGGACTCTGCATGATCCAAGGCCACCGCAGCGTAAATGTCGGCATTATGTTTTGCCAACGTGCCATCCACTTCAATTTGCGCCCGAAGAACCGGAATTTGCCTGTCTATCGTTACGGAACGAATGAGGACGGGGACCTTTGGTGTCGCGGCCGCCTGACGAAGCAAGCTGTCCATCTGTTGCGGCGTCTTGTCCCATAATTCATCGGCTCCATCGACAAGAATCTGTGGAGTATATGCATCGTTCAGGCGAAGTGCGTGGACATACGCATACTGTCGTTCCGTGAACAGGCTCGAGGAGTAAGGATCTCTCCAGCCTTCATGATTGAAATAATCGACATGCTCACTGAGGACGATGAGTTGCGCGCCAGGAACGGGCTGATCTTCGTCCAATCTCTGCACGAATTCGTCTGCGGGAGGACAGGAGGAACATCCCTCGGAGGTAAATAGCTCGACCAGAACGGGCGATAAAGCAGGGGCCTTTTCGTCGGAAGCAGCACGACACGGCATGCTTGCGAAAGCAACCACCGCAATCAATAACGCAAGACGTTTCATGGTGCATTTCCCGTTCAGTCCAAAGAATCAAGAAAAATAGGGGACGCCCTTTCGAGCACCCCCTATTTGTTCTAGTTCAGCTTACTTTTAGAACACGATATGCCCTTCCAATTGCACTTGCCGGTTGCCTTGGGATGAGTAGGACGTGCCAGCCGAACTGTTGAAGTAGTTGGTCAGGAAGCCCTGCGTGCCAGTTGGCGAGTAGGCCGCCAAGTATGGATTTGGAACGTTGAGGAAATTGTAGTTGGTTGCGTTATAAACGTTCATCTGGAGGGTGAGCACTACGCCGTGCGACAGATTGGTCTGCTTGTAGACGCTGGCATCCAACTCGTTGAACATGTCGCCGCGAAGGATATTGCGACTAGACCCCGGATAGGGGTTGCCCATCGCGATGGCCTGGGCCTCATTGTCCACAATCCAGTGTGCGTTGGCAGGGTTGAGCGGGACTCCTGTAGAGCCAAATGCAGGGCCAGTTTCAAAGGCAAGGTAGCCGTTTGTTGGGCCGGCGTTGTAGGCCACGGATTGCAACGGCGCTTTCGGGTTGGAGAGCACCATGCGGCAGTTATCGGCCCCAATTTCAGCAAAATCGAAGCCCGTATCGCAGAAGCTGGTTTCAGGATTGCCTGTTACTGGATTTGTAAATGTAGCAGTTTGGAGTGGCTGATAGGGTTCGCCGCTGTTCGCCGTCCAAATCGCGCTGAAGGTATAACCGCCCAGCAACTTGCCTTTCCAGTTTTCCTGATTTCGGAAGAAAGGAGACTCATAAACGGTATCCACAGCAACGACATGGGTCAGTGAGAGACCGCTGAGGGCACGCTCTCCCTGGTCGATATTCTGCGGATTTTGCGCATACGCATTGGTGTTTCCACCGCCGAATGTGCTGTAAATCTCACTGGCGTTGTCGATCGTCCGGCTATAGGTGTAGTTGGCGGTAAAAATGAGTCCGCTGGACGTGCGCTTCTGGAATTGCAATTGCAGGCCGTTGTACAGGGCGAAGGCCGTATTGGTGGTTGCGTTGACAACACTTCGGCTGCAATCGGGACGGCCGACCAGAGGTCCCTGCAGTCCGCCCGTTGGGTCGAAAGTGCCTGGGGTGTTCGGTGTCGTGCACAGAGAACTTGGATTGACAATGTTTGGGAAGACCGCAGCGACTGGTCCCAGGTTGGGGTTCGCATTGATGTTTTGGAAGTTGCCAACCTGATGGTTGCCATTGTAGCTGGCCGTTACCAGCGATGTGGGGGTCAACTGGTATTGAACGCCCAGGCGGTAGCTCTCTGTATAAGGGTTATGAAAATTCGGAGATACCAGACCGATATTGTCGTAGCCTGGATCTCCGCCAGTAGGCAGGTTCGGCAGTTCCGCGGCGCGTACCGCAGCCCCGGAAAACTCCCCATTGGAGGGCAAGGATGGTCCCGTTGGCGCAAAGCTTGCGGCAAACACATCGGGCGCTGCAGTGGCGACATTCAGGAATGGATTGTAGAAAATTGGGTCGAAGTTGATGGCGAAGCCGCCCTGGACGGACAACTTTTGATTCATGGCGCGCGGGTTCCAGTTGAAGCCCAGGCGCGGTTCAAAGTTTTTATAGGGCGTGGGGATCGATGCCTGGGTCGTCAGACTGAGCGGCAAACTCGTGTCCCAAAAGGGATTGGAGCCAGTTTGCTGTGCCAGTGTCGAGGCATGCAGTTTGTTGATGGCCATGCCATAGATTTCCCAGCGCAGACCCATGTTCAGCGTCAGCGTGTCCATGATCTTCCAGTCATCCTCGATGTAGGAAAAGTAGTCCACCTCAGTAAAGGGGATCACTGGATTGCCATTCGCCAGGCTAACGGTGGATGCGGAGTTGTTCATCAATGCATTTAAGCTGCCGAAGGAATACTGGCCGTTGTAATCCGGCAAAAAGAAGTTCGGCGAATTCTGGTAATCGACCTCACCGCCGAAGAGGATGGTGTTCCGCCCGGTGCTGAAAGTGGCGTTGTCCTGCACCTGGGTCACTTTGATCGTGCGTCCCTGTGGCAGGTTGGTGGCATAGCCGAAGCCAAGGTCAGCCTGGCTTCCGTTGAAATTCATAGAGGATGTACAAGCCGTAAACTGGGTGACGACGCAGTCGGACAGTCCGCCGGACTGAAAGAGGAGCTTCTCTTCCTGGAAGCCGTAGGTCAGCGAGTTTACCCACCGCGAAGAAAAGGTGCGCGTCCAGTTGGCGCCAATCAGCCAATTGGTATCGGGAACGTCATACC
The DNA here is from genome assembly GCA_027306695.1 of Acidobacteriaceae bacterium. GTDB lineage: Bacteria > Acidobacteriota > Terriglobia > Terriglobales > Acidobacteriaceae > JAKAAZ01. Next base: position 3,782 of record DAHUZH010000099.1, read on the forward strand.
ATGCGCCCTGGGATACAAGCGTAGACCCGCCATCCCCAGATGAAACATCGTTCTGGTAGTAAAGCCGCGCAAAGAAGCGGTCGGCATTGTCAGGCTGCCAATCTAAACGTCCGCTGTACTCACGGTCTAAAAACGGAGAGGCCACGGTGCGCGAGATTGGCGCGACTGGAACATCGACCGGCGTCGTGCTGCCCGGAGGAGTTACAGGGAATGTGCTGGCTCCAGAGGCCACAGGATTTGGACTGCCAGTGGTAACGGAATAGGGGCCGTAGTTCTTGAGGACGCCGACAGCGGGGGCATTTGGGAAGAGACCCGCCAATTGTGCAATACCTGCAGGTGTTGGCGTCAAGGACGACCCTGAAGTGGAAGGGATCGTGCCAGTATAGGTATGGACCCAGTAGCCGCTGCCGAAGAACCAGAGCTTGTTGCGCAGGACCGGTCCACCTAAAGTAGCGCCCCAGCGGTTATCGACCAGCTTCGGGTTGTTGACCGGAGCGCAACCTGTAGTTGGACTGACTCCCGGCGGGCAGAAACCGAAGACCGGGCTTTTGTATTGCTGCGACAGCGCGCTTCCCCACGAACCCGTATAGAACTCAAACGCCGATCCATGGAAGGAATTGGTGCCACTCTTGGTTTGGTAATTGACGACCGATCCCATATTGCGGCCATACTCAGCCCCGAACTGGTTGGTGATGACCTGGATCCCACTCAGCAAATCCTGGTTTCCCATAAAGATTGCCGGACCGGCAATGGAGTTGTCGTTGTTCGCCTGGCCATCCACCTCAAAGTTATTGGCGCGGCCACGCTGACCGTTGCTGGAAAAGCCGGGGCCGTTGGTGTTGCTGAAATTATCCATCAGCGTGCGCGCGGTTCCCGGTGCGAGCAACGCTACCGTGTCGAATGAGTTGGCCAAAGGTAGCTGCTGGAGTTCTTCAGGACTGAAAACCGTGGACACCTGAGAGTTGGTTGTGTCCAGTTCAACCTGGTTGGCGTCCACCACGTTGACGGTCTGGGCTGCGCCACCGACCTGCATGGTGAGCGAATGGAGGTTGACGTTGCTGCCGACGGCAACAATCACGCCTTTCACGTCATACCCCTGAAATCCAGTCGCGTCCACATGGATGTTATAGACGCCGGTTGGCATATCGGGGAAAGAGAATGTGCCATTCGGCCTGCTCTGCGTAACGTTGGAAGATCCCTTGCTGGCTTCAGTCGCGGTGACTGTCGCGCCGGGCACAACCGCGCCCTGCGGATCGACAACCGTGCCAGTAATGTTGCCGGTTGTGATGCCCTGGGCCTCAGCACGATTGGGCGCGAGGAAAATTCCCGTAAGAAGGAGCAGGCAAACGGCAAGGATTTTGGACTGAATTCTCATTAGACCCCCGAAAGATGTGTGCGGCATGACTTGTCGCACTTTTGAGTTACTAACATTAAACTATGAATAATATGCAATCTTATGGCCAGACAAAAGGTTGCCTGCAATCAACAAGTTATCCAGCGCATAGATAAGGTTGCCCGCAAAAATGTATGAGATTACAGAAATATGAATATGGAAATCAATAGAATGGTATTTGCTATTAGATAACCTTATGGGTCTTTACGATGGCGATTGTCCTCCAATCCCCGGATAGGCTGCGTTCTTCCACCAAACCGGTTTTCCGGTAAATTTGGAAGATGGAGATACGGCTGGTCACGCTGGGCAGGCGGGCAACGCGCAAACACGCGGCCGCCGAGGAGCTGTTTGCAAGCTATTGCGAGCGCATCGGCCACCATGCGCGCTGCCAGGCGGAGAATTTCCCGACCGAAGAAAAATTCCTTGCTTCTATAGGTAGACCCACCCGCGGGGCCGGAGCCGGTACTTCCCATCCAGGTAAGCGCACACTCATATTATTGGATGGCCGCGGCAAGTCCTGGCCCACGGAGCGTTTTGCGCAATGGCTTGCGGGTGAACGCGATCGGGCGACGCAGCAGATTACCTTCGCAGTGGGGCCGGCCAATGGCTGGTCGCAAGCCGCTTCCGCCCGCGCCGACTTGCTGCTTTCGCTCGGCCCGATGACCTTGCCCCACGAACTCGCCGCCGTCGTCCTCGCGGAGCAGATCTATCGCGCATTTACAATCCTCGAAGGGCATCCATATCATTTGGGACACGCCTGAATCTTTATGACGGAAGCGCGACGCGGACTGATCCTCATCAACACTGGCCCCGGCAAAGGCAAGACCACTGCCGCCATGGGCACAGCGCTGCGCGCGGTCGGCAACGGCATGCGCGTGCTGATGCTGCAATTCCTGAAAGGGTCATGGCATTACGGGGAACTCGACGCGGTGGAGGCGTTCGGTGGCAACTGGGTGATGAAGCAGATGGGGCGCGGCTTCGTCAAAATTGGCGGCGCGGAGACCGACCCAGAGGACATCAAGATGGTCGAGGCGGCGTGGGAAGAGGCGCGGCAGGCCATCCTCTCCGGGGAGTGGGACATGGTGGTGCTCGACGAGATCAACTACGCTATCGGCTATGGCATGCTGGATCCGGCGAAGGTGGTGGAGACGCTGCGACAGAAGCCGGAGATGGTGCATGTGATTCTGACCGGGCGCAACGCGCATCCCAGCCTGGTCGAGATCGCCGACACGGTGACGGAGATGCGCGAAGTGAAGCACGCTTATCAAAAAGGAATTCTGGCGCAGCGCGGCATCGAGTATTGAGCTGCCACTACAAAGCAACGCCACAGTTTAGGATGGATGAATGTCCTGGTTTAAGCGAGACGAAAACGAGATTGAGCCGACCGGCGAGAAGCGCGTCCGCACCGAAGGGTTGTGGACAAAGTGCGAGGGCTGCAATCAGGCCATCTTCAAGGGCGAGTTGGAATCCAATCTGAATGTCTGTCCGAAGTGCGGGAAGCATTTCAAGATGTCGGCCACGGCGCGCATCGCCAGCCTGCTCGAACCGGGTTATCAGCTTGTCGATACTGGCCTGCGCTCGACCGACCCGCTGAACTTTGTCGATCTGAAACCATATAAGGCGCGCCTGAAAAAAGCGCAGGAGGACACCGGCCTCGACGACGCCATCCTGAACGCCATCGGCAAGCTGGGCGCGCACGATGTCGTCCTTAGCGTGATGGAGTATGCCTTCATCGGCGGCAGCATGGGTGCGGTGGTCGGCGAAACCATTGCCCGCGCCGCGGACCGCTCGCTGGCCACGCGCCATCCGTTGATTATCGTCGCCGCATCCGGCGGCGCGCGCATGATGGAAGGCATCGTCAGCCTGATGCAGTTGGCGAAAATCTCCGCCTGTCTGGCGCAGATGGACGACGAAAAAATTCCTTACATCTGCGTACTGACCGACCCGACTACCGGCGGCGTCACCGCCAGCTTCGCCATGCTGGGCGACCTGAACGTGGCCGAACCGGGCGCTCTGATCGGCTTCGCCGGCCCCAGAGTTATCGAACAGACTATCCGCCAGAAGCTGCCGGAAGGCTTCCAGCGGTCGGAGTTTTTGGTCGAGCATGGCATGCTCGACGCGGTAGTGCCCCGCAAAGAATTGAAAGCGTATTTAATCCGCGCGCTGGACTTTATGCAGCATTAAAGGGCGTTTTTTCAACTGCGCCAACCAAGGTATCGGGAGTCATTCTGAGGAGATCGCCGTGGCGACCGACGAAGAATCCAGAGGGTGATGGCTTCGCTATCCATTGCCGTGCAATTTATTGTCCGGCACTCTGTTGCTTCCCCAGCGCCGCCGGCGTGCCGTGCGCATATTCCTGGCCAATGATGCTCAACAGGTACGCACTCTGTTCCGTCGGGGCCGACTTCACACTGTCCTTTGGGTTTTTCGAGCTGAGAATTTGCCACGCGCGAGGAGCTTCACGGACGTCATAACCCGCGTCGTGCATCAGCGACAGACTGACCCGCTCACTTTGCAATTGAGAGACCTGGCCGGCGTTGTGCATCTGATAAAGTCCGCCGGATTCCATGGCAATCCCCGCCAGCGGGCCAACGAACGGCATGCCGCCCATCGCAATCATCGCCATCCCGGATGCGCGTTTTGGCGCGGCCGTCAGCAACTCCCGCTCCAGCACCTGCGCTACCGCCTCGGCCAGCACGGCGGCGATTTGATCGTCATTTTGCAGCCGCTCGACCACCTGCATCGGAATAATCACGAGGCCATCCGGCGATCCAACAGCCTGACGAAGTCCCTTGTCATCGAAGGCGTAGAACTGAAAGTCGATCTTCTGGGGATCGTCTTTGGCCAGGTCTTTCTGGCAGGCTGGAACCAGCCGCTCTCCAATCCGCTGGACACGTTGTTGGAGATCTGCATCGGCGGGAATACGCCCCTTGCCCTTATGGCTGGACGTGACAATATAAGGGACCTCAACCTGGCCGTCTTTCGCGCTTCCCGCTGTTTGAGTTTTATAGACGGGCACAACAAGTTTGCCATCGGACTTCTTCATCATTTTCTTCGCGCGCCCGCTCAAAACAAATTGCGAAAAGCTCGCTCGGTCCGCGACCACCAGCCCGCCCTTGTTCCATTTGCCGCTGTACGCAATCCACAGGTTGGCGGCGGCTGGGGTTTGTTCCGTAAGTGGCGGCTTGTTGCGAATGGCCGTTTTCGGCGTAATTGCGATGTAGTATCCATCGGCCTCCACGATGACTTGCGGCGACCTTGCGACGACCTGCTGCACCACCGCGACCCCGCTCACATGCTCCGGGTTATGTTCCAGCACGATCGTTGACGCCACGATCGAATGGGTGTGTCTGTCTTTGTGGCCAAAAACCTGTACGTCATCGCCGATGGCCAGAACGCCCGCGAGACTGGGATCGGTGGTCGTCGCATCCTGACGGTTCAGTACGATGTGTTTCATGTACCTGGTCTGCGGGGTTGTGACAATATGCTTCCCGTTTACATCGAAGCCGGCGTTGGAAGGAGCGGCTGTAATGTAACCCTCGATGGCTGGCGTCATACTTTCCTGGGCACAGAGCACCGGCGGCAGCATGAAAAGACACAACAGCAAACTAAAACGTTTCATGTCGGCGATAGTAGAAAGCTGGTTGGGTGCTGTCAAGCGATTGTTGCCGATGGCCAGGCAGCCGAGTCATTCCGAGGAGATCGCCGTGGCGACCGACGAAGAATCCAGAGGGTGATGGCTGGGAGGATGAAGCCAATATTCTCTGGATTCTTCCCCTTCGGCAAGCTCAGGGTCAGAATGACTCGTGTTGGGAAGTACGGCAATCTGGGCACCCGGCAAAAGTTGTCATCCCGACCGGAGTGGAGGGACCCGCGTTTTACCACTCAGCTATTCGTCCGTCCCCAACTCCAGCGGCAGGTTCATGTTCGACGCCGCAGCGGCACGGCTGCGCGGGGCCTGCTTGAAGGTGTTGTCGCGGGCGTAGCGCGGATATTCGACCTGTTGGCCGTTCAACAATTGCTGCACCGTAAGCACCTGCATGCGCGGATAACTGCTCCCGTCCGGCGACTTATAAAAGCCAGCCTCGGCGGCCTCTTTCATCATCGGTCGCGTTGGCGCTTCATGCAATACGGATGAGCGGATGCTTTAGCGGACCACGCTATGTTGCCGACCCTGCAGCAGCTTCATCCGCTCGGTTTAGCGGCCAAAGCATCGGCGATGTCCACGAGGAGATTGACTTTGAGCGGCACATCTCGCAAGGCCTGAACGCCACCAATTGTAAAAACTGGATCAAGTTTCATGCCGATTCCAGTCAATTTCGCAAGTGAATCATAGCCGTTAAGCAGCATGGTAGGCGTGTTGGGTTGCGCGTCTGCGGATTCGTCCAGGATTTCAGGCCCCTGATCCAGTCCGTCGTGTACGATAGAAAGCGCGTTCCGCCGCATTTTCGATCGATCGTATGCGTAGGCTAAATCAGCGGAAGCCTGCAGATAGGCTGCGTCTTTCGTGCGCACCAAGTCGAAATCCCGCTTGCTTTCGGCCAGCAATTTGACCCGTTGTGGCATTGCTTTCGCAGAGATGTTCATGGCTCCCACAGCTAGGGCATCCGAGCGCAGCGCCATCGAATGAATCGCTGTCGATTCTTGGATGGCTGTGTCCGGGTCGTTCGATGCGTCATTCTCGACATCTTCCGCCTTCAAATGGTCGCTAGCCCATCGCTGGACGGACGGAGTGATCGTTTTTGGATCCCCCAGGATTTCAACGGCCGCACTTTGTGTAGCTTTCGGCGCCCCGGAGACGTTCAGCCTCTGGGCCAGGTCTTCATAGTCCGCGGAATCAAATTCCTTGACCAGCGGAAGCCACTTGTACAGGAGTGCTTTCGAGCGATCGTCGAATGCAGTCTTCTGCGCTCCCTGGCCTACGACGGCTAGGTATGTTTCGTTTTTAGGTGTCTTTGCAGATTGCAGATGATCGATGCCAGCCGCCACAGTCATTTTCATCTGACTCCGGTCTGCGACAGTGCGGATCGCGTTCACCATCTCGAAGTAATCATCGCCTTGGATCCTCGTGCGGTCTTCTGCATTGGCGTAAAAATAAACGGCCGTGGCTATCACTTCGTCGAACGTGCTGGGATGCTCTTTTGCAATCTTAGGAAGCAAGAGTCCCCAGGCTGCGTATGGATATTGGCCAGAGCGGCCAAGGTAAGAGGAAACTTCCAGCATGGGAAGCAGTGACTTTTTTGGGTCTTTGCGATACGCGCTTTCAAAAATCACACGAGCTGCATCCGCTCGCGGGTCCTCGTCCAGTCTCGCGCCATTCTCTGAAACGGGGGCCGAGAGAGTCCCTAGCAGACGCAATGCCTCCATGGGCAGCGTGCCGGCAAGTGCGATAAGCGCGTTCTTTTGCAGGGCAATCTTGTTCCAGCTTTCAGGCAGGTCTGAACTTGTTAAAAATGCTTGTCGCGCCCATGTTGTCGATTGCGGAAAATGATTGGATGACGCAACCGTTGCAATCCGCACCATCAGAAACGCGCGTTCTTCCGGTACTAAACCCCTCGCATAAGATGCACAGGTAGTCAGAATCGTTTGAGGCGCATCTTGTACATTCAGAATTTTTTGAGGTGGCGTTTGTCTGTCAGAAGCTGCCGCACCCAGCGAGCATGACATAAAAATAGAAAGCAGGGCACCAGCATACATGTAGCCGAAGGGGCATACTTTTCTTAAATTGGCTAGCATGCAAAGTTCTCTCTTATCGGCCCAATGCATGGAATGCTGCGCTTGGCGACTTTTTTTACCTTGACCCGCATTGAAAGAGACGCGCTGCAGATATATGTTAGCTGGTTCGTTCTCACCGAGATATTCGCAAATAGACTTCAGACCGACGGTGAGTGTTCGGACTTTTCCATCTTTCAGCACAGCAATCTTTGCAAAGCGTTTGGTGCTATACGACCAATGTTGTGCCTGACAAGGGGCATTCCAGCCCAGATTGATTTGCAAAATTATGTCGTTTCGTCGTATGCCTGCCAGATATGCTGGCGATCCGGGGATTACAGAAGCTACGACAAGTTTTCCGTCTTTTTCTTGGCTAAAGAACCCTGGATGCAGCGTGTCCAAATACCCAATTTGGTTGAGGCCGCACGCACACGCAACATTGCAGTGGTTTGAGTCTGCGGGGCCCGCACAACTATCATAATCGAAGCCACAACTTGCACATCCTAGAGCGGAATACGGAAAGGAAAAAACCAGAAATACAATCGCTCCAAGAGAGAGACATTTCCGATTGTGTGGAAGGTTTGCAGGAACTTTAAACAAGGCACAATATACCTCCTTGCGATCACCTGATGGATCGAATTGCAGCCTTACGTGTTTTTTTTGTCAACTCGGGCACTGTTTATGAAAGGCGCGCCACGCGTCCGCCACACGGCAGCCGGTTTCGACAATCCCCTCATACGCGTGCTGGCTTTCGTGGTTCCACTCCCAGGTGTCTTCAAAGGCGTGGATTTGCGAACTCGAACGGCTGCCGTCTTTCTCTGCGAACAGCACGTTGTAGTCCTGCCGCGAGTTGAAGGGCGGATCGAGATAGACCAGATCGACCGACTCATCGCGCACATACCGCCGCAGCACGTCTAAGTTGTCGCCGTAATAAAGCTTGTTTTTTTCGGGCATCGGATTCGATTGAGGATTTTCATTGTGAGAGTAGCACGGCGCCCCTATGACCTTTGCTGCCGGTGCAGAAATCCATCGAACAACGGCACGGTAAAAGCATTGTCTCCATGAGCGGGGCTGTAGATCATGCCTTTCTTGATGAGAGAACTTCGCAGAGGGCCGATGGACTGTACCTTAACGCCCAATTGTTCCGCGATGTCTCCAGAACGCTGTTGGTCGCCGCCTACGCTCATCATTGCAAAAAGAAAATCCTTTTCACGTTTGGTAAGGCGGTCGAATCTGACCCGAAAAAAACTCTGATCCAATTGCCGGATTGCTTTTTCTGTTGCCTTTTGAATGTCGTTTTCGCTGATGGGTGTTTGCATGGCGGTGTTCCATGCCTCATATCCCCACTGTTGCAGGAAATAGGGATAGCATTGCGTCTTTTCCAACACAAGCGCGAGTGCCTTTGGAGTAAAGTGCATTCCCTGCGCGGCCGCTGGCAACTCCAACGCTGTTTTCGCCGACTCTTCATCCAGCTTCCCGACATACGGAAATTCAAACAGCCGTTCAGCATAAGACTTGGACCGCCCCGCAAGACCCAGGATCAATGGCAAACCTGCCCCCACAAGGACAAGTGGAAGCTGCCTTTGCGAAACTTGATGCAGGCCCATGATCAAGGCACTCAGTTCTTTTTCCTTGAGATATTGGATTTCATCAATAAGCAGACAGATGGTGGTGTTTCGGTCCCGTGCGCCCTCGGCTACAGCAACCAGCAATTCGGACAGATCGTGCTCCAGGTCGCCGCTGTCAGCGGTGCCGATTTCTGGCCCAATCCCAAGTTCCAGATCGACCTGGTCGTTGAGATTGATTTTTGCTCTGAAGACGCTTGCGAAACTTTTGAGAACACGCAAGCCATACTTCACTTTTTCGTTTAGATTTTTTCCTGCGTCGAGCGCCAGCAAGATTTTTCTAAGCGGAGGAATCAGCAATGCCGGAAGGCTTTTTTCTTCATGGGCTTCGATGAGAAAGGCGCGGAAGTCTTTCTCCTCGGCGATTTCGCGGATGCGATTCAAGAGGACGGTTTTGCCGACTCCGCGCAGACCCACGAGGATAACGCTTCGATGGGGCCTTCCCAACCGCAATCTTTCCAGAGTTGTTTGCATGCCATCGAGAATGAAATCTCTCCCTGCCAATTCTGGTGGAGGTGTTCCTGCGCCCGGAGCGAATGGATTGTGTGCTGGATCCATAAAATATACAAATGTTACATGAGTATAGGGAAATTTTCCTAGACGTATATAAACTTTATATATTTATCCTGCCCAATGGAATTTCAGCGATGGAGCACCACCTTTACGTGGCCTGCGGGTTTTTCAGCGTAATGATCGTCAACTCCGGGCGGCAATCGAAGCGAACCGGGATGCCGACGGTCCCCAGGCCGCGATTGACGTAGAGTTGCAGGCCATTTTCCAGGTGGAAAAGCCCTTCGACATACTTGCGGCCAAGCGGTGGCAGATACAGCGCACCCACAAAAGGAACGCGGATCTGGCCGCCGTGGGTGTGGCCGGAGAGCATCAGATCGACGCCGCCATGCCGAACGACGTGGCTGGCGTAGTCCGGCTCGTGCGCCATCAGAATTACCGGCTCCTGCGTGGACTGTAGACCGCGCGGCGCGGCCAGGTGCAGATCCGGGTCGCTATAGCCAGCGTCCTTAACGCCGGAAATCCAAATTCGCGCGCCATTGCGCTCCAATGGCACATAGCGGTTTGCGAGCACTGGCAGGCCGTGGGACTCCAGCGCATCGGTGACGGCAACTGGGCCAACGGTTGCGTCGTGATTGCCGAGCACACACCACCGCTGCGGGCACTGGATGCCGGACAAAATCTCGGCACAGGGATAGCTCGTCAGACGGCCCCGCCAGTGTGGCAGTGGCCCCTCGCTGATATAGTCGCCGGTCAGCAGGACCACATCTGGCGCGAGCCGGTTCACTTGCGCCACCACCTCGCGGATAAAGTACGGTTCCGTATATTGCTCGTAGTGGAAGTCGGAGAGCTGCGCGATACGGAAACCGTCGAAGGCCGGAGAAAGCCGCGTCAGCACAACGGTCCGATGGGTGATCTCCAGATGGTGGCGCTCAAACTCCCCGGAATAGGCAAGCAGACCGGCAACGCTGAG
>DAHUZH010000009.1 GCA_027306695.1 Acidobacteriaceae bacterium
GGTCTTGCGTCTTCTGCTGGCCCTCCCCGCCCGCGCGATAGGTTTCCGTCATGTGGAACAGCGCGGAGTGGTCCGGTTCGGCGACGGCGGTCCGCAGCAGCAGCAGCGCATCTTTGCGGCTCGCGGTGTACGTGTCGGGGTTGAACGACAGCGCGCGACCCACGGCCCCTTCAGCCAGCCGCGCCACCAGCAAACGGCGGTCAGGCTTCCAATCCGGGTGACGCTCGGCCAGTATTTGTTCGATCTGCGCACTCGGCAGCGCGGGCAGATGGACCATGCTGGTACGGGAGCGAATGGTCGGCAGCAGGTCGGACGGATTTTCGGCAAGCAGGAGGAGGTGCGCGTATGCGGGCGGTTCTTCCAGCACCTTGAGCAATGCATTGGCCGCTTCATTCATAAACGTGCTTTTGGGGAAGATGTAGATTTTGCGCTGGCCTTCCGCTGGCATGCGTTGGATATTTTGGATCAGCGAACGGATCTGGCCGACCTTGACCAGCATCTGCGGCGGGTCGGGCGGAAGCACAAGGACATTTGGGTGCGTCTGGATCAGGATGCGTGTGTCTTTGCGGTCGGCGTCGCGCAGTTCCTCGCGGGCTTCGACGGCCTCGGCCACGCGTGCGTCGAGGTCGAGCGCGGCGGCAATCTGGGTGCAGTTGTGGCAGACGTCGCAGGCGTCCGGCAGGTCGTTGTACATTTGCGGATCGAGGCAGTTCAGCGTCTGCGCCAGCGCCAGCGCCAGCGAGTACTTGCCCGTGCCACGCGGCCCGGTGAGCAGAATGGCGTGCGGCAGCCGACCTGTGGCGACCGACTCCTGGAGTTGACGGACTGCGGCCGGATTGCCGAGAAAGCTGCGGAAGTTCACATTTGCAGCGTAGCAGATGGGGCGGAGCGCGCGTTTGCCTTACCGGTCTTCGTTTACACGCGGTTCGGCCATCATGAGCATGGGATATTTTGGCCGCAGCGTAATCTTCGGTTGCACGTCGACTTTTTGTCCGGGCAGCATGTGGAACCGCCATTGCTGTGCAATGGTCGCCAGAATCAGCACGCCTTCCATCCAGGCGAAGGCCTCGCCGATGCACTGGCGCGCGCCGCCGCCGAAGGGAAAATAGGCAAAGCGTGGCCGCGCTGCTTTCTGTTCCGGCGTGAAACGTTCAGGATCGAAGCGTAGCGGATCGTGATAATATCGCTCACTCCGCTGCAAAATGTACTGGCTGAAGAAAAAATATGTGCCTGCGGGCAGCCGGTATGCGCCGAGTTCGATGGCCTGCGTCGATTGGCGACCCATCGCCCATGCTGGAGGGTAAAGCCGCATCGCCTCCGCAAAAACCATCTCCGTGTAGCGCAGTTGGGGCAGGTCTTCGAGCGCTGGCAGCCGCGCATCCGGCCCGACTCCAAGCACGCTGTCGATCTCCTGCTGCATGCGTTCCGCGGCAGCCGGATTTTGCGACAACAGATACCATGTCCAGGTGAGCGCGTTCGCGACCGTCTCATATCCAGCGAGAAAAATAGTAATGACTTCGTCGCGCAATTGCAGGTCGCTCATGCTGGACTGGCCGGTCTTTTCTTCCTCGTCGTGCCCGGCCAGCAGCATGGAGAGCAGGTCGCCGCGATCTTCATTCGAGCCACGCCGCTCCGCTATCATGCGATAGACGACCGCATCCAGACGCGACCGCGCCTTGCGAAAGCGTATCAGCCCAGGTATGGGCCAATGCAGGTAACTCTCCGCTTTCGGGAGCGCGATCAGGTAGTTGTAGAGTTGCATGATGACGTTGACTTCGTCGTTGATCTGGCGAATCTCCTGCGTTACGTCCGTGGCGAACAAGGTCTGTGCGACGATCTCCAGCGTCAACTCCATCATGGCGGCGGAGATGTCGCAGGCCTGTCCAGGCTGCCAGCTAGCGCGCATGGCCGCGGCGTGCTTCACCATCATGCTTGCGTAAGCCTGAATGCGCTGACGATGAAATGCTGGCGCGGTAATTCGCCGCTGTCGCATGTGAAATTCGCCTTCACTGGTGATGAGTCCTTCGCCCAGCAGGATTTTCATGCGCTGCTGCGTGCGCTCCTTAATGAACGCCGGGGCCTGCGTGATGAGGATTTCGCGGATCAATTCTGGGTCATTGATAAACACAATGTTGTTGTTGCCCAGCTTGTAGTGCGACACCGGACCATAGGTTTTTACCAGGTGCTGGAACAACAAAATAGGGTTGCCAGGACGAAAGAAGCGCGTGAAGAGATAGAACGGCAGGTTGTGCCGCAGCCCGGGCGGAAAGCGGAACTCGTCTTCGTTGCGCGCAGGGCCGTGCGTTGGGGATTCCGCAGCGTCAGCAGTTGGAGCTTGGGTGGGCATGGGATGGAAAAAAGAGTGCGGATGGAGGCGTCAGGTCCTACGTGCGGAGTTGGGTCAGTCGGTCCGTCACAATTGCAAGGATACGCTGTTCGATCGCCTCTACCGAGGTATTGTCCTCGATTGTGACCACACGCAAATGGTCGCGTGTGGCGATTTCACGATACGCAGAAAAAACACGTTCGTAGAAAGCGCGCTCCTCCGCTTCAAAGCGGTTTTCATCCGCGCCGTGCGTCTGTTGACGCAGATTGCGCCGCCGCGCACGGGCCAGCGATGCATCCAGATCGGGCAGCATGAGCAGTGTTAGGTCCGGCCAGAGATCGCCACAGACCGAGTGATGCATGGCCAGCACGCGCTCACTGCCCAGGCCGCGCCCGCCGCCCTGATAGGCTTCGGTGGAGTCCGTGAAGCGGTCGCAAAGAACGATCTGGCCTTCCGCCAGCGCAGGAATGATGATTTGCTGGATCGACTGCGCGCGATCGGCAAACATCAGCGCCATTTCGGCCAATGGAACTACGTTTTGCGTAATGGAATGAAGCAGAAGCGCGCGAATTCGGTCGCCAATCTCCGTGCCGCCGGGCTGCCGCGTCGTCGTAACGGTGCGGCCACGCTCCTGTAGCGAGCGGGCGAGCAGCCGGAGCTGCGTCGATTTTCCTGAGCCATCCAGCCCTTCAAAGGTAATAAAAAATCCGCGCGGCATGGCGGGAGTGTATCACTGCGGAAGCTGTTCACAACGACTGCGGCCAGCGCTGCCGTCCGTGAAAGACGGCGATGATTTCCAACCGGCCCGTATGGACGCGATACGGGAGGACATACGGAGTGCCAGCGATCACCAGTTCCCGCGTACCCGGAACTCGCCCAGGGCGGCCACGGTTGGGGTAGAGGGCCAGTCGCTCGACACTTGCAACGATCCGCGCGGCGACGGCCTGCGCTGCATTCGGACTGTCTTCTGCAATGAAAGTGTGAATTGCAATCAAATGTTCGATGGCACGTGGCGACCATACGATCTTCATCGCGGAGGCTGCCGTTCATGCTTTTTCCCCCAGGATTGCAGCCAGCCCTTCACGTTCGCGTGGTCTACACCCTTACCTTCATTCAGTTCCTTGAGTCCGCTTTCAATCTCGGAAAGCTGCCAGCTTTCCGCTTCGACATAGGCGGCAATGGCCTCGGCAGCCAAAAAAGATTTGGACCGTTTTGAGGATTTCGCAAGCCTGTCGAGCTTGGCTTTTACTGTGGGTTCCAGGCGGATGGAGAGAATCGAAGACATTGTAAGCACCTGTATACATTGTAGTACTTCTTTGCCGTTCCCGGCCTCTCCGAAGCGCTTTTTGAGAAAATCATTCCATGGCCCTCCAATTTACGACCTCATATATTGAAGATTCGGTCCTTCTTTTTCGCTATTACAAGAAGCTCGCGGATCGTGCCCTTGCCCAAGTCAACGATGAGCAGCTTTATGCGTTGCTGGATGAGGACGCGAATTCCATCGCCGTTGTGATGAAGCACATGGCGGGCAACATGAAGTCGCGCTGGACCGACTTTCTCTCTTCTGACGGTGAAAAGTCATGGCGCAATCGCGACACTGAATTTGAACAGCCTCCGGCAACACGGCAGGCCCTTTTAGAGCGATGGGAAGAGGGATGGGCCTGCTTGTTCGCGGCCATCGAATCCTTGACAGACGAGGACCGGGGCCGCGCCGTCACAATCCGTGGAGAGGCGCACTCTGTGATGCAGGCCGTGAACCGTCAGGTTGCGCATTACTCGTATCACTGTGGGCAGATTGTCCTGCTGGCGAAGCATTTTCAGCATGCGCACTGGAAATCGCTGAGTGTGCCGAAGGGAAAATCTGCGGAATTCAACGCGAAAGTGCGGGCAGGCGAAGCCAGCCAGAGATAAAGCCCTTTCATCGCGCCGATATTTCTCGGCCACTCAACATCCAGGATTGCATTACACTGTTCTGTCCTTTCAAAGCCCCAGATTTCAGGAGAAATATGCGACGCCTATCCCTACTTGCCTTGGCCGCATTTGTTTTCACTGCGACCGTTCCGCTGATTGCGCAATCCAGCCGTCCCATCACCATTACCGTCGATGCCACCGATGCGCCGCGCAAGATGCTGCACGCCGACATGGTCATTCCCGTCGTTCCCGGCGATGTCACGCTGCTCTACGCCCAGTGGATTCCCGGCGAGCATGGGCCGACCGGGCCGATCGATAACCTGACTGGACTGACGATCCAAGCCAATGGAAAAACACTGTCCTGGGTTCGCGACAGCGTGAACATGTACGCCTTTCACGTCCAAGTGCCGCAGGGTGCGACCGAGTTGCATGTGCACGACGATTTTCTGGCGACCGCGGCTGCGGCGGGTTTTTCCGCGGGCGCTTCCACAAGCAACAACCTGGCCATGGTGAGTTGGAATGAGGTCCTGCTATGGCCAGCGAGCACGCCCGCCCCGCAAACCATGGTAACGCCGAGCGTGACGCTGCCGGAGGGATGGAAGTACGGCACGGCGCTGACGCCGACGGGCCACGAAGGGAACACGACGCACTTTGAAGCGGTCTCGGTGAACCAACTGGTGGATTCGCCGCTGCTCTCGGGACGCTACTTCCGGGAGATTGTTCTGGCGCCGGAGATTTCTCCGAAGCATTACCTCGACCTGGCCGCCGATGGCCCGGAAGATTTAGAAGTTCCGCCGCAGATGCTGGCCGGCTTTCACAATCTGGTGCGGGAAACCGGCGCGCTCTACCAGTCGCGGCATTACAACAGCTACCACTTTCTGATGACGTTGAGCGACCAGGTGGCGCACTTCGGTCTGGAGCATCACCAGTCGAACGACGACCGCGTGCCGGAGAAGACGTTCCTGAACCCAAACCTGGACGCACTGGAAGCGGGTCTGCTGCCGCATGAATTTACGCACTCATGGAATGGAAAATATCGCCGCCCGGCCGGCCTGGTCTCGCCGGATTTTCAGACGCCGATGAAAGGCAATCTGCTGTGGGTGTATGAGGGGCTGACGGAGTATCTGGGCAATGTGCTGACGGCGCGTAGCGGGCTGTGGACGGACGCGCAGTATCGCGACGAACTGGCGAATACGGCGGCGCAACTCAACTATCGTCCGGGCCGCACCTGGCGCGATTTGCAGGACACCGCGACCGCCGCGCAGACGCTGTACGGCAGCGGTCGCCAGTGGGGCAACTGGCGGCGCAGCGTGGACTATTATCCCGAGGGTGAACTGCTCTGGCTGGACGTGGACACCACCATTCGCGAGCAGAGCCATGGGAAAAAATCGATCAATGATTTTTGCGCGCGCTTCCTGGGACTGGGTGGCAACACTGGGCCGAAGACTGCCCCGTACACGTTTGACGACATCGTTAGCAACCTGAATGCAGTGCAGCCTTACGACTGGGCAACCTTCCTGACCGATCGGCTGACGCGCAAGGTGGACCATGCGCCGATGGGTGGCATCGAGCACGGGGGCTATCAGCTTGTCTACACGGACACGCCGAACCCGATGATGGAAGCGCGTCAGGCGCGTGGCGGCGTGAATGCGTGGTACTCGCTGGGCATGCAAATCAGCAGCAATGGTGCGCTGGGCGATGTGCTCTTTTATTCGCCTGCGTACAAGGCCGATCTTGGGCCGGGAATGAAGATCGTCGCGGTGAACGGACGGCAATATACGGACAGCCTGATGCACGATGCGATTCAAAACTCCAAAACTGTTCAGACGCCGATTGAATTGATCGTCGAGAATACCGGCTACTATCGCATGGTCAAAATCGATTATCACGGCGGCGAACGCTATCCGCACCTGGCGCGTGTGAACGCCACCCCGGACATGCTGGAAAAGATTCTCCAACCGATGGTCCAACACCAGAAGCAATAGTTCACGGGAATAGAAATACCGTGAAAATAAGGTTTGTCATTCCGAGCGCAGCGAAGAATCCAGAGGGTGATCGCGGCGATTACCGAGCGGATATTCTCTGGATTCTTCACTCCGGTCGCATCGCCACGGCGATCGACCTTCGTTCAGAATGACTCCCCGTTGTATCCAGCTTCACCGACGATCCATCCGCGCTAGCCGAAAAAACAGCGGCAATTCCATTCGGTTTATCCCAGGGCCGTCAGGCGCAAATCGAGGATTTCCAGCTCCATGCCATTCGTAAAATTGCTTTCGTTTTCGCGCAGCTTGTAAGCCACGTCGAGCAGGGAATTTTCCTCGACGCTCAATGCCTGGAGCTTCTCCGCCAGGTTCCAGCCCACTGCGGAATACGATGCGCCGACAGGCCCCTGCGAGAGCCGCAGACGGATATGGCGCTCTTTCATGGTGCGCGGGGCTGTGCTGACGCGCACGCGGCGGGCAAGAAACATCGGCTCTGTATTTTCCATTCCGAAGGGAGCGAAGCGATGCAGCCAGCCTGCGAGCGCCGGCGTCAATCGGTCGAGCGGCAACTCCACTTCACAGAGGATTCCGCCACCAGAATTGTCTACAGAAAGATGTTCCGCGGCGTAAGCTCCCATGCGCTCGCGCAGTTCCGGCACGCGCGCGGAGGGCAGGGAGAAGCCGACGGCATGTGCGTGGCCGCCGAAGCGCGTGAAGAGATCGCCGCAGGTGGAGATGGCATCGAGCAGGTGGAAGGAAGCGATGGAGCGCCCGGAGCCATAGGCTTCGCCGTCTTCATGCGTCAGCACAAGCGCGGGTTTGCCGGTACGGTCCACAACGCGCGAGGCGAGAATCCCGATGACACCACGATGCCAGCCTTCGCCATCGAGCACCAGACATCGGGTGTGCGCCAGTGCAGTGTCCTCGCGCAGTCGCCGCTCAATTTCTGCGAGTGCGGTTTGTTCAGTGTTGCGCCGCTCGGTGTTCAGGCGATGCAGTTTTTCCGCCAGCGCGCGGGCGTGGACCGGGTCGCGGGTGGTGAAAAGATCGACCACGTCGCTGGCAATGTCCATGCGCCCGGCGGCGTTCAGACGCGGCGTGAGACGAAAGCCAAGGTCGCGTGCATTCAAGCGATGGGGATGCGGCGGAATCTCCGCCAGTTCCATCAACGCGCGCAGACCGGGCTGTACAGGACGCGCAAGTTCCGCCAGTCCCAACGCGACGAAGACGCGATTTTCTCCGAGCAGCGGCACGGCGTCAGCGACGGTGGCAATGGCCAGCAATTTCAAAAACGAAGGCAAGCGTTTCGCGCGCGCGCGTTCCCGGTCATGCGCTTCCAGCAGCGCCTGCGCCAGTTTGAAGGCCACACCCGCGCCGCACAGATGCTTGCATGGGTAAGCGCAATCCGGCTGGTTCGGATTGAGCACAGCCAATGCTGCGGGAATGCCGAGAGCTGCGTCTGGCAGGTGGTGGTCGGTGACAATTAGGTCCAGCCCGAGGCGTTGCGCTTCTTCTGCGGCGGCAAAGGCGCGGATACCATTGTCCACGCTGATGACAAGTTGGACGCCGTCGACAACGGCCTGCGTGAGCTGTGCCGCCTGCATGCCGTAGCCATCGCGCAGGCGGTGCGGAACATGAAATCTACAAGCGCCTCCGAGCATTTCGATGGCCGTCTTGAGCAGGACCACGGCAATTGTGCCGTCCACGTCGTAATCGCCGTAGATGAGGATGATTTGTTTCTCGGCTATCGCCCGCTGAATGCGATCCACAGCAGTTTGCATCCCGTGCATCGCGTAGGGGTCGTGCAGCGCGTCGAGACGCGGAGATAAAAACAACTCCGCATCTTCCGAGGTTCGTACGCCGCGCGCGTAGAGCAGTTCGGCCACTACAAGCGGCAGCGATGCCGCGCGGGCCAGGGCCTCAGCTCCAGAGTGCGGAGTGGCGACCGTCCAGCGTTTTTGCGCGGGCTGCAATCTCTCCGTAGCGAGCTGGGCCGTCGTGTCTATGGGAAACGAAGTGGAAATATCGATCGCCGTGAAAGAGTCCAGTCCAGAAGCAGCGTCCCCGCTCAAGGCTGTTCCTCGTCGAGATCGTCGTCGTACGCGGCCTCAAATATCTCCTGGAGATGGTCGATGGTTTCCACCAGTTCGCGATAGCGCTTGTACCAGTCGGTCATACTCTCATGCACGAACAGGACGCCTTGGTGGGCAAAGGCCAGTTCGATATGCCCCACCTTGCCCACTTGCAGGAAGAGGCTATTGGCCTTTTCCATCTCCGGGCCGAAGGCGTCCGCGCCTGAGATGGCCTGCAGCTCATTGACCAGCAATTCCAGCGTGGTTTTATCCAGAATATCTTCCCCAATGCAGACCATCGGTGCACCGGCGGTCTTCGCCATTTCCACGAAGTCCTTCCAGCTTTCCTTCGCAGTATTTTCATGGGACGCATAGGTCGCGTCTGTCCACCAGATGCGAGGCGTGTCCTCTGGGATGAGGGCGGGAAAGTGCCGCATGCCATGGCCTTCGATAAAGGCGACCATGTCATCTTTTAGCGGGATTAGATTGTCGAGATTCATCCCTTCCATCGTAGCCCCGCCGAAGCCTTTATGATGAAAAGAAGCCATCCAATTTTTAAGGAGCAGGATTCTTGGCAAAATATGAACGGCACGTCTTTGTGTGCACCAACCGGCGCGAACCCGGCAGTCCACGTCCGAGCTGCAATGCCGACGGTAAAGCGGAGCTGCACAAACAGATCAAGCAGGCCGCCGACGCGGCTGGCCTGAAGGACCGGGTGCGTATCAATACCTCCGGCTGCATGGACCAATGTGAACATGGGCCAACGGTGGTGGTGTACCCCGATGCCGTCTGGTACGGCCATGTGACGGCGGAGGACGTGGCGGAGTTGGTGCAATCGCACCTGGTCGAGGGTCGTCCGGTGGAGCGGTTGGTGCTGGCGGACGCCTGCATCCACACGGTTGCCTGCGAGCATCGGCCCGCGAAAGGCTGAAAACGATGGCGGCTGTGCCGAAAGATGACGGCCAAGCCTATGCTATATTCCGAAGGGAACGATGAATTTCTCAAAAGATTATGTCGGACATCTCGGACGGCGGACGATCAAGCACCTGATTGACGTCAACATGATTCGGACCGAAAAGGTAGAGGTGCTGAACGCCCGTGTCCATGCGGCCCTGCTGGACGAGATGATGCTGGAGGACCGCATTAACGATGAGGTCCGCCTGATTATGGAAGCGTATCAGGAAGAGATGCGCCGGACCGGCGCCAGCTACCAGGAAATGTTCAAGAGAATCAAGCAGGAACTGGCCCGCAAATATAAGGCGGTGCTGTGAGGATCTCCCACGACAAATTGAACAAGCTGGCCCATGTGATCGCCGATACGCTGGCGGAGACTGACGAGTGCGAGTTCCGCGAAGACCGCAACACCATCCGTCAGGAAGCCCGCAAGATGCTGGAAAAGCTGTTTGCGGACGAGTTGAAGATCGACCAGTCGGCGCGCCTGAAGGTGCAATCCCACAAGAAAAATATTCCTGAGGGCAGCCCGGAGTGGGAAATCCTATACCGCAAGTATTACCAGGAAGAAGTCAAGAAACTGGGTTTGTAGGGCATAGATTGTGTTGGCGAATGCTAGTGCGTGTCATCAAATCAGCCAAATAGCGGCAGCAGCCAGGTGGACAGCGGCGAGGAAGTTGCGTGCGGTTTTGTCGTATCGAGTGGCGATAGCGGGAAAGAGTTTGAGCTTGGCGAAGAAGTTTTCGATCAAGTGGCGAGCCTTGTAGAGGTCTTTGTCGTAATCTCGCTGGACCTTGCGGTTGGCTTTGGGGGGTATCACCGCAGTCTTGCCCGCCTGCTGCCAGGAAACCAAAACCCTTTGGTCTGCGTCAAAGCCTTTGTCGGCGAGCAGGATGTCAGCCTCAAGTGGTGGCAGCAATACGTCGGCTCCGTCCAGATCGCAGGCTTGCCCGCCGGTGAGATGAAAGCCAATCGGGTTGCCCAGAGCATCTACGGTGGCGTGAATCTTGGTGCTCCGTCCGCCTTTGCCGCGCCCCTTTTTTCAGCGCCCCGGCGCTGTGTTGGTGGGCGCGCACGATGGTCGAGTCGATCATCGCATATTCGTTGCCCGCATCCAAAATTTCTGAAAGATCCGCGCTGCTTTTGAAAGCCTGCATGTGGCTGATACACTACGATCACCCGCTGACGTGGGGCTATAGCTCAGCTGGGAGAGCGCGTCGTTCGCAACGACGAGGTCGTCGGTTCGATCCCGACTAGCTCCACCAAATCCAACGACATTTCATGTCATCGTTCGGCCAGAATTAGGGCCCCGTTTCGTTATTCCGGCGTTGGATCTGTGGTTGGCCGGGCGTTGAAATCGCTGGGTATCTCGTTCTTGATTCCCAACGCCTTGTCTGCGGGCACAATACCCAGCGCTTTGCATCCATAGCCGGTTGTTTCTGGCAGATTCTGGATGAGTCGCGCCGGAACTACGACGTCAGCGGTGGGAATCGGCGCTCTTTTCCCAAGCAGCCGATTTTTGTCGAAGGCGTCAAGTAAGTCCGTGACGCTGGAAGTCAGCGCGTCCTGCGGCCCTAAATTCTTCTGTCCGTAGATTTTTTCCCCCAGCACACGCGCATGTTTTTCATCCGGCAACTGGGCCAGCGGCGTCAGCTTGAATACGGAATCGACAAACTTCACCACGGAAGCATGGTTGCCGGTTGCATGCACAATGGCGTGCGTTTTTGCATAAGGAGAGATCAAAATCAGCGGCACGCGCGGGCCGTCGCTGATGACCGAGCCGTCCGGACCATAGGTGTTGATCGGTGGCGGAACGTGGTCGTAATCGCCTTCGGAGTCGTCCCAGGTGATAATGATGGCGCTCTGGCCCCAATAGGGACTGTTGGCGATGGCATTGACCGCTTCGGCCAGCATAGCTTCGCTGATCTGCGCGTCGGAGTATCCGGGATGGTCATCATCGCCCAGGAATTTTTTTTGCACGGCTGTGTCCGGGTTTGCCGGTCGCAGGCCAAGGCTGTTGTGAAAGCCGCCTTTGACGAAGAAGACGCCGCCTGCTTTTGGCAGTTCGCCATTTTGCACGGCGGTAAAGAAATCGTGCAGACCGTGCATCTCCGAGCGCAGCCTGGGGTTATTGGCGACGTAGCCAAAGTATTGTGGTCCGTTATGGTGCGTCAGATAAGAAGCGTGCATGCCTTCGGCATCGATGGGGCCCGCGCCAGAGTTTGCGGCCTGTGCAGAGTGCGCCTGCGCCGGGACTGGATCGTAGCCCTCCTGATACCAGCCGAAGGGAACAGGTTTCTGTCGGCTATGGGCCAGGTATTGGATATCTTTGCCGACATCTCCGAGATCGCCGGCTGGATCGGAATCGTCATCCATGACGCGCTTGGCCGAAGCGCCCAGAGTAGAAAGCGGAAGTGTCGCGTAGGTCTGATTCAGGGCCGTCCCATATTCCTTGCCGTTCTTGAAGTCTCTGGGATTGACCGGCATTTTGTTTGCCGCAGGCGTGGGATCTTTCGGCGATCCCCAGAAGGGATCGTTGTCGTTCAGGATGGGTTCGCCAGCCGAGCGCGCTCCGTTGCCGGTGTAGGCCTGGTTGGGATGCAGCACCCACTGCGTCACGCCGGTCTGCGCACCGATGATGGAAAGATTTCCTGGCGTGGAAGGCCCTGCCATCAACTGGAAAATATGGTCGAACAACACGAAGTGGTCCGCGTATCGCCATAGGATCGGGATGGTATCGCAATCCTCGTAGGCCATGGCCAGCTCGCCGTACTGACGGCCCTTGAGTGAGGGAATGGGGCCGTGGCTGTATTTGCGTTCCTCGGTGAGTGCAAAGCGGTCCATGCTTGGAGTGGAGTTTTGGATGTCTTCCTTAGCAACGATGGCCGGGTGGGAATGGTCGATGTCATCCGTGTCTGCGGCGAATTGATTCGGTCCGATGCGAAAGGGATGCATCGTACCCACCGAGCCATCTGTGTTCAGAAGCGGCTGATAAAAGCCAGGCGTTTCATTCGGCTGGCGGCTGAAGAGTCCCTCTGCGCCGGGAAATGTTCCAAAGTAGGAGTCGAAGGAGCGATTTTCCTGGTAGAGCACGAAGACATACCGAATCTTCTTTTGCACCAGTTGTTCCAGAATTTGGGCGGCAGCGACGTGTGTACTGCGCTGCTGCGGCTTTATCGGTTGTGCCGCGAGGGAATTGGTGCGGAAGGCAGCGGTCGTGGCCAGGATTGCAATGGAGCAGGTGCGGATGAAGGATTGCATTGTGCCTCCAGAATAAACAGAATCCCGCGCGTTTAATTTTTATATTGATATTGCCATCCCGGTTATTCTTATGTAAGTTTGTGAAATGCAATCCACTTCGCAAACAATTCTCACTCCGGCTGGATTGCAGGCCGAAGCAGACGGTTTTGGACTGTAAAAAAATGGATTATAGTGGCGGGATAAGCGTGGGTGGGTTTGTTTTTCCCAGCGATTTCATGCACAAAAGGGAGTCACGATGTCTCGTATCGTCCGCTGTTCGCTGATCCAGGCCGCAAACAGCACGCCTGCGGAACGCCCGCTTGCCGAAATCAAGCAGGCGATGGTCGACAAGCATATTGCGATGATCCGCCGGGCGGCAGCGGCGGGCGCGCAGGTTGTTTGTCTGCAGGAAATTTTTTACGGGCCGTATTTTTGCGCGGAGCAGTCGACGCGCTGGTACGACTTTACCGAGCAAGTCCCGGATGGTCCGACCACGCAGTTGATTTGCAAGCTGGCCAAAGAACTGCATCTCGCCGTGGTGCTGCCCGTCTATGAAGTGGAGACGGAGGGCGTCTACTACAATACGGCGGCCGTGATCGACAGTAGCGGCAAGTATTTGGGGAAGTATCGCAAGACACATATACCACATGTGCAGCCGGGTTTCTGGGAGAAGTATTATTTCCGTCCCGGCAATCTAGGCTATCCCGTGTTCGATCTGGGGTTTGCGAAGATTGGCGTGTACATCTGCTATGACCGGCACTTTCCTGAAGGCGCGCGCGCGCTTGGACTGAATGGCGCGGAGATCGTCTTCAATCCTTCGGCGACGGTTGCCGGGCTGAGCGAGTATCTGTGGAAACTGGAGCAGCCGGCCCATGCTGCGGCGAACGGATATTTTGTGGGCGCAATTAATCGCGTTGGCACCGAGGCCCCATGGAACATTGGAGAGTTTTATGGGCAGAGCTATTTTTGCGATCCGCGCGGGCAGATTTTTGCCCAGGCCTCGCGCGACAAAGACGAAGTGCTGACGGCGGATCTCAACCTGGACAAGATCGCCGAGGTGCGGAAGACCTGGCAGTTCTATCGCGACCGGCGTCCTGACATGTATGGAGAGCTGGTCAAGCCGTGAATTCGGGCCGAGGCGCAAGCCCAATGAAAATTCTCTTGTCGTAATCGAATCATCACAGTTGGCGAAGGGTTCCAACCTATGTTTGAGGCGTTTCAGGAAAGCCAGGAAGTTGCCGAGCGGTTTCAGGATCTGCATCCGCCGCTGACGGCACAGTCCGCTGTGATCGAGGCGAACCGCTGTCTCTATTGTTTCGATGCGCCCTGCACCGGCGCGTGTCCAACGCACATA
This sequence comes from Acidobacteriaceae bacterium, assembly GCA_027306695.1. Lineage (GTDB taxonomy): Bacteria > Acidobacteriota > Terriglobia > Terriglobales > Acidobacteriaceae > JAKAAZ01. The sequence continues at coordinate 13,837 of DAHUZH010000009.1, forward strand.
GACGTTCCGCGCTTCATCAAGAAAATTGCCAGCGGCAATCTGCAAGGTTCGGCGCAGACGATTCTCGATGCAAACATTCTGGGTGCGAGCTGTTCGCGGGTGTGCCCGGTGCAGGTGTTGTGCGAAGGCGCGTGCGTGATGCATCACCACCATCAGCCTCCGATCAAGATCGGTCTGCTGCAGCGCCATGCGATGGACACTTTTTATGAAAATGGCGCTGTGCTGGCGAAACGAGCGGCCCAGGAGCGCCCAGAAAAAATTGCCTGCATCGGAGCTGGCCCGGCTTCGCTGGCCTGCGCCGCAGAGTTGACGCAACGCGGATTTTCCGTGACGGTGTTCGATCGGCATTCGCTGCCGGGCGGGTTGAATACCTACGGCGTGGCGGAGTACAAGCTGCCGACGGCGGACAGCCTGCGGGAAATCGAACTGGTGCGCTCGCTGGGAGTGAAATTTCAATTCGGTGTGGAACTGACTGGGGAAGCTGCGTTTGCAGAATTGGAAAAACGGTACGACGCGATCTTTCTCGGCGTCGGCCTGGGTGCGATGCATTGGCTGGGAATTCCCGGCGAAGACCATCCCGCAGTCGTCGATGCGTTGGCCTTGATCGCAGGCTATAAGACGGCGGGGAATCTCCAGGTTGGGCGGCGCGTGGTGGTTGTCGGAGCGGGAAACACGGCCATCGACGCGGCGAATGCGGCGAAGCGACTGGGCGCGGAAGATGTTCACATCCTGTATCGCCGCTCCCAGAAGCACATCTCTGCCTTCGACTTCGAGTATGAACATGCCAAGCAGGAAGGCGTGCAATTTTTATGGCAGGCACAGCCGATTGCCATCCACCACGATCAGGAAAACAATCTGCGGTCCATCGAATGTCTGCGTGTGGAACTGGCTCAGGACGCGACTCCGCGCCCGATTCCGGGATCGAATTTTCATCTGGAATGCGACATGGTGGTTCCAGCGATTGGGCAATCTCCATTGTTCGATCTGCTGGCGCAGTGTCATGGAGTGGAAGTGAAGCATGGGCGGGTTGTTGTGGACCGCGCAACTGGCCGCACGGCTAACCCAAAATATTTTGCCGGTGGAGACTGCGTCAACGGAGGACGCGAAGTGGTGGATGCAGTCGCCGACGGCAAACGGGCCGGCATCGCCATCGCGGCAGCGCTGGAGGTTGTCCATGTCTAAAACGCCCGACCTCGCAGTCAATTTTGCCGGAGGAATTCGATGCCCCAATCCATTCTGGCTGGCCTCCGCACCCCCGACCAATTGCGGCGAACAGGTGATGCGCGCCTTTGACGCCGGGTGGGGTGGTGCGGTGTGGAAGACGATCGGCGAGCCGGTGGTGAATGTGTCCTCGCGCTACTCTTCGACCGACTGGAACGGCCAGCGCATGATGGGGCTAAACAATATCGAGCTGATCTCCGACCGTCCGGTGGACGTGAACCTGCGCGAAATCTATGAAGTGAAGAAACGCTATCCCAACCATGCCGTGATCGCGTCGCTGATGGTGGAGTCGAAGCGCGAGGCGTGGCACGACATCGTGGAACGCGCGGAGAATGCGGGCGCGGATGGGCTGGAGTTGAACTTTGGTTGCCCGCATGGAATGAGCGAGCGCGGCATGGGCAGCGCGGTCGGCCAGGTGCCGGAGTATACGCAGATGATTACCGAGTGGGTGAAGGAAAAGGCGCGCACGCCGGTGCTGGTAAAGCTGACGCCGAACATTTCCGACATTCGCACCGTGGCGCGAGCGGCCAAGCGTGGTGGAGCCGATGGGCTTTCCGCGATCAACACCATCAACTCCATTACAGGAATTGATTTGGATACGCTGGTGCCGCGTCCGAATGTGGATGGCCATTCCTCGCATGGAGGCTATTGCGGGCCTGCGGTGAAACCCATCGCGCTGAATATGGTGCAGCAGGTGCAGAGCGATCCGGCATCGCAACTGCCGCTTTCCGGCATTGGCGGTATTGCGACGTGGAAAGACGCCGCAGAATTTTTTCTGCTGGGCTGCGGCACGGTGCAGGTGTGCACGGCGGCCATGCATTACGGCTATCGCATCGTGGAAGACATGATCGACGGCCTGCAAAACTGGATGCGCGAAAAAGGCTACGCAACGATTGAAGATTTTCGTGGCTTGAGCCTGCCGCATGTGCGCGAATGGAAAAATCTGAATCTGAATTACAAGATTGTCGCGCGCATCCATGCAGACAAATGCATCGGCTGCGACCTGTGTTACACGGCGTGTTGGGACGGCGCGCACCAGTGCATTCATCTGGACCGCGTGTCCGGCGTGAAAGACGGGCATGTTGAAGTGCATACAAAGCCCGCCGTTGTGGAAGCCGCGAGCCGCGCGAAAATTGCGGTCACGCCGATTCCGAAACTGGACCACGCTGCGGCACATTCGCAGAGCGATGGGCCGTATGCAACGCCGCTGGCGCGCATCCCGCGCGTAGATGAAACCGAGTGCGTGGGCTGCAACCTGTGCGCGCTGGTTTGCCCGGTAGAGAATTGCATCACGATGGAACAGGTGGACCTGGGGCTGGCCCCGGAGACTTGGGAAGAACGGACCGCCGCTGCCGCTTCGCCGGGGAAGAGCTGCTGATGGGATTGCTGATCAAAAACGGAACTGTGGTGACGGCGGAAAAGACTTTTTCTGCGGACGTTCTGGTTGAAGGAGAAACCATCCGCGAGGTGCGCGCCGGGATTGCGCCGGAAGCATCGCACACCATCGTGGACGCTGCGGGGATGTATCTATTGCCGGGCGGTATCGATGTGCACACGCATCTCGACATGCCTTTTGGAGGAACTACGTCGAGCGACGATTTTGAAACCGGCACACGCGCAGCCGCGATCGGTGGAACGACGACGCTGGTGGATTTTGCCATTCAGGCGCGCGGCACAAAAATGCGCACGGCGCTCGATACATGGTGGAAAAAGGCCGAAGGGAAGGCCTATATCGACTACGGTTTTCACATGATTGTGACCGACCTTGCCGATGCGGGCCTGGAAGACATGGACGAGCTGGTTCGCGAGGGCGTGGCGAGTTTTAAGCTGTTCATGGCGTATCCAAATGTGTTGATGGTGGACGATGCGACCATCTTCAAAGCGCTGCGGCAGACTGCAAAAAATGGGGCGCTGATCTGCATGCATGCGGAAAATGGCAGCGTCATCGACGTGATTGTGCAGCAGGCGTTGGCGGAGGGAAAAACCGCGCCGATCTATCATGCGCTGACGCGGCCCACCCGCGCGGAAGCTGAAGCCGTGCATCGTTCGATTGCGCTGGCGGAGATGGCGGGCGCGCCGGTGTATATCGTGCATCTTTCGTCGGAAGATGCGCTGAACCAGGTACGTGAAGCGCGCGACCGTGGAGTGCCTGCGTTCGCGGAGACATGTCCGCAGTATCTTTTGCTCTCTATCGAAGACCACATGCCGAACCAGTCGTTCGAGGACGCGAAGTACGTCTTCACACCGCCGCTACGCGAAAAGAAAAATCAGCCGAAACTGTGGGACGGCTTGAAGCACGATCATTTGCAGGTGGTTTCGACGGACCATTGTCCGTTTTGTTTTGAAGACCAGAAGCAGCTTGGGATCAACGACTTTACGAAGATACCCAATGGCGGTCCCGGTGTGGAACATCGCTTGCAGTTGATCCATCACCATGGCGTGAATTCGGGCAAGCTGACGCTGAACCGTTTTGTTGAGATCGTGGCGACGGCGCCAGCACGCATCTTCGGCATGTATCCGAAGAAAGGGACGCTGGCGGCAGGCAGCGATGCGGACATTGTGGTGTGGGACCCGAACGCGGAACATACCATCAGCGCGAAGACGCACAACATGCGCGTCGACTATTCAATGTTTGAAGGCTTCCGCGTCAAGGGCAACGCGCGCCAGGTATTTTCGCGCGGAGAACTTATCGTCGAAAATGGAAAATTTCTAGGCAGGCCAGGGCGCGGAAAATATCTGCGGCGCACAGCGCGCGGAGGCGCGTGGCAATGAGCGAGGCTGCGAGGCACGCGATGCGGGAAAGCTCTCTATATAACGAGGACCTCGCGCCGATTCCGCTGTGCCGGCGGACGTGGAGCACGTACAATTACGCCTCGCTGTGGATCGCAATGAGCGTCTGCATCCCCACCTACATGCTGGCTTCTGGGCTGATCGCTGGCGGAATGAACTGGAAGCAGGCGATTGGGACCATCCTGCTGGGCAACGTAATTGTGCTGGTCCCGATGCTGCTGAATGCACACGCAGGCGCGAAGTATGGCATACCGTTTCCGGTGTATGTACGCGCGTCCTTCGGGGTGCGCGGAGCCAATGTTCCCGCAGTGCTGCGCGCGCTGGTAGCGTGCGGCTGGTTCGGCATCCAGACCTGGATCGGCGGTCAGGCGATTTATGCCATGCTGCGCGTGTTATGGCCCGCGATGGCTTCCTATGCGAATGCGGTGTGGGTCTGCTTTTTCGCGTTCTGGCTGCTGAACATGCTGGTCATCTGGCGCGGCATTGACCTGATTAAATTTTTGGAAGGAGTGGGCGCGCCGTTCATGCTCGCTGTCGGGCTACTGCTGCTGTGGTGGATCACGCGCAAGGCAGGCGGACTGGGGCCGGTGCTTTCGAGTCCGAGCCAGCTCAAAACCTCGGCTGAGTTCTGGCATTTCTTTATTCCATCGCTGACGGGCATGGTGGGTTTCTGGGCGACGGTCGCGCTGAATATCCCGGACTTTACGCGGTATGCAAAATCGCAAAGAGCGCAGATGGTCGGGCAGGCCCTTGGGCTGCCTCCGGCGATGACGATCTATTCCTTCATCGGCGTTGCGGTCACTTCGGCATCCGTCATTCTGTTTGGCCATGCCATCTGGGACCCTGTGGTGCTGCTGGGTCAGTTCCATCAGCCGGTGGTTGCATCCATTGCTCTGGTGGCGCTGCTGGTGGCCACGCTGAATACGAATGTTGCGGCGAATGTGGTTTCGCCGTCGAACGATTTCTCCAACCTGAATCCGCAGCTGATCTCATTTCGCACCGGTGGTTTCATCACCGGCGTCGTTGGCATATCGATGATGCCGTGGAAGCTGCTGGGAGATTTCAAGAGCTACATCTTCGGCTGGCTGGTCGGCTACTCCGCGCTGCTGGGTCCGATTGCCGGAATCATGATCGTCGATTATTTTTTGATTCGTAAACGCACGCTTGACCTCGATGGACTGTATCGTCGGCGCGGGCCGTATGAATACAGCAATGGAGTGAATTATCGCGCCATGGTTGCCCTGGCGAGTGGCGTTGCGGTCGCGCTCGTCGGACTGGTTGTGCCTGACCTGCGATGGCTTTATAACTACGCCTGGTTCGTGGGCTTTGTGATTGCAGGCGGCATCTATCGGATGCTGATGCGCAGCGTGCCCGCGATGGAGTCGATAGACCCGATAGACCCGTGGGAGCCGATGGAACCAGTCAATGAATTTTTAGGAGAAGAAGTATGACCCCAGTAGAAACAGAAGTCAGCACAGTCGCTTCGTATATCGCAGGAGAGTGGGTCGCGCCGAAGAATGCCGCGTCCAATCCCGTCATCAACCCAGCCGATGGCAACGTGATTGCCACGCTGCCCTACGCAACTGCCGCCGATGTGGACCGCGCCGCACAGATCGCACACCAGGCGTTCCTCGAATGGCGGCAGGTGCCGGTGGTCGATCGCGTGCAGCCGCTGTACCGCTATAAAACACTGCTCGAAAAACATACGCGGGAGATTGCCGATATTCTGACGCGCGAAAACGGCAAGACCTCCGGCGACGCGATCATGGAAGTGAAACGCGCCATCCAGATGGTTGAAGTCGCCTGCGGAATGCCGTCGCTGATGATGGGCGATTCGCTGAATGAAGTGGCGAAAGGGATCGATTGCCACACCATTCGGCAGCCTCTTGGAGTGTGCGCGGGCATCACGCCATTCAATTTTCCCGCCATGGTGCCAATGTGGATGTTCCCCTTTGCCATTGCGGCGGGCAATACGTTCTTGTTGAAGCCGTCGGAGAAAGTTCCGATGACGCCGACGCGGACGGCGGAATTGCTGATCGAGGCTGGAATTCCAGAAGGTGTGTTTCAGTTGATCCACGGTAGCAGGGAAGTGGTGGAGGCATTGCTGCATCACCCGCTGATCAAGGCGATTTCGTTCGTCGGGTCTTCTCCGATTGCCAAGCTGGTCTATCAGACTGGCACGGCGGAAGGAAAGCGTGTGCAGGCGTTGGGTGGCGCGAAGAACCATCTCGTCGTGATGCCCGACGCCGATCTGCCCAAGACGGTGGACGCCATTCTCAGCTCCGCATTTGGCGCGGCGGGAGAGCGTTGCCTGGCTGGAAGCGTGGTTGTTCCTGTGGGCGATGTGGCCGAGCCGCTGCTCCAGTTACTGGTGGAGAAAACGCAGGCGCTGCATGTTGGCGATGGATCGAAGTCCGGTGTGGACATGGGTCCGGTGATCAGCGCGGACCACAGGAAAAAAATCCTCGGATACATCGACAAGGGCGTGGAAGAAGGTGCGGTTCCATTGTGCGATGGGCGCAAGACGAACGGTGCAGACTCAAAGGGTTCGTATGTTGGCCCCACCATCTTCGACAAAGTGAAGCCTGGAATGACGATTGCTCGCGAAGAAATTTTTGGGCCGGTGCTCTCTGTGATTCGGGCAAAGACTCTGGACGAGGCCATCGATCTGGTCAACTCGTCCGACTTCGGCAACACCACGACCATCTATACGCAGAGCGGCAAGGCTGCGCGCGAGTACCAGACCCGCGTGGAGGTCGGCATGGTGGGCGTGAACATGGCGGTTTCCGCACCGATGGCCTTCTTTCCCTTCGCCGGATGGAAGAACTCTTTCTTTGGCGATTTGCATGCCCATGGCAAGGACGCGGTGTACTTTTACACAGAGCAGAAGGTACTGATGACGCGCTGGTTTTAATGAAAGGCGTTTTCTCGTGGTAAATTGCTGATGCAAATGTAGTCGGCCAACTCGTTACAGGGCAAATGGAAGAGGCGGAAATTTTGCGCAGCCAGAAAAACGTAAAACAGTCACAGCCCTCGCAAAAGACGAAGTCCAACTCGATAAAACCGAGGAGCTATCCGGCAGGATTTCTGACCGTCGGCCAGACGGCGCGGGTGCTTGGGGTCAGCCCCTCCACGTTGCGCGTGTGGGAAAACGTTGGACTGGTGACGCCTGCGCGAAGCCACGGGCGCTTTCGTCTATACACATCGGAAATGCTGGAATTGCTGAAGCGCATCAAGTATCTGCGGGATGTGAAGCAGATTGGAGTGCCCGGCATCAAGCAGATGCTGGACAACCATTCTCCAGAGGTGGAAGCCCCGCCCAGCAAAGGGGCAGCGCGGAGCAAGCGACAGAAAAGCGGCAAAAAAGCCCCAGAGAAACAACGCGACGGGCAGCAGCGCGCAGAAAAGCAGCATCTTGGAGAGCGCTTGCGAATCATGAGAAAGCGCTGCGGTATGGGAATTGTGGAAGCGGCGGAACAGGCAGGGATTTCTGGCGGATTTCTCAGCGCGATCGAGCTTTCTCGCGCGAATGCATCGGTTGCGACCCTACAGCGCTTGGCTGCAACCTATGGCACAACTGTACTGGAATTCTTCGACCTGCCGCATCGGGCCAACCGATTGGTCCGTCCGCAGGACCGCCGGGTCCTGAAGACGGAGAGCAATGTCGCCATGGAAGTTCTCTCCTTTGGAACACGGATGCTGCAATGCATGATGTTTCGCGTGCCGCCGAGTTCCGGCAGCGATGGCGCCTACTCCCACTATGGCGAGGAGTTTATTTACATGCTGGAGGGCAGCATCGAGTTCTGGCTGGATGAGATGGAATGCCACATCCTAAAGGCTGGCGACAGCTTCTGGTTCGACAGCAATATGGGCCATCGCTGGTTCAATGCGTCCGAAGAAGAAGCTGTCCTGCTGTGGATCAATACTCCAATTACGTTCTGACTCCCTCGATCTTTTTTATTCGGTGGCAGCGTCGCCGATTGCAAGAGCATGGTCGAGTGCATCGACAGCGAAATCGATTTGCTCTTCGTTAATGATGAGCGGTGGGGCGATCACGAGATGGCTGATCCATGCCTGAATTGAAACGCCGCGCTGCATCATATCTGCGGCGATCTTATCGACGACAAGCGGCTTGCTTTCGATTTTCTCTCGCATGGTGTTGAGCGGCTGCCTGGTCTGACGGTCTTTTACCAGATCGACGGCCCAGAACAGACCGAGACCGCGCACTTCGCCGACGGAAGGGTGCGTCGCTGCAAGGCGCTTGAGTTTTTCTCCCAGATAGACGCCAAGCTCGCGCGAACGCTGGACCAAATCCAGCCGCTGCATTTCATGGATGGCGGCAATGGCCGTGGCCAGCGTGAGCGGGTGCGCTTCATAGGTGTGGCCATGCGCGAAGAGATGGTCGTCGAAGTACGCGGCGATTTTGGCTGTGGTGGCGCAAAGGCCGAGCGGGAGGTAGGCCGACGTGATTCCTTTGGCTGTGACTAAAATGTCCGGCTTGACATTCCAGTGGTTCACAGCGAACCATTCGCCGGTGCGGCCCCAGCCCGACATGACCTCGTCTGCGATCAGCAGGACGCCGTAGCGGTCGCAGATTTCGCGCAGGCGCGGCAGATACTCCGGCGGCGGGATGAGCACGCCATTGGTCCCAACTACAGGTTCCACCAGCACCGCGGCCACATCGCTTTCGTTCTGAATCATGTGCTCGATATAGTTCGCACAGGCGATGTTGCAGCCGGGATAGGTATGCCCGATGGGGCACTTGTAGCAGTTGACCTCCGGGGCAAAAATAGTCCCTTGGCCTTTTCCCGTAGGTTCAATCGGCCAGCGGCGAGGATCGCCGGTGGCGGCGATCGATCCCATGGTCGACCCATGATACGAACGATAGCGCGAGATGATCTTACTGCGCCCGGTATACATGCGTGCAATCTTGAACGCTGCTTCGTTGGCTTCCGTCCCGGAAGGGGCAAAGAAGAATTTCACCAAACCGGCGGGCAGCACTTCCAGCAGCAGTTCGCTCAGTAAGGCGCGAGCATCGGTGGCGTAGGACGGAGCGATGTAGGCAAGTGACTGTGCCTGTTCGGCGATGGCGCGGATGACGGCCTGGTTCTTGTGGCCAAGGTTGACGCACATGAGCTGGGCGGACAAATCGAGATAACGCTTGCCGGAGGAGTCAATAAAGTAACAACCCTCGGAGTCCACTACATGCAGAGGGTTCCAGTTTTTCTGCATCCGCCATGTGCCATAGTTCAACTTCTTGGTCAGCTCGACGACTTCTTTTGAAGAGAGAGTGGCAGGTGCGATCGACTGTCCGTTCATAAGACCTCCATGCGAAATGTAAGTATATAAAAATTATTTCAATGCAGCCCGAATTCTTATGCGCGTCATTTCTCGCAGCAGAATTTCTATGACGGCTGGGGAGCACAGGAAATCGGAAACAGCGTCAGAATATAACAAATGAAACACTCTGGTCATGTAAAGCTCTGCGCCTGCTGCTCGAACCAAGCGCGACGCAACGAAGCAGGCGAATATAGAGGTCAGGCTTCTGCCGCCCGGATGAGGGGGGTATTTTCGTGGTGGGCATTGCATTTCTTCGGACACATGTATGCCGGTTTGGGAAGAGGTTGTATCTGGATCGGATTTAGCGTACGGACAGGTCTAAAAACCTCAGTTCAAGCCAGAGCAGACACTCTGTTTGAAGAAATGTATATTTCGCTAGTTAAGGTTGGATGCGATACTCGCGTTTGACGTGTGGAATGCTGTATTGGAACTGGGTGCTCGCAGGGAACTCGTCAAGAGCGATAAAATGGTGGCGCATGGGCCTGCCTGCGATGCTGGCACCTGTGGCCAGTGCGGTCGAGTAAGCACAGAAATAATCAGAAAAAAAGGGGACGTCTTTATGACTCCTGAAACGATTCAAGAGCGCGGCTTCAAGCGACACCTTGGACAACAGGCCGAGCAGAATATCCGACAGGACGGCACGCAGCCCGCGCCGAATCGCGGGACGCCGCTGACCCTGGATTGGGTGGATGATATCCGCGCCAATACCAGCGCCATCGAGCGTCGCGCGCAAACGCTGGTCACACGGCGCACGGTGAAAAAAGAATGGCAGGCAGCATGGTTGTTGCGCGCCGTTGCCTGCACGGACCTGACTACGCTTGCTGGGGACGACACTGCGGAACGTGTGCGCCGTCTGTGCGCCAAGGCGCGCCAGCCATTGAAGCCCAGCCTGGTGGAACATTTGAAGATTCAGGAACTCGGCCTGACCGTCGGCGCAGTGTGCGTATATCACGCATTCGCGGAGACAGCGGTGCGCGCACTGGAAGGGACGAAGATTCCCGTGGCTGCGGTTTCTACGGGATTCCCAGCGGGTCTTTCGCCCCTGGCCGAACGCGTTGCGGAGATCCACCGTTCCGTGGAAGCGGGTGCGCGGGAGATCGACGTGGTGATTACGCGCGCGCATGTGCTGGGTGGCGAGTGGCAGGCGCTGTATGACGAGGTTGCCACGTTCAAAGACGCATGTGGTTCCGCGCACATGAAAGTAATTCTGGCGACGGGCGACCTGATGACGCTGCGGAACGTGGGTCGCGCCAGCATGGTGGCGATGATGGCGGGTGCGGACTTCATCAAGACTTCGACCGGCAAAGAGACTGTCAATGCCACGCTGCCCGTCGGGTTGGTGATGACGCGCGCGATTCGCAGTTATACACAGCAGACCGGCATGGCCGTAGGATTTAAGGCGGCAGGCGGCGTGCGCACGGCCAAGCAGGCGATGGAGTGGCTGTTCCTGATGAAGGACGAGCTGGGGCGGCCATGGCTGGAGCCATCGTTGTTTCGTTTTGGTGCCAGCGGCATGCTGACCGACATTGAGCGCCAGTTGGAGCACTACGTTACCGGGCGGTACTCCGCCAATTATCGTCAACCCCTCGCGTAAGACGGAGCAGCCAAAATGAGCATTCTTGAAACCTACGAAACGATGGAATACGGGCCGGCCCTCGAAGACGCGAAAGAATCGTTGCGTTGGCTGGAACAGCACGGTCGCAAGTTCGGACACTTCATCGGGGACGACTGGCGGCAGCCGGTAGCGGGCGGGTTTTTTGAGACGGCCGATCCTTCCACGGGCGAGGTGCTCGCCACTGTCGCGCAGGGCGATGCAGCGGACGTCGATGCCGCCGTGCAGGCTGCTCGCCAGGCGCTTGGACCATGGCAGGCGCTGACACCGCATGCTCGCGCTGGTTTTCTGTACGCCATGGCGCGGCAGGTGCAGAAGCATTCCCGCCGGCTGGCCGTGCTGGAGACGATGGACAATGGCAAATCCATCCGCGAAAGCCGCGATATCGACATCCCATTGGTTGCGCGGCATTTTTATCACCATGCTGGTTGGGCGCAGTTGCTGGAACAGGAATTTCCCGGCTATTCCGCGTGCGGCGTGGTCGGGCAAATCATTCCGTGGAATTTTCCGCTGTTGATGCTGGCGTGGAAGATCGCTCCAGCACTGGCTGCGGGAAACACCGTGGTGTTGAAACCGGCGGAGTACACGCCGTTGACCGCGCTGGCCTTCGCCGAAATTTGCCAGGCGATTGGGCTGCCCGCAGGCGTGGTCAACATCGTTACAGGCGATGGCCGCACCGGAGAAGCACTGGTGGCGCATCCCGATGTGGACAAGATCGCATTTACCGGATCGACAGAGGTGGGGCGTGCCATTCGCAAGGCGACGGCCTCGACGGCAAAAAAACTTTCGCTGGAGTTGGGCGGTAAATCGCCGTTTATCGTCTTCGACGATGCCGACCTGGATAGCGCCGTCGAAGGAGTCGTCGATGGCATCTGGTTCAACCAGGGGCAGGTGTGTTGCGCGGGATCGCGTCTGCTGGTGCAGGAGCGTGTATACGAGACGATGATTGCAAAACTGCGCGCGCGGATGGAGACGCTGCGTGTAGGTGCTCCGCTGGACAAGGCCGTGGACATTGGCGCAATCGTCGCGCCGGTGCAACTGGAACGGATGCGGCGCATGGTGGACCAGGGCGTGCAGGACGGGGCCGTGTGCTGGCAGCCGACATCGTCACTGCCAGAGCGCGGCCTGTATTTTCCGCCGACGCTGCTGACGAATGTGCATCCTTCTTCCATGGTGGTGCAGGAGGAAATCTTCGGGCCGGTACTGGTCACGATGAGCTTTCGCACTTTGAGTGAAGCGGTCGAACTGGCGAACAATACCGCCTATGGGCTGGCCGCCAGCGTGTGGAGCGAAAGCATCAACGTTGCGCTGGATGTGGCTTCGCGTCTGAAGGCGGGCGTGGTCTGGGTAAATGGCACGAATTTCTTCGATGCTGCCTGCGGTTTTGGAGGCTATCGCGAAAGCGGCTTCGGACGCGAAGGCGGACGCGAAGGAATGTACGAATATCTGGCGCCGAAGTGGTTTGAGAAAGCACCGATGCTTGCTTCTGTAACTGATGCAGTTACAGAAGAGTCGCACATGGAAGAAGCGGAAAGCAGTGTCGCATCTTTTGCTGACATGGGCTTGGACCGCACCGTCAAGCAATATATCGGCGGCAAACAGGCGCGACCCGATTCCGGTTACAGCTTCCCAGTTTACGCAGCCGATGGATCGCCGATCGGCGAAGCTCCGCTGGGAAACAGGAAAGACATCCGCAATGCGGTGGAAGCGGCCAGCAACGCCCAGGGCTGGGCGAAAGCCACTGCGCATAATCGCGCGCAGGTGCTCTTCTACATGGGCGAGAACCTGTCGCAACGCCGCAAAGAGATTTCCCATGCGCTTGCCCGCGTAGTGGGCCACGAACAAGCGGAGAAAGAAACGTCTGTCGCAGTCGAGAGGATTTTCTCCTACGCGGCGTGGGCGGACAAGTTTGAAGGTTCGGTGCACACGCCGCCGATGCGCAATGTGACGCTGGCCATGCAGGAACCGATTGGCGTCTTTGGCGTTGTATGCCCGCCGGAAGCGCCGCTGCTGGCGCTGCTGTCTCTGGTGCTGCCAGCGATTGCCATGGGCAATACCGTGGTCACAGTTCCATCGGAGAAATATCCGCTGGTGATCGGCGACCTCTACCAGCTTTTCGACACCAGTGATCTTCCGGGAGGCGTCGTCAATCTGGTTGCGGGCCGGTCGGCAGAGCTGAGTAAAGTTTTAGCTGAACACGATAACGTGGATGCCGTGTGGTACTTCGGCGATGCAGAGGGATCGGCGCGGGTGAAGGCCGCCTCGATTGGAAATCTGAAGCAGACATGGACCAATGAGGGACGCGCCTTCGATTGGTTCGATCCGCACCAGGCGGAGGGCCGGATGTTTCTGTGCCATGCCACGCAGGTGAAAAATATCTGGGTCCCTTACGGCGAATAGGGTGCTTCTATAACCACTTCAAGATTGCTGCATCCGCAAAGCTATTTATCATTTCGAGCGAGTTCGCCGCGGGTCGCTGCGGCGACAGTCGAGAAACCTGTGGTTTGTCTACCAATTCAGCAAGTGAACCGCAGGTCCCTCGACTTCGCAGATGCAGTTCCACTGCTTCTGCTCCGCTCGGGATGACAATACTGTGGGTGCAGCCATCATAAATCCGCTTTAATTTTCCGCTATTTGCTCCAGATCAAGATTCCGACGATGGCGGCAGACATTAAGTTGGCCATGGTTCCGGCAAGCAGCGCGCGCAGCCCCAGACGGGCCAGATCGTTGCGCCGATTGGGTGCCAGCGCGCCGATGCCGCCAATCTGAATGCCGATGGAGCTGATGTTGGCGAAACCGCAAAGCGCAAAGGTTGCGATGGTAAAGGAGCGCGGGTCCAGCATGGACTTCTGCGCGCCTAGGAAGGAATAAGCAACCAGCTCATTGATGACCAGGCGCGTACCCAATAAGTTGCCGACCAGCGGCGCGGAGTGCCACGGAATCCCGATCAGCCAGGCAATGGGCGCAAGAAAAAAACCAAGGACCGCGTTCAGGCTGGATGGGAAGGGAACATGGTGGAGGCCCAGCCAGTGATGGATGCCGCCGAAGATGCCGTTGACCATCGCAACCAGGGCCAGGAATGAGATGAGCATGATGGCCACGTTGAAGGCCAGACGGCCGCCGTCCATCGTGCCGCGCGCGAGGGCACCCAGCAAATTTTCATCTTTGTGCTCTTCATTGGGGGGCATGTGGACATGGCCGGCGGTCGCCGGGACTTGAGTTTCCGGGACCAGCATTTTGGAGATCAAAATCGTTCCCGGCGCAGTCATGATGACGGCGGCCAGTAAATGCTGCGCGGAAATTCCATACAAAATGTAGGCGGCCATCATGCCGCCGGAAACGTGCGCCATGCCGCTGGTCATGATCGTCATCAGTTCGGAGTTTGTGGCGTCCGGCAGGAATGGGCGGATGGTGAGCGGCGCTTCCGTCTGCCCCATGAAGACGCTGGCGGCAACGTTCAGGCTTTCCGCGCCGCTGAGCTTCATGGTCTTCTGCATCAAGTGCGCAAAAATCCGAATCAACCGCTGCATGACGCCGATGTAATACAGCAGCGCAAAAAAGGCCGAAATGAAAATGATGGTCGGCAGCGCTTGAAAGGCGAAGATCATGCCCTGCGGGGAATGCTTCATGCCGAGCGTGCCGAAGACCATTTGCGAGCCAGCGTAGGAGTAGCCCAGCAGTGTATTGACGCCATTTCCGGCGTGACGCATGATTCTTTCGCCGATGCTCCAGCGCAGAACCAAAAAGGCAAACACAACTTGAAGGCCGAGGCCCCAGGCGACGGTGCGCCAGCGGATGGCGCGGCGGTTGTTGGAAAAAATGTAGGCCAGCCCCAGCATCAGCAGCAAGCCCAGAATTCCAGTCCATCGGCCCAAGTCGGTTGCCTCCAGAAAATTTTCTACGCAGGTTCTTGAATTGCTATCAGTTATAGTCGCGCGGAGCCGAGGACGAATATTTTTTGCGGAACCCGGTTTATTTCTCAGGCGGAGGCAGGCCGAGGCCGCGCGAGTATCTCCTGATAATTATCTTTGGTAATAATTTTCCCGATCAGGGTTCTTTTCGGGGGTGCTGCTTCGTCAATTACGATGGCTTCCTGCAGCAACCGTTCTGCCTCTGGAAAGCGATTCGCATCTTCCGCAAACAGAGTACAGAGCGGTTCTCCGGAGCGCACTTCGCCGCCAAGTTTGACGTGCATCTCCAGGCCAGCGACGGCGGACACGGCATCTTCCGCGCGCTCGCGACCCGCGCCGAGACGCTGCACCGCCCAGCCAACTTTTTCGCAATCCATTTGCGCCACGTATCCTCTGCGCATGGCGCGCACTTTCGTGCGAATCGCATTCTTCATCAGGGATTCAGGGTCTTCGAGGGAACGCGGATCGCCGCCTTGCGCATTCACCATCTTGCAGAAGACTTCATACGCATCGCCCGTCGCCAGCATATTGGCAGCAACTGCTTCGCCTGCTTCTACAGTCTTTACAGCGTCTCCAAGAAACAGCATCCACGCGGCGAGAGTGATGCAAAGCGTGCGCAGGTCTTCATTCAATGCATGCCGTTCGTTCCGCAGGATGGACACCGATTCGATAATTTCCACGGCATTCCCTGCCATCCGGCCAAGCGGCTGGCTCATGTCTGTCAGCAATGCAACGGTGCGTGTGCCCGCAGCTTCGCCGGTGGAGACCATCAGCGCCGCCAGAAATTCGACAAGCGCATTCGATTTCAGGAACGCGCCGGAGCCATTCTTTACATCGAGCACCAGGCCGTTCAGTCCAGCCGCCAGTTTCTTGCTCATGATGGAAGCGCAGATCAGGTCCGGGTTTTCCACGGTGGCTGTCACATCGCGCAGTCCGTAAAGTTTGCGGTCGGCGGGCACGACGGTTTCACTCTGCCCGACAATGCAGACCCCAACGCGCTCCAGGATGCGATACATTCCCTCCAGATTGAAGCGGGTACGCAGATTGGGGACGGACTCCAGCTTGTCCAGCGTGCCGCCGGTGTGGCCCAGCGCTCGGCCACTGATCATGGGGACGAGAAGCCCGGCAGCGGCTGCAATCGGCGCAACGATAAAAGATGTTTTATCGCCGACGCCGCCGGTCGAATGCTTATCGACGGCAAATTTTCCCAAGGGCGAGGGGTCGAACTGCTCGCCGGAGTTGCGCATTTCGCTGGTCAGAGATTGCAACTCCGCAGGGGTAAGGCCGCGTAAAGTCACGGCCATCAGCCATGCCGACAGTTGATAATCAGGGATGGAGCCATCGGATGCGCCACGCACCAGTCTTGCTATTTCAGCCGCACTGAGCGGTTTGCCATCGCGGGTCTTGCGAATGCATTCGGGAATGGAGATGGAGGGTTTTTCGGTCATAAAATACGCGGTTTGGACTTGAGTGCCCGCCTCAGTATCGACTGAGACGGGCATGGACATTCTAGATTAGAACGTGTAGCGGGCGGAAAACTGCCAAACCCTTGGAGGGTTCAACTGGTCGATCGATTCCAACTGGCCGAAGGGGCTGGTAGAGGCTTGCGACACCGTGTTTGGAATCAGATAGCAAGTCTGGTTGGCTGACGCGCCATCGCCGCAATTGTTGCCGACCGGGTTGTACTGGAGCGTTTGCACTCCGGCCTGGGCCTGCACAAAGTAGTTTTGATGGTTAGTCAAGTTGAAGACCTGTGCAGTCATCGCGATGTACTGGTCTCCGTGGATCATAAAGCGGCGCTCGATACTGGCGTCCGCTTCATCGATCCATGGCCCGTAGAATGAGTTATACCCAAGATTGGGAGACGGGCCGACCCCGGCGATGCCGAGCGCCGTATTGCTCGTCGATTCGTTGAATGCGCTGTCATTCAGGTTGTCGCCTGCGCCGTTACAATTTTGCAGGTTGGGTCCGGTACAGGCAGCGTTGAGCGTACCGGTGTACGGGCGTCCTGAGTTAAACTGCGTCACCGTGCTGACGATCCAGTTCTCCGCCAACCTGCGCAGGGTCTGGTTGCTGATACCGGTTGTCACCGGCTGATACACGGCCGCTATGGACAAGCGAATTCGCTGATCGAGATTGGACGGTCCATGCGTATTTGAAAAATCGAACTGATTGTTGAAATCGACTCCATTGGAGTTTATGTTCTTGGCCCAGGTAAAAGAAGTCAGCACTGAAAGACCGTTTTTTGCGCGCCGGGTCAGTTGCGAGATCATAGAAATGTAATTGTTATGGCCAGGGCTGATGAGGGCGTTGATTTGCCCCAGGTTGGGATTGATGGCTCCCTCAGTCAACAGACCACTGTCGAGATTCGGCCCAACGTAGGTCGATCCAGTGCAGGAACTGGCCGTTTCCTGTGTATCTTTCGGACAAACGATGTACGTCGTCGTCCCGGTTGGCTTTATTAGATTCATGTCGTAGGCACTCGAAGCGATCAGGTGGTTCGCATGCGACCAGACAGTTCCCAGGCTAAAAGTTGTTTGATTGTCGATCGCCTGCTCAATCTGCAGGTTGCTTTCCAGTATGGTCGGTGGGACTAAGCTCGACGAAAATACAGAAATGTTGGGCGATGCTGCGAACAGGCTCGCATTGCTGATTTGGTTTGGAAACGTTGGCGCATTGATCGGCGGCTGAAACAAGAACACGCTGGACTGCTGGCTTGCCAGCCCGTTGGCGAGCGCAGATCCCTCATAATTGACTCCGCTGAGGTCCGTGTAAAACACACCATAGCCGCCGCGTACGACCGTTTTCGCGAACGGAGACCAGGCAAATCCGAAACGGGGAGCAATACGTCGGTACTCATTTGGGAACTTGCCCGTCTGCGGGAAGGCCGGATTTTCAGCCGGCTGGGGAAATATCTGGAAATCCTCGCGTAGGCCAAGATCGAGCGTTACGTTCTTCGCAATCTGATACTTGTCATCAACATAAAAACCGAAGTACGGCACGCTGAAGGAGTAGGTCGGATTGCCGCCGCTCTGGCTATAGAACAACTCGTGCATCAGGGCGAAGTTTTCCGGACTGGTAAAGGCATAGGTGCCGCGAAAGTTGCCGTACTCGAAGTCGGTTACGCTGTCATGATTGAAATCCAGCCCTGTGCTGATGGTATGACGGCCATGGACGTAGGTCACATGGTCGTTGAATTGATACTCGGTTTCTGGAGTGTTGCTGTCGGCAAATCCTGGATTTCCCAACATGAAAAACTCCGGAGAAAACAGTTCCACTGTGGGGAAGTTCAGGGACGGCGCCAGACCGCTGGGGGTGTCTGTCTGTGTGTCGTGCGTATAACTCAGGTACGTGTCATTCAGCAGGCTGGGGCCAAAAGTGTGTGTCCAGTGGACGCCGGTATCGTAGTCGCGCACATAATTGTTGGCCATCGTTTCGATGCCGCCAAACGAAACCGGGGTATATGTCACCACGTCGCCTGGCCCATCGAATTTGTTGTAGTTGAAGTGGAAGGTCAGGTGGTCTTTTTGGGATGCCTGCCAGTCTACTTTGGGAAAGAACAACAGGTCGTTCTGCTGGCGCGGGACGTTGCCGAGGTTTGATTGAATGACATGCAGCGCATTGGCCACCTGCTGCAGGTAGATGGGATTGTTCGCATTCGCATTCGCGCTTGTGCTATTCGGACTGGCCGCCGGAAATGCCGCATTCGGCGTTGGCAGCACCGTGCCTGCGGGCAGACCGAAACTGGTCACGTCCAGGTCCGCCATGCCAGTGTTGACGATCGACATGGGCATGTTGTCCCGCGATTGCTCATAATCGAAGAAGTAAAAGACCTTGTTCTTGCGTATTGGGCCGCCAACATTCGCGCCGAACTGCTGGAGCACATTGTACGGCGTGGCGCGGCCAGCCGCCTTGTCGATTGCGTCATTGTTCGCGAAGGCGGAGTTGCGATTGAAATAGAAGGCTTCTCCGTGAAGGGTGTTTGTGCCGGACTTGGTGACCGTATTGATAAATCCAGAGCCTGCGCCACCGTATGCGGCCGAATAGGGGTTGTCCGAGACCTGAAATTCCTGGATCGATTCCTCGCCAAACACATAAGGCACGCGCGTCCGGCCACGGGCGCCGCCATAAAAGCTGCTGCTGGCTGCGGCGCCATCCACCGTAAAGGAATTCGTCCCGTTTCCGTTGGCGAGCCCAGAACTGCCGCTGCCTTGCTGTCCGGCGAAACTGACATCGCCAAAATCGCCGTCTTGATTGACGTTTGGCGTCAGCAGTACGAAATTCGTGTAGTTGCGCCCATTGGACGGCAAGTTGCGAATGAGGTCGCGATTGACCGTTGTACTGACGCTAGAGTCGCTTGTGTCGAGCAATGGAGAGCTGCTGGTTGTCACCGTCACTTGCTGACTGGCGGCGCCCACCTGCAACTGTATTCCCGCTGAGGATGTGCGTCCGATGCTGACTGTCACCGACGGGATAAACCCCGTCTTGAAGCCAGCCGCTGTAAATCGAAGCGAATAAATGCCTACGGAAAGCGTGGGGTAGGAGTACAGGCCCGTTGCATTTGTCCGGCCCGTCAGCTTGATGCCGGTTTCCGTATTCGTCAACTCAACCTGGACATCGGGAACGACGGCCCCAGCGCTGTCGGTCACAATGCCTGTAATGGCGCCGGTCGAAACCGCGTTTTGGGCGACCCCGTAGCTGGAAACGAAAAGAACCGCAATGGTTGCAACTGCAAATCGAAGACGCATCATGATGACCCCCCAAATACAACTTAAGAAATTTACGTTCTTTACAACCAGACAACAAACATATTGCAGATCTATTAGAGGAATATGAGTGGCCGGTTAAAAGGCGAAATCCAAATGGGCCACACACGATGAAATCTTTTTAACAATGCGCTTTATGCGAGTTCGAGAGAAATGTAATGAACGTTGCGTCTCATTTGCCGGATGCGGCAACATT
Source organism: Acidobacteriaceae bacterium (assembly GCA_027306695.1). Taxonomy (GTDB): domain Bacteria; phylum Acidobacteriota; class Terriglobia; order Terriglobales; family Acidobacteriaceae; genus JAKAAZ01. Next base: position 33,673 of record DAHUZH010000009.1, read on the forward strand.
AGAACTGATATGTAACGTTAGTACGAAGTCGCCACTTTTATCAAGAACTTTTTTAGGGGGTGGCCAAGTGTCGGCAACGACGGCAAATGAGTAGTTGTTTTTTTTGATAGGTAGGTGGCGCTGCTGTCTACGATATCCAAGAGCTGCGCGCCTCAGTTAACCGCCATACCACGCGGCGGTGCGCTGAATGGCGGATAGCAGCGGTATGCCTACCGTAAGGTTTAGCTGTTCCTTCGCCATCTGCACGGAGGGAACATAGCGCTGAATGGGCGCGCCAGCAACTGCCTCCCGGGCGACGAGGATTTCAACCCCCGGCTGGATGGCGGATACAACCGCCTCGGCAAGCTCGCGAATGCTGAGGCCGTGGTCCGATCCCACGTTAAAGGGTTGGAACGAAGGGGCTTGGAACAGGATGGACCATAACCAGACAGCCAGGTCGGCGGCATACATATAGGAACGCATGGGCGTGCCGTCACCCTGAATGAGGATCGGACCGCCGCGCATGGCGTCGCGGATGAAATTGCCGATGGCGAAGTGGGCATCCAGCGGAAGGTGCGGCCCGACGAAGGCGAAGCAGCGGGCAATCTTACACTGCATGCCGCTGCGGCTGGCTGTGAGCGCGCACAGTTGCTCCGCCCTGCGTTTGCCCTCGGCATACTCTGAAGCTGGATGCAGCGGACCGGGAGCGGCGGAGTAACTCTCCGGGATGTGCGTCATATCCGCAGGCTGAGAGCCGTAGACTGCTCCCGAGCTGGTCAACAGAAATTTTTGCGTGTGGCGAGACTCGGCGAATTCCAGACAGCGCCGCGTGCCTTCGACGATCGTGGAAAGCATCTCGCCGGGCTGCTCGGCCGTCGATTTCGGGACCGACTCTGTGGCGGCGTGGAGGACGAAAGGGAAATCTCCAGGCGGAAAAGCGAAATCGCGTACATCGCCCTCAATCAGTTCAATCGAGGAGTGGTTGGCCAGGTGAGGGCAACGCTGACGAAAGTGTTGCGGGGAGCGAGTGAGGACAACGGCCTGGGCTTGCAGGTCCAAGGCGTGGTTGGCAGCGAGAAAACTTTCCAGCAGCCAGCAGCCGAAAAATCCGGTCCCGCCAGTAATGAAAATTCGACGGCCTCGCAGTTCCGGCCACAAAGGTTCCGTGCGCTGCAAAATGTGGTCCACATCGCGGCATGCAATGGGCTGAACTGGAGCCGAAGTTTGGTTTGAAGGGATGTTCACCTCACGGTCCAATGAATCATTGCGGGCCCTCTGTTTCGGAGGACCCTGGCCATTCAAAAAAAGCTTCGTGGCCAGTCATGGCATGGGCAGAATCCCATAAAAATCCGCAGTAGTGAACCAGCCTAAGCTCCGATCAGTCCTATTCATACTGTATCTCCGTTTTTTGCCAGTTTCGCTATAAACCTAAAATGCATCTATGAATAGATGGCTATGGTGTTATTTTTTAATGCATAGTTCCAAAATAAGACAGGGGTATGGAGATGACTCCAGAAACTGGCGCAGTAAAAATTGGTAAAAAACTTGTTGGCGATGGGCAGCCCTGCTATGTCATCGCTGAGATCGGCATCAATCACAACGGCAATCTGGACATTGCCAAGCGCCTCATCAGCGTGGCCGTGGCCGCGGGATGCGACGCCGTGAAGTTTCAAAAGCGCACCGTCGAAGTGGTGTATTCCGCAGAAGAACTGGCCAAGCCGCGCGAGACCCCCTTTGGCGCGACGAATGGAGACCTGAAACACGCGCTCGAATTCGACGTGGATGATTTCGAGGAGATCGACGCCTACTGCAAGGCGGTCAAGATTCCGTGGTTCGTTTCCTGTTGGGATGAAGGCTCCGTGGACCTGATGGCGGAGTTCGACATTCCCTGCTTCAAGATTGCTTCCGCCTCGCTGACCGACGACCATCTGCTGCGCCACACGCGCGCGAAGGGCAAGCCGATTATTCTTTCGACGGGCATGAGCACCTATGAGGAAATCGACCACGCGATCAGTGTACTGGGCAAAAAAGATCTGATCGTGATGCATAGCTGCAGCACGTATCCCGCGTACTACGAAGAACTTAACCTTCTTGCAATTCCAAAAATGAAGGAACGTTATGGCGTGCCCATCGGCTACTCCGGCCATGAGACCGGGATTGCTTCCAGCGTGGCTGCGGCGGTGCTGGGCGCTTGCTCGGTCGAACGCCACGTTACGCTCGACCGCTCGATGTGGGGCAGCGACCAGGCGGCGTCTCTGGAGCCGAACGGCATCACGCGGCTGATCCGCGACATTCGCCTGGTGGAGCAATCGATGGGCGACGGCGTGAAGCGCGTCTATGAGCGCGAAGTGCCGATCATCAAAAAGCTGCGCAGGGTCGGAGCGTCGGTTTGATGAATGAAATCCGGGCCATCGCCCTTGATGTGGATGGCGTGCTGACCGACGGCGGCGTCTGGTGGGGTCCGAACGGCGAGGAGTGGAAGCGCTTTTCATTTGCGGACATCATGGGGGTCTCCCTGGCGCGCAAAGAGGGGCTGCTGGTGACGCTCATCTCCGGCGAAGACAGCCCTCTGGTCGACAGATTTGCCGCGAAGTTCAAGCTGACTGACATTACCAAGGGCTGTCAGGACAAGGCGGCCGCATTACGGTCGTTTGCAGAGCGCCAGCAGCTTCCGCTGCGCACGATCTGCTTTATGGGCGACGATGTCAACGATCTGGCCGCGCTGGAGATTGCTGGCCTGTCCGCAGCACCCGCGGATGCGCGCCCGGCGGTGCTCGAAAAAGCTACATTCATCGCGAAGAATAAAGGCGGCAATGGCGCGGTCCGCGATCTGGTGGACGCCATTCTGGCCGCGCGAAAGCAATCCCACGCGTTATAAGCTCACCTGCAAGGACCAAGAAAAAACATGCCAAAGCTTTCCGATTATCTTGTCCAGTTTGTCGCCGACCAGGGCGTCAAACATGTGTTCCTCGTGACTGGAGGAGGCGCCATGCATCTAAACGAATCGCTTTCTCGCTGCGCGGCGATTGAGCCGGTCTGCAATTCGCACGAGCAGGCGAGCGCCATCTGCGCCGAGGCCTACGCGAAGGCGACCAATGCGCTGGGCGTGGCCATGGTGACGACCGGCCCCGGAGGAACCAACGCGGTGACGGGGGTTGCCGGTGCGTGGCTCGACTCGACGCCGGTACTGTTCATTTCCGGACAGGTGAAGCGCCCCGACCGCATGTTCGACGCGGACGGCAAGCCGTTGGGCATGCGCCAGCTTGGCGTGCAGGAAGTGGACATTGTTTCCATCGTGCGGCCCATCACGAAGTATGCGGTGACGGTGCTCGATCCACAGACCATTCGCTACCATCTGGAAAAGGCCGTGTATCTGGCGCGCTCCGGCCGGCCCGGTCCGGTGTGGATCGATGTTCCGCTCGATGTGCAGGCATCTCCGATTGAAGACACGGCTGTGTTGCCCGGCTTCGACACGGCGGAACTGGAAGACTCGACGCCGAACACCCAGTTACAGGAAGAGGTACGCAAGACCATCGCCGCGCTGAACCTGGCGGAGCGGCCGCTGTTGTTTGCCGGAAACGGCATTCGCCTGGCGCGGGCGGAAAAGGAATTTCACGAATTGCGCCAGTTGTTGGATATTCCCATTGCGGCGACATGGTGCGCCGCCGATCTGGTTCCGAGCGATGAGCCGCTGTACGTTGGCCGGCCCGGCTCTGTTGCGGCGCGAGGCGCGAACTTCGCACTGCAGAACTGCGATTTTCTGCTGGCGATGGGCGTCCGCCTGGACTTCGCGATTACCGGCTACGCGCCGGAGAACCTGGCCCGCGAGGCGCATAAAGTGGTCGTGGACATCGATGCCGCAGAGCTTTCCAAGCTGCATCCGCATATGGAGCAACCGGTCCAGGCCGACGCCCGGGCGTTTTTACAAGAAATGCTGCGACAGCGCGAGGCCATTCGCCCGCGAGATCGTTCCTGCTGGGATGGCCGCTGTGCGGAGTGGAAGCATCGCTATCCGGTGGTGACGGAAGAGCATCGCAAGCCGGACAGCCAGGTCAGCATTTATCATCTGGCAGAGGTGATTGGGACAGAGACGGAGCCTGAGGAGCAACTGGTCTCGGGCAGCTCCGGCAGCGGTATTGAAATTTTTCTGCTGGCCTGTCCCACGCGCACCGGGCAGCGCATTTATCACACTGCCGGCCTGGGGTCGATGGGCTTCGGGCTGCCCATGTCGATCGCCGTGTGTCTGGCCGCCGGACGCAGGCAGACGATCTGCGTGGATGGAGATGGTGGCTTTCAATTCAATATTCAGGAGTTGGAGACGGTCGCGCGGCTCAACCTGCCGATCAAGTTTTTCGTGCTAAACAACGACGGCTACGCTTCGATCCGTGCCTCGCAGAAAAATTACTTCGGCCACGCCAGCATTGGCTGCGATGGCCGCACCGGACTGACTGTGCCCAGTCTCGAAAAACTCGCTGCAGCGTATGGCATCCAGTTCGCTGTGATTGAAGACCAGCGTAATTTGCGACGTGATGTGCGCCGCGTGCTTGACACGCCGGGGCCCGTGCTTTGCGACGTTCACGTCATCCCGGATGAAAGCCGCGCGCCGAGACTTTCCTCCGCGCAAAGGCCGGATGGGTCGTTCGTCTCCAAGCCTCTGGAAGATTTATGGCCGTTCCTTGATCGGAAGGAGTTCTTATCGAATATGATTGTGACACCACTGCACGACTAAAGATCGGAACCATTACAAGACTAAAGAATAAAGAATATGAGGAGTGCAATGCATGGAATTCCCCCATTCCGCGCTTGCGATAGCTCCAGCCTGTTCTGCCGACAGCCTGGAAGCAACGCTGCAAGAAATTCTTGCCGAGCCTGTCTCGCGCGTAAAAGAGCGCGAACGCACGGTGCTTGGCCGCCTGTTAGAAGAACAAAGCAATCGATGCGTGCTGTTTGGCGCGGGCAGCATGGGCCATCGGGCCTTGGCTGCATTGCGCAGCATAGGCGCACCTCCGCTGGCTTTCTCTGACAATAATCCCGAACTTTGGGGCACATGCATCCAAGGCACGGCAGTGTTGCCGCCTGCCGAGGCAGCCGCGCGTTTCGGCGAGGAGGCGCTGTTTTTCCTCACCATTCGCAATCAATTTCATTGGTATCGCGAGACTTTCGATCAGCTCAAACGGTTGGGATGCATCCATGTCTCCAGCGCAGACCCGATTGCGTGGCGGTTTCCAGAGGCATTTCTGCCGTTCCTCCTGTATGATCTTCCGCACAAGTTGTACGAGCAGGCAGACCGCGTTCAGATCGCGGCAGAACTCTGGGCTGACGATGCCTCCCGCGCGGAATATCTCACGCAGATTCGTTTGCGCGCTCTGGGCGATCCCTCTGGGCTTGCGGAGCCGTCCGCGGAAGAATCGTATTTTCTCGACGATGTGTTTGACGTCGAGCCGGACGATATTTTCCTCGATTGCGGCGCCTTCGATGGCGATACGATCCGCAGCCTGATCGTGCGTCAGCCTAACTTTGGCGCCATCGATGCCGTGGAGGCCGACGCCAATTCCTTCGCCAGGCTGTCCGCCTACGTGGCCACGCTGGAGCCGCGTCTGCGCAGCAAAATCCGGCTGCACTCGTGTGCCGTCGGCGCGCATCGAGGCACGGTGCGGTTTGAAGATACAGGAACGGTTGGCTCCAAAGTCTCCGATACCGGGGGCACGATGGTCGATCTGGTTCCAATCGACGAGCTATGCGCGTCCACGCCCGTTTCCATGATCAAAATGGACATTGAGGGCGCGGAGTTCGACGCGCTGCTGGGCGCGCGCCAGGTGATTGAGCGTGACCGCCCTATTCTCGCCATCTGTGCGTACCATTTTCAACAGGACCTCTGGCGGTTGCCGCTACTGATGCGCGCTCTGTGCCCGGAATATCGCATGTACCTGCGGACCTACTGCGGCGACGGCCTGCAGACGGTTGCCTACGCCGTGCCGCCGGAAAGGGTGCTGACTTCTGAGCCGGTTGAGAAAACCTGAAGGCCGAGGCAGACCTTCTCAAGGCCCATAGATGCATCACCCTTCCGTGCGATGCGGCCATTTTGAACTGTTCCACAGCGTTAAGACCTTTCTGCCATCTTTCAGCAGTCTGCGGAACATGTAGGGTGTGAACATCGCGCTGGGGGTACGCAAAGATTGCAGAAGCGCATTGCGAATCCATCCAGGCTTGCCGATGGTCTGAATGAGGATGGTCAGCGTAATGCCGCTGATGAAATTTTTCTTTGCCGACTTTAATAACTGTTCGACTTTTCGATCACCACTGGCGCGCGCGCTTACGAGTAGGTCGGCATGTACGACCCGCGCCCACTGCTGCCATTTCTCTACGGCGGACTGGCTCGTCGTGCTTCCATAATGGTTGGTGTATTGGACGAGCGGCTCACGGATGCAAACCACGGCATCGCGCAGAAGCGCAGCGCGGCCCCAGTTTCCGATATCGCAGAGGTCGCCATACTTCGTTTGATAGCCACCTACGGCGATGGCATCCTGCGTGCGCAACAGAATGCTGCTCAATCGCGGGCCGCGATTTCCTGCGAACAGCGCCGCCAGCATAGAGGCTGCGGATTCGCAGTCTGGACCCGCCTCAGTGTTCCAGAATTGAGTGCTGTCCGCATCCGCAATGCGGCAGGGACACCAGACCGCGCCGATAGAATCGGGAGGGACCAAGCCTGTCTGGTTGGTAAAGGGCCCAATCAGGCGCTCGATGGCCGTGGGCAGCAAAACATCGTCATCGCCGAGCAGAAGAAAAAATTCTCCGCTGGCATGGCGCAGGCAAAAATCGAAATTCCCGACTAGGCCGAGCCGTTGCTTTTGCTCGAACACAACTAGCCGGGAATCTTGAATCTCGCGGACCCGGGCCAGGGTATCGTCCGTCGATGCATCGTCCGATACAATCGCTTCGATGTCGCGATAGGTTTGTGCAAGGGCGCTCTGAACGGCGCGCATGGCCAGCTTGCTGCGATCGATCGTCGGAATTCCGATGGTGACTCGTTTTGAAACTGTCATGATGGGGAAGCGGGAGACTTTCTCGCCGCCGCTCGCTCTCATCATGCCATTATTCGGGCAGCACAGCAAAAACTACCGCCGACGCGGGACATGCATCTTAAATACGTATGTCCCCAGTCGTTTTTAGAGAAACGGATCTCGTATTGGCCCAGCAGATGATCGACGGTTCCAGTAACCTCAAGCCATCGTTGCGGTACAGATTGTTCCGCAAGTGGACGGACCACATTCCGTCGGAACAATTTCTGCGCTATCTGATGGTGGGTGCGTGGAACACGCTATTCGGGTACAGCACCTATGCGCTGTTTACGGCGCTGCTGATGCCGAGAGTGCGCTTAGGATACATCTGGGCTTCGATATTTTCCAGCCTGCTGAACATCACGGTTGCGTACTTCGGCTACAAATTTTTTGTCTTTAAGACGCAGGGAAATTATCTGGTGGAATGGTCCCGCTGCATCCTGGTTTACGGCAGCGGCATGTTGCCGGGACTGGTGCTGCTGCCCCTGCTGGTGGAGGGGCTGCACTATGGGTTCCACCTGGAGCGCAGCGCTCCGTATATTGCAGGTGCGTTGTGGATGGGGACCGCCGCGATTTACAGCTTCTTTGGGCACAAGCATTTCTCCTTCCGCGTGCCTGCGGATGCGGCGCGCGATGCCGCCATGGAAGATGCCGCGCCGATGCAGGATGTGACGGCGGGAGTCTCCGACGGTGAGAGAGAAGTGGAATAGGACACCAGCGCAAAAAATGCAACATCCAATTCGTGCAGCCCGGTTACTATGGGTTATTCCCGGACGCGAGGCGACGTGAAGACCATTAGCATCATCACCCCCTGCTACAACGAGGAAGACAACGTCGTCGAAATCTATACGCGCGTGCGCAACGCGATTGCCTCGCTGGGGCGCTATAAGTACGAGCACATCTTCATCGACAATGCCTCGGAGGACCGCACGGTCGCGGTGTTGAAGGAACTGGCTGCCGCCGACCCGAACGTGAAGATCATCGTGAACTCGCGCAACTTCGGCCATGTCCGCTCGCCTATGCACGCCTTTTGGCAGGCGCAGGGCGACGCCGTCATCGGCATCGTGGCCGACATGCAGGACCCGCCGGAGATGATCGCGGACCTGATTCATGGCTGGGAGGAAGGTTACTCCATGGTGCTGGCCATCAAGCGCACCAGCGAGGAGAACCCGCTGATGTTCTGGATTCGCAAGCGCTATTACGCGCTGGTGAACCGGCTGTCGTCGATTGAAACGTTTGAGAATTTTACCGGCTTCGGCCTGTACGACCGGCGCGTGGTCGATCTGGTCAAGTCCTTCGGCGACCCGTACCCGTATTTTCGGGGCATGATTGCCGAGATCGGCCTGCCGCATAAGAAGCTGTACTATGACCAGCCCGGGCGCAAACGCGGCATCACAAAAAACAATTTCTACACGCTATATGACTACGGCATGCTGGGCATCATCAACCATTCCAAAGTGCCGCTGCGGCTGATGACCTTTACAGGCTTCGGCGGTGCTCTGGTGTCGTTTCTCATCGGGCTGACGTACCTGGTGTACAAGCTGCTGTTCTGGCAAAGTTTTTCCGTGGGCATCGCGCCGGTGGTGATCGGGATGTTCTTCGTCAGCTCCATTCTGTTGGTGTTTATGGGAGTGATGGGGGAGTATATCGGCGCCATTCATACGCAGATCCAGCATCGGCCCTTCGCGGTGGAACGCGAGCGCGTAAATTTTGAGTTTCCACCGCAGGAGCCGCTGGATAAAAGATGATTTTCATCGCCGATCAAGGTATTTGCACTTCTGACGCTTTGGGGTCTCCGGCAACGCAAACGCGACCACTGAATCTCCCAGTGCGCCTCCTGCAAATGCACTTCCACCGGAACAGATCACCACAAACTGGCGTTTACCGATTTGATACGTCATCGGTGTCGCTTGCGCAGGCCCCGGGATGGAGCCGCGCCAGAGTTCATGCCCTGTATCTGGATCAAAGGCCCGCAGGTAAGGCTCGATCGTCGCCGCCGAGAAGACCAGACGGCCTGCGGTGATTATCGGGCCTCCCAGACTAGCCGACCCCGTGTGCTGACCGGCGATCATTGTCCCCAGTGGTTGAGACCAGAGCTTCTTGCCAGTGTTTAAGTTGAGTGCCACCATTTCGCCCCAGGGCTCAGGCGTACAAGGCAGTCCACTCGGACCTAAGAGTGGTTCGCGAAATATGAGATAAGGCGTTCCCGCCTGCACGCTCAGCTCTTGCCCAGCACTGTCAGGTGCGCGAAAACGCTGCTCTGCGGGCAGGTTTGTAGCAGGCTTCCAATACAGCATCCACTTGTTCCATTTGCGGCGGATGCGAGATGCAATGTCACTGCCTGTTTCGCTGCGAGGAACCAGACGAGTATCGAATGCGAGCTGGTTCGTGTTGACGAAGAGGACATTAGTGTCTGGATCAACGGCAGGCGACCCCCAATTGACCCCACCTGTACTCCCCGGATACAGTAGCGTGCTCTTAGTCGAGACCGGCGTAAAAATTCCTTGATTGACAAGTGCCGCAACTTTATCGCGGCAGAACTTTCTGTCTTTCTCATTGTCGCCCGATACCTGATCTGCTGTGAATGTAAGAGGCGCAAGGTCGGGCAAGCTAGAGAATGGTTGCGTAGACGAAGTTTTTTCGCCAGGCACATCCGACTGCGGCACCGGTTTTTCGTAAATGGGATAGAGCGGCTGTCCAGTCAATCTGTTCAGCACGAATACCATGCCCGTCTTGGTTGCAATCGCAAGGGCAGGAATTTGATTACGAAACGTAAACAACACTGGCTCGGCCGCTACGTCATAGTCCCAGATGTTGTGGTGCACAGTCTGGAAGCCCCACACGCGCTTGCCGGTTTCAGCTTCCAGAGCTACCACGGAATCCGCATCGCGGTTATCTCCCGGACGATAGCCGCCGTAAAAATCTGGACTTGGACTTCCTGTCGGTACGTAAACTAACCCGTGTTCTGGATCGGCCGCGATGACAGACCATGCATTGCCCGCGCCTGTGCGGGGGTGTTGGCTCTGTGCCCAAGGCAGCGGTTCCCAACTCCACAGAAGTTTGCCGCTTCGAGCATCGAAGCCGCGCACTGCACCCGATGCCTCTTCGACAGCCTGATTATCTCCAACCGAGGAACCCAGAACCACTACATTCCCTACTACTGTCGGTGGCGAGGTAAATTCATACCATGTCTTATCTTGCAAGTGAATGCTCTTGGCAAGATCAATCGAGCCGTGGGAGCCAAAGTCGTCACAACGCCGCCCGGTAAGGGCATCGATCGCAAGCAGACGTGCATCCAGAGTCGCTATAAACACTCGATTGTCGCAGGCCGCCGATCCTCTGCTGCGCTTTGGGGAATGCCAGAGTGCTACTCCACGCGACGTGACGATGTCTATGGTGGCGTTTCGATCAATCTTGGGGTCGAACGACCAGAGATCCTTCCCGCTTTGAGCGTTGACAGCAAATACTTGGTCAAATGGCGAGCTTAAGTAGAGAGTGCTGCGCCAAATGACAGGGTTTGCTTCAAACGCGGCGCGAGTATTTGCAGCTCCGGCCGTTTTGAAAACGCCGGTATGGAATATCCAGGCAACCTTCAGATTCTTAACATTCCGGCGATCGATCTGCCGCAGTGGAGAATAGTGCTGACCCGCTAAGTTGCCCCCATATGTTGACCATTCGGAGGTCTTCTGCGCCTCTATGGAAGAGACAAAAATGCCCAGAAGCAGGAATACCACCAGACGCGAGCGCTGCGTTTCCATGGCGAGGAGTATAGATGCAACACGCTCTGTTAGTAAGATTTTTTTGTCATCCATTGCGCAACACAGGCTATTCCGTGTACGCATTCAATTGAGCAAGGCATTTTGCGCGGGCATCTTCGCCTGCCTGCACATCCTTGTGCCAGTCGAGCGTCATGTCGAGCGCGTCTGCGAGCGACAGCGTTGGATGCCAGCCTAGTTCGAGCGCTGCCTTGGTCCAGTCCAGCTTGAGCATTTGCGCTTCGTGCGGATGTTCGGCGCGGTCGATCTCCCAGCGTGCTTTTGTTCCGGGCGTAGAGGCTTCCCAGCGCGAGGCCATGTGTTCCACGATCCACTCCACCGGTTTGGCGTCGGTGGAATGCGGGCCGAAGTTCCAGGCGCCGGAGAACTGCGTGCCATGCGCATACAGCTTTTGCGCCAGCGTGAGATAGCCGCGCAGCGGCTCCAGAACATGCTGCCATGGCCGGATTGCCTGCGGGTTACGAATCTTCAGAATCTCCCCGGAGGTGAAGGCACGAATAATGTCGGCGATCAGCCTGTCCGAGGACCAGTCCCCACCGCCGATGACGTTGCCAGCGCGGGCCGTGGCCAGCGCGACGCCATGCTGTTCGTAATTTGCAGGATGAAAAAAAGAATTTCTATACGCGCTGACGACGAACTCCGCGCATGCCTTGCTGTTGCTGTAGGGATCGAAGCCGCCGAGCGCGTCGTTTTCCCGGTAGGCCCACAGCCACTCTCGGTTCTCATAGCATTTGTCTGTGGTGACGATAACGATGGCATGCACGGAGTCGCACGAGCGCACGGCTTCCAGCACCTTCGCCGTGCCGAGCACGTTCGTTTCATACGTGCCGATGGGGTCTTGATACGAAGCGCGCACCAGCGACTGCGCTGCGAGATGAAAGACAATCTCCGGACGATGGCTATGCATTGCTTCCTGCATGCGGGCCAGGTCGCTGAGATTGCCAATAACAGAGGTCATGTCATTGCCGACATTCGCGGCGGTGAACAGATTGGGCGTGGTGTGCGGTGCGAGTGCATAGCCGAGGACCTCCGCGCCAAGTTGTTGCAGCCAGAGCGCGAGCCAGCCTCCTTTGAAGCCGGTATGCCCGGTCAACAGCACCTTGCGGCCCTGCCAGAACGTGCTCACCAGATCTTCCATGGCGCGGGGCCTTTCACCCAGAGATCTTCCAGCAGATTTTTGTCGTGCAGTGTGTCCATTGGCTGCCAGAAGCCATGGTGTTGATAGGCGGAGACCTGTCCTTCGCGGGTCAGCGTCTCCAGCGGGTCGCGCTCCCAGATAGTGGAATCATCTTTAATGTAAGGGGCGATTTTTGAGGAGAGCACGAAGAAGCCGCCGCTGACCCATCGGCCATCGCCCCTTGGTTTTTCTGAAAACGAAGTGACCTGCGCATCGCTGGCGATTTCGAGCGCGCCGAATTTGCCGACGGCCTGTGTCGCCGTAAGCGTGACGAGTGTTTTCCTGCTGCGATGGAACGCCAGCAACTTGGAGATGTCGATGTCGGCAACGCCATCGCCATAGGTCAGGCAGAACTCTTCGTCGTCGCCCAGGTAGGGCAGCGCGCGCTTGACGCGGCCGCCGGTCATGGTGTCGGCGCCGGTGTCGATCAGCGTGACCCGCCAGGGCTCGCAGTGGGTGGCGTGGGTCTCGATTTTGTTCTGTTGCAAGTCTACGGTGACGTCTGCGGAGTGGAGGAAATAGTTGGCGAAGAATTCCTTAATCATGTAGCCCTTGTAGCCAAGGCAGATGATGAAGTCGTTGATGCCATAGTGCGAATAAATCTTCATGATGTGCCACAGGATGGGCCGGCCGCCGATTTCCACCATCGGCTTGGGCCGTAGCGAGGTCTCCTCCGCCAACCTGCTCCCAAGCCCACCTGCCAGGATGATTGCCTTCATGGATGTCTCCGGCTCTGAATCGATTCAGAGCAATGTAGCCGACAGCAGGTGCGCTGCTTTTTTGTGAGCGAATCTTTCCTGACGCTTCTCGTGTATATACTACGATAGATTTTAAGCAAAACCTTCCTTGAATTAGCGGACCGAGGTTCCTCCTGTAGAATGTCGTCGATCCATAACTACACGTTGCAGGACATAGCCGGCACTATAGCGGCCATCCCGGTATTTGCAATTTTTCTATGTGCTCCCGGATATTGCTTCGGCCTGGCATCCAATGTGATGGGATTTCGCGGAAGATCAGCTACAGAAAAAATTCTGCTTAGCCTTCCATTTTCCATTGTTATCTCCATCATGGTGGTTAATCTGGTAGGTCGCTATGTGCCCGCAAGGTTCCTACTATGGTGTTTTTTACTTTCTGCTGCATGGCTGTTTCTTCATGTCGCCATTCAATGGTTCCGGCAGAGGCAAGCCAGTCCCCGCAAGCTTCCCGTCACGACGAAGATGGCCATCGGGATTGCCATTCTTTGGATGCTCGTAGTGGTAATTTCCCTGGTCGATATTCAATGGTGCGGCAGGCTCTACGTCAGCACAACCGTATGGGACCATGCAGTACGAGTCGCTTTCGTGCGTTCCGCGCTGCGATCCGGGCCACCACCGACCAATCCATTTTGCTATCTGGGATTCGCGCCTACTTCACGGTACTACTATTATTGGTATGTTTTATGTAGTTATCCGGCACGCCTCGCACATATTGATGCCAGATATGTACTGTATGGAAGCTCCGCTTGGGCTGGCATTTGTCTCATGGCACTCATTCCTATCTATCTCAAAGACTTTTTCGGAACTACAAATAATCTTAGAAGAAGGTCTATTTTAGGAATTTTATTGTTGTATGTTACAGGCCTGGATATTGTTCCCACCGCTTATGAATTCCTGCGTACCAAGAGCATCGCTGGAGATATGGAATGGTGGGACCCGGTTCAGATTACATCTTGGACGGATGCGCTTATCTGGGCCCCACATCATGTAGCTGCTCTCGTCGCTTGCCTTATTGGTTTTCTTGTTTTGTGGTCGCTCCGAAGAAAAGAAGACGGACAAAATCCATCGTTCAAAATGCGCATGCTGGCATGTTTTTTTGCTGCGCTTGCATTTGCTGTTGCCGCTGGTTTGTCTGTATATGTCACATTTACATTCGCAATTTTTCTTTGCTGTTGGAGCTTGAGGTTTCTCTATAAGCGAGTGTTCTCGGATTTCCTCCTTTATCTAAGTACAGGCTGCCTCACAATTGCTATCTCTTTACCTTATTTGCACGACCTACTATCTTCGGGAGCTATTGCGGGGGCAACTGTCGACGGTGGGGCATCTTCTGGGGCCGGAAGCGCAAGGTTCATTCAGTTCGGGCTTCGAGAGCTTCCCAGTTTTTTGAGCACGCCATATTTTTTGAAGGTAAGGGGGTTCTCACATCCGTTTTTGCTATTTCCTTTTGGACTGCTTGCGGTATATATTTTGGAGTTCGGATTTTTTGCCATCGTTGGGTGGTTTCGACTTAAGCGGGACTTACGCGATCGATCAAACCGGAATGAAGCTGAAATAGCGTCATGGTATTTATTGGCTGCCAGTATGTTTGTCATAACGTTTGTAAGATCCTCAGTCATAAGCAATAACGACCTTGGATTTCGCAGCGCGATGATCGCGCAATTTGTCTTGTTGCTGTGGGGCGCGGAATATATAGATCGCTGGCTCTTTTCCAGACCATTCAAGGTGGCCAATTTATTGAATGCGAAGAATACGGTTGCGTTTTCTACCTTGGTATTAGGATGCATGGGAACGATTTACAGCCTGGGGATATTGCGCACCTACACTATGCTGGATGATCGTGGCTGGATTGCGCAGCCAGCCGATTGGCTGCCACCGCCACCCAATGTAGGAAGAGATTTATTCCATGTAAGACAGGCATATCAAAAGCTTGACCGGGTGGTTTCTGCGAACTCTATCGTGCAGTACAATCCCATGACCGCCGACTACATATCGTTACTGATGTACACAAAATTTCAATCTGTCGATGGATTTCCAGATTGCGGAACAGAGTTTGGTGGAAGCACCAGCGCGTGCCTGCCGGTTCAGGCGGTTCTTGCAAATTTATTCAATCGGCCTGGCGCATACGATATCCATCCTCTATGCGCCAAGTTATCTATTGATGCCTTGGTAGTTCGTGCAAGCGATCCAGCATGGCAAGATCGAACAAGCTGGGTATGGTCGCATGAACCTATTATCGAAAATCAATACATTCGTATATTTCAATGCCGATAGCTTGCAAGAGAAAGTTTGATGCATAAGAGATTGATATAGGTAGCTATCTTCTTTTGTTAGACACTAAAGCCTTCAAAGTCTCGATCATATAATTCAGCATTTCTTCTGTAAGTCCGGGATAGAGGCCGATCCAGAAAACATTGCGCATAACGAAGTCAGTATTTTTCAGATCGCCAATCACTCGGAACTCTACATCCTCATAGGCAGGCTGACGGACCAGGTTGCCTGCGAAGAGCAGTCGTGTGCCGATGCGTTTGGATTCCAGTTCGCGAATGATTTCCGCACGGTTGAACGGGGCATTTTCGCGGACTGCGATGGGAAATCCGAACCAGCTTGGCTCCGCATCGGGTGTGCTTTCGGGGAGGGCCAGAACATCTTGGAGCGACTTCAAGCCTTGATAGAGATGAAGGAAATTTCTTCGCCGCGACGCGATGAAATCCGGCAACTTCTCCAGTTGCGACAGTCCTATCGCGGCCTGCATGTCGGTCATTTTCAGGTTGTAGCCAATATGCGAATAGGTATATTTGTGGTCGTAGCCGCAGGGCAACTCGCCGAGTTGCCAGTCGAAGCGCTTGCCGCAGGTGTTGTCTTTGCCCGGCTCGCACCAGCAATCGCGGCCCCAGTCGCGAAAGGATTCGACGAGCGTTTTGAGCAGCGGAGAATTAGTGAGCACCGCACCCCCCTCGCCCATGGTGATGTGGTGCGCGGGATAGAAGCTAACGGTCGCGAGGTCGCCGAACGTGCCGACTTTTTTGCCCTTATAGGTGGCCCCCAGCGCGTCGCAACTGTCTTCGATCAGCCACAGGCCATGCTGCTTGGCGAACGCTGCGACACGATCCAGTTCGTAAGGATTGCCGAGGGTGTGGGCGATCATGATGGCGCGCGTCCGGCTGCTGAGAGCGGCTTCTAGCTGCGTGACGTCGGCCTGATACGTGGGAACGGTGATGTCGATGAAGACCGGCACGCAGCGATTTTGAATGATGGGATTGACTGTGGTGGGAAAGCCAGCGGCGACGGTGATGACCTCATCGCCCGGATGCAGGCGGCGGTCGCCGAGCTTGGGTGAAGTGAGGGAAGAAAATGCGAGCAGGTTTGCCGAGGAGCCGGAGTTGACGAGTGATGCGCCGCGCACGTTGAAGTAGCGGGCGAACTGCCGCTCAAACTGCGCGGCGAAGCGGCCGGTGGTGAGCCAGCAGTCGAGAGATGCATCAATCAGGTTGCGCAGGTCGGCGGCGTCGAGGACCTTGCCGGCAACAGGCACTGCCGATTGGCCGGGCACGAAGGGTTGAGGGCGAAATTGTTCATCAAAATAGCGCTCGGTGAGCCGCAGAATCTGTTCGCGGAGTTCGAGGCCGCTGTCGCCCATGTGTTCCATCATATAGCGGCCACAACTCCCGCCTCTACTCGCGGGCCGACGGTGGCGGCGTATCGCGCTGGTAACGAACAGCCTGAACGGAACTGCGGACCACGAGCCCTTCCGTCACCATGCGTTGCAGGGAGGGTGTGAGTTTTGCAATCTGTTCTGGCGTATCGACGATAGTTACCAGGATGGGCGCATCCTTCGAGAAGGACCACAGGCTGGAGCGATGGATGGTAGAGCTGGCCCCGAAGCCTGCAATGCCTCGGCATACGGTTGCCCCGGCAATTCCCAGCGCAACGCATTCTTCAATGAGGGCCACATACAGGGGCTTTCGCTGCCATTGGTCCTGTTCGCCAAAATAGATTTGCAGCATTTGCGCGTTGGATTCTGTTTTCATGCTTTATCCTCGCTCATGACCAGTGTGCGGTGAGCATAGCTGACAATGTCCGCGTCGTAGAATACAATCAGACCCTGCTCGACCATCTGGTCCAACAGAGGCATCAGCTTTTGAATTTTTTCGCGCGTATCGACGATGGACAGCATGATGGGAAGGTCGGACGAGAGATGGAAGGCGCGTTCCTTATGGATTTCTTTCTTCACTCCATAGCCAAGGATGCCGCGCGTGACGGTGACGCCCGCAATGTCGTTTGAGCGCAGTGCATCCACCAACGCCTCATGGAGCGGCAGGCCATTCCAGCGGTCGCTTTCGCCGATGTAGATGGTCATGACGGACGCGTGGCCCTGCAAGCGCGAGGGTTGATGCGAGGCGTGCAAAAGTTTTTCGGTTCGCTGGATGATCG